>JANPJH010000077.1:0-17637 GCA_031425415.1 Chamaesiphon sp. VAR_61_metabat_425 | reverse complement strand
GCGGCTGGCACTCAATGCCCATCTACTTGAGCTGTTTATTTCCATGTTAGGACTTGACCCGACTTTGATTAAATCCCATCCTAACTACGATCTTCTTCTCCAGTATGGCTCCTTGGCTCCATAAATCTGTCCGGACTATTGGATTGGGATCCCATCTTTTAATCTGCTTTTGCCGTTTCTTGCTACTTGCTCACTCTGGCATGAGGGACACTTCATCTGCACCACTTGATGTTTGGTTTTCCCCCATTCTATCACTCACCCTTTAAACGACCAGTGCCAAAGCCATCGATCACATGTCGATCGACATCAGCCGCCCGAATATTCAAATGCTTCTCTAGCATCACCTTCAAATACTTGTAGCGAGTATCGATCGATGCTTTGCTCAACCCTTCATGCTTCTGCTGGTACTTGGTAAAGCGATCAAATAACTCAACTGTGGTTATCCCAGTTACTTGCTGACGTTTCTTTGTGGGTAAATATTTAACCAGGGTCGGATCGTAATAACCATGTTGAGCATCAGTCTCGATCCGATCCTTAATTGTAGATGCGAATGCTCTACCTGTAGTGGAATTTTCGACACCTAAAGGTAGGTTCTTCCGCTTACCTATCTCTGGACAAATCCAACGTAACCGTAGTTTATTCTGATGCAATTCGATCGTCACTTTCATAGGGGTAAAAATAGGGGTAAAACAGTCATGTCTAAACACCCCTAACCACCCTTTCACTGTCAATAAGACAACAAAAAAGATTCCGCCAAAGCCGCTAAGACCTTGCCGAAACCCTTTTATAGTGCTGTTTTTACCCTTAGTCGGGATGATAGGATTCGAACCTACGCCCTCTGCTTCCCGAAAGCAGACGTTTAAATCCTTCAAACTGTTAGCCTGTGAAGACTATAGCCATTTTCAATAACTGGCGGGGGTAAAAATGGGGGTAAAAAGTGGTTTCGAGCAAAATTTACTACTTAGGTAATGCTGTTGGTAGTATCGGAAACAAGTACTTCACAAAGATCGCCGTTAGTGCAGCTAAAGCGGCTAGTGCGGTACCCCGAAAAATGAAACCCCAAAATCCTAACTTAGTCCGTTCGTCCAATTTGTCGATCTTCCCTTCTAGCTTCGCTTCAACTGCATCGATCTTCCCTTCTAGCTTCGCTTCAACAGTATTAATCTGCCCTCTCAAGTCGGAAAAGCCTACCCGCATCTCTAGGGTGAGGTCTGCGATCGCTTTGGTATTAGCCGTGATTAAATCTTTAATCTCTCTGATGTCCGTATCGGTTGCTGATGTCATAATATTAGTAATTAACTTTGTTGATATCGATCGCGCTGCTCGTAACAGTCCATCGATCGATCTAGCCCTCGCCTTCACTGGTGGGGGCTATTTCGATTATATGGGACTATTCGCCAACTCTTACAAAGTCACGCCCCGCACGTTTGATAGCCCATTCCCCTAACCCCTGTTCTTTGGCAGCTTTAAGCCCCTGTTCGATCTGTTGGGTGCGAGTATCGACATTCGGCTCTTTCTGTGCATCAGTAGCCTTTAAAGCTTTCATTCCAATCATGCCAAAGAATGCCGCCCATGACTTTACGTTGGGATCTTTGTCTGTGGTCTTTGCGGGGGCGGTCTCCCTGGTAGCGTTTACATCAGCAGATGTCTCCACAGTGCGGGTTTCAGACTTAAGCCGCTCTACCTCAGCCTCTAACTCTGCCAGCCTGTCGTTAACTCGATCGATAGCTGTGTTGATGGCTGTACTGACATCATCATTACTGGGTAATGACAGTGTATTGATGACTGTCAGTACAGCCTCGTTGCTTGGTTCGAGCTTTGCTAGTGTGTCAGCTATTGCGCTATTAACTATATCGACAGCATCATTACGACTAATCCCGTCATGATGCTGTCTTGATGGCACATATATACGAGGATCGTATTCACCATTAATGAATTGATCCATAGCTGCCTTGAGAACATCTGTAGCTGTCAAATTGATACTTTCAGCTTTCTGGCAGAACTCAGCCCATATTCCCTCTTTAGTACGGAAACTAGCAAGCTTCAAAGCATTGGGATCTTTCTCTACTTTGGGCTTACCAATCGCTCTCATTTGGATATCGTCTGTCATGATTTCATCTATATAAATATCGTCTGTGTTGATATCTATACTATCACTTGTCTTGATGTAATTATCATCTGTCATAATATTAATTAACGTCTGTACGTCTGTCATTATATCACAATAACATGAGAGCAGTAGATACATAAGCACAGCGTGTTGACACTATTGATATCTATAAGTATCTTGTATATATAGCTATATTGACATCATGATTATATAAGGATAATATGTAGATACGGAAACGAACGCGATTCGCAAGCCTAACCCAAGTAAAACAAATCGCACACAAGACAAAGCGATCGCCACCGTCGAAAAGTAAGCGATCGCCTGTCATCCCACTCAATCAATAAATAGGAATATCTCAATCATGAAACTAATTGACGCTCGTGTCTACGGAATGCCCCGCCAAGTGACCACCAAGTATGGGGAAAAGTCAGTCTTAGATGTTTGCACATCCGAAGGTAATTTCTCTGTCTGGCGACCCGCTGGCGATCGAGATGTGATGGGACGGACAAACGGGGAAAGGGTTACTATCACCGTCGATTCCAAGGGTAAAGCGTCCCTGGTAGACCACGCCTCTAACTGCCCCGCCGTGGGTTTAGCATCCACTCAGCCAGCCGTCACCCTACCGTTTGAAGCTGAGATGAAGCTGAAGCAACAGATGGGGTTTACAGCCGATGCTCAACCTTCCCGCTCTGCTGAGATAGCTGATTACATTGAACGGTTAGGTAAGCTTTACTCTCACTGCTTAACCACCGCTGCCAACATGCCTACCGCGATCGAACTGCCAGCAACAGAGATTAAAGACATCGCAACTACGATGTTTATTCAGACTACCAAGCATTTCAACCTCTAACTACCCTCTAACTGCCCTCAGAGATTAGTCTGAGGGTAGTTCCAACCACCTATAAAATTATGAGCATCATCAGACCACGTATTAATTGGATCTGCCAGGTTACGAAAAACCGACCAGTGGGGTGCTAATCGGCATAACGCCGCCGCCCCAACCTGACCCAACACAGCCCCAAACTGACCCACTCTAGCCCTAAACTGACCCACTCTAGCCCCAAAAAATAGGAGAAAAAACAATGAACGACATTTCAAGCGATATACAAGCGATCGAGGATCTGGTAGATATCCTGATAGACGAAATCCGCAACCGCCCCCGCTCTGGGGATCTGAACCGACTAGATTCCCTGTCAGTCGCAATCAAAAGGGCAGTAGCCGAACTACAGGCGGTTAACTGTCGCCTTGTTCTAGAATCTCGACAAGCTCAGTTACAGCCAGACCGCGAGCAACTAAATTAGAGCCACTTGCGGCGATCGCCATCACACTTTTCATTGATGCGATCGCCGCGAATAGTTTATCGACCTCCCCCTTGGATAGTTCATCACCCCGATCGATCGCTTTGAAAATAGGGGCTAGAAATCGATCTACATTTATCAGTGATTTAGCCGCAAACGCCAGCCCCGCAAAGCCGATCGAGGTTTGGTGGTGTTGGAAGTTTTCGAGATGATGTATGTAGGCTGCCTTGTCATGTTCTGATCTGATTTGTCGCTGTTCTAGCTCTTTATCTCGATCGTACTCACGGCACCGATCGACCCAATTGTTCGCCGATGACCATTTTTCAATTTGCCTGATGTTCTTGCGGCATATCTGCGGTGTATCTGCGGAGTAATATTTTTCAGTGGTTTTGTCCAGCGATCAAGATGTCCCCATGTCTCTGTAGATGCAGAATGCCGCGTATGCTTTGGAAGTCTCTTCTAGCTGCCTGTCGTATGGTTTGGTCATTTTCTGTGCGGGTTATGTGCCGTTAATTCAATTCGATATTTGCGCCTGGGGGCAACTTGGGGAAGTGTTCCACTGTTAGCTTGGAAACTACCGATAATCGGTCATCTAGTAAAATCCCAGATTGTACTAGTGCATCGAGGATCGCCCCTGCGATGTTGTCTAAATCCCCTCTCTGCTTGCCGCCGATCGAGATGGATACCTCAGCTTTGACCAGTGGGTTAGTGGGTAGGGACTGACTGATAAGTTCGGTGATGGCTGATTCTTTCCAATCCCGGTAATTAGCTGGCAAATGTGCCCCGCCGCGTCCTAATCGTGGTCTAGCTTTTGGTGTAATCTTTCCGGTTAGTTGGTATTTCATCAATTTAAATCGTTAGCTGTAATTCTTTCCTCTGGCGGTTTCCACTCGGTGACTTTGTATTTTGCCCATCCGTGGTGATATCCCAATTTCTTCCCTAAATATTGCCAAGCCTCAAGCGGGGGTTGGGTTTGGGCTTCCATCAGGCGGTAAGCACACCATGCGGGTTTACGGTCGTGCAACTCTCGATCGAATAAAAGTCTATTGCACCGATCAATCCAGAAAGATAATTCTGGGGTTAGTTCGATCGACCGCCCCACGATTTCAACAAACTTAACCCCCGTGGGAGTCAGATCGATTATCACCTCTTCTATTTCCCCCGTCGCTTTATTCCTGACCAGTTTTGACGACTTGCGCTGCTTCTTCTCCAAGCCGTCTAATGTCCACACCCTAGTATCGTCAGGCATCCCCAACCGCTCATAATTGCCAGCTAAATCGACTATTATTGCCTTATTTTTGCCTTCGCACGGTCTGAGAGCGCGCCCAACCATCTGAAGGTAGCGACTGAGGGATTGGGTAGGTCTAGCCAGTATCACCCCATCCAGTGACGGAATATCTAAGCCCTCATCAAAAAGCGCACAGTTAGTCAGAACTTGAATCCGTTTGTCTCTGAACTGGGTCATCACATCAGCCCTGTCGCTTGCGGGTGTGTTCCCGTCTAGATGCTCTGCAACGATGCCAGCGGCTTTGAAATGCTCGGCGATCGCGTAACTATGCTCGATGTTAATGCAGAATATTACCGCCTGTTTGCCCTCCAAGTAGTCTAGATAGGCTTTCACCACATCACCCGCTAAACCTTCAACGGGGTTAGCTCTGGCGACCTGCTCGGTTTTAAAATCGCCCTGGCGTTTGCCCACTCCCTCGACTGACATAGATCGTTCGGTTGCAAAGTAGCTGTAAGGCGATAGGCTACCGGACTCTATCAACTCAGAAACGGTGACACCACAAATCAGTTCATCAAATATCCCTCTAAATCCATTCCCGTCTAGCCTAATTGGTGTTGCTGTTACTCCCAATATTCTCGCAGCGGGGAATCGGTTGAGAATGGTTCGATAGCTGGTAGAGGTGCTGTGATGACATTCATCGACAACTATCAGATCGAAATGTGGGCAATGATTCAGGCGACGGGTAAGGGATTGGACTGATGCAACTTGAATATCTCGATCGTAGTTGGTGGGGTAGCCAGCTTTGATAATTCCTACGGGGTCATCGGTGATTATCTCAATTTTATCCGCCGCTTGTTTGATTAACTCTTCTCTATGAGCCAATATCAGGCACTTTAAGCCGTTTTGGATGGCTTGATGCACCACAGTGGAAAATAGGATGGTCTTCCCGCCGCCTGTTGGCAATTGGGCAAGGATCGATCGACTGCCAGAGAACCAGGCTCGATCGATCCGATCGAGTAAGTCGGCTTGGTATGGTCGGAGATGGTAAGTCATCTAGTTAGCCTCCAACTCGTTGCGGGTTAGCCCTTTGGCGGTCGATCCAATGAAAACGCAGGTGTACAAATCGCCTTCTATGCTGATCACCTTCCCGAAATCTCCTCGGTGCTGGTGTGACTGCCCAATGTATCGGACTCGATCGCCAACCACCAAAGATTTTTCAGGGACAAAATTCCCTACATCTGTTTTTTGGGGGGTGACAGGGGTGACAGGGCTTAGATGTGTTGCAGTGCAAGGGTTTTTAGACTCGATGTCTGTCACCCCTGTCATTTTCTCAGGGGGTGACAGGGGTGACAGCGGGGCGATTTCTTCCAAGGGTGTCACCCCTGTCACCTCTGCTATTTTCTCAAGGGGTGACACCCCTTCGATGGCTAAATCTATTACCGTATCTGGCTTTGGAGCTGCTGTCACCCCTGTCACCCCCTCGTTTTCGCATTTAGGGAAAACGTAAAAGTTTTGACGCTTGCCATTAACCCGTCGCTGGTGGGTAGCTTTACCATCCGATCGAGGTAGAAGCATCAACCCTCGCCGCTGCAACTCTTTTACCAGCTCGGTTTTATTGACACCATTGCAGAATTCACGATCAAATACAGACGTGGGTACTAAAAATTCCTCTGTTTCGCCCTCGAAACTTACCGAGCGATAAGCTAAGAGGTTTCGGACGACTCGATCGGTGTTATTGGGCAAGTTAAAAACTCGATCGCTAAACTCGTTAGTGACCAATAAATGTTCGATTCGTTCGATCGCCTGTTTAATTTCGATCGAACCATCCCCACCCCTGGCGACTAACCAAGCTTGGAAACAGGTAGAAATAGCCCACTCTATATCTTTGACATCGAAGGGTAGCAAGCCGTATTTGTGCGCTAATCCTAGTGATACCTGTACCAGTGCGAACCGTTTAGCCACCCGCCCGATCGCACTATCTTTAGTCCCCTCGCATAATTTGGCGGCGATAAGGTGTAGCTGTTTAGAGATATTACCCGCGAACGTCGAATCGGCAATATCTATCACCAACTGAGATAGGAAAGCATCTAGAGCCGTGCCGTGATGCTCTTTCACCGCCGCGTCCAGTGCCGATACAAACTGAACAGCCGTAGAAGCTTCATGGATCGTCTCAAAACAGCCATGCTTGGAGTTTTCAGGTATTGCTGGTACGTCAGGTAATCGCACCTCTTGACCGCCTTTCTGGGTGATATTAGCTTGTGCCATGTAGCTACCTAACCCAACTTCACCGGACGATAAAACCATCAGCTTCCAAGTTTTGGGCTTGCGATTGGTAAGATTTTTGGTCATTCGTGCTTTGCCTTGACCGTTAGCCAGCATATAGGCGATATTCCCGACATCACGCGGATCGGCTTGTCCAATCTCATCTAGGGGCAAGCACAGATGGTTAAATGCAGTTGCGATACTCTCTAGCCCGTTGGTGGTGGTTCGCCAATGGGGAATATCTTTAACACCCGTCACAGACGCGGCGATCGATAAGATAGTTGTCTTCCCTTGGGAAGTTGCGCCAACAAGATGAAAACCACCCGATTCGATCTCAACGATCGGTAGTAGTGGGGATGCGAAACTAGTACCCAACCCTAATATCAATCTTGAATTCCCCGCACATCGAGCCGCAACATTATCCTTCCATCCTTGCAATGTGCCTTTAGTCTCGGTGATGGCATCAGGACTAGGATCTACATCCCTGAACTTTAGGTTTCTGTCTCCATGTGTTTTATGGGGAAGTACGAAAGATTTCTGAACCCAGCCGCTTGAATCGGTGACTGTGTAAGTTTGGGTGATATCCGCGCCCAAACTATAGAGGTAGTCGAGTAGTAACCCTTTCTGTTTGCGCTTGAAGGTGTAGCCGCGACTGAGTAAACCTTCAACGATCGAACTAGCATCACCAGCTAGAAACGCTCTCAACATCGTCCATTGCCGAACCTCACCGCTGAATGTTTTAAACTCCAGTAGCAACGCCGCGCCGTCTTTGTCAGGATTATCAATACAAGCGATCGCGGCTAAGTGATTCCTGATCGATTCCTTCGATTCTTTGCCGTCCTGTTTCGTTACCTTCTCTAGTCCGCGCTCGATCGAACTGGTGAAATTCGCCTTCTTGTCGGTTTCCGGTTCGGACTCTGTGGGGGTAATTGATATCGCCTGATATTCCCCAATGCTAATCACCTTCTCTAAAATCTGCTCTTTAGTTAGTTGGCAATCTCGAACGTCATCGCCGATATCCATCCCCCCTGCTGATTTCTTCCAAAGCCCTTGGGTTCCTGCTAAGTAATAGCCCTCAATCTGACTTGAAAAATCGCGATCGAAGTTGGCGATATATTTTAGCCCGTTAGCATCTCGATCGGGTGCCAAGACTAACCGCGCCCCTTTCAAATCCTCTAGATAATCTCCATAGGAACTGTAGGCACCTGAACCGCCGATAGTGGTGGTAGCTGCAATACCCAAATTCCAGAGTAGATCTGCTGTCGCTTCACCTTCGACAATGAAGATTAGTTCATTGCGCTCGATCGCCTGTTGGACTTCTACATATCGGTAAATAGGGATTAATTTCTTAACTTCATCGGGATTACCCAAAGTCCACTTGCTTCCATTCCAGTGGTGTTGAGGGAAACTTTTCTTCCCTTCTCCATTGTCTTTTCGCGTCACCTTAACTAACAGGTTGCCACTGCGATCGGGATAAAAGTAATCCTTCTGAGATTTTGGGCGGTTTGGTTTCTCCCATTTTTGATCTGGTTTCCACTCTGGCTTACCCTCTAGTTTGTCGATCGCCGCTCGAATATCTGTATGTTCACAGTTGCCGCTAAAACAGTTGTAGGCTCCATCCTTGCTGATGTCTAAGTCGTCACCGTTGCAGACTGGACAGTGATACTTAGTCTTCGAGCCTTTGGATGGGGTTAATACTGATAGTTTTGTCCGAATGTCGTAAGTCTGTAAGTTGTCTGTAGATGCGCTCATTATGTTAGGATAGGTGTATGATTTTCAACAGTTTTGAAAGGCTAGAACGCAAGTAAGAAGGGCGTTCTAGCCTTTTGGCTTTCGTGGGTGGTGGTACTCCCGAACTAACCATTTCAGAAGGATTACGCATAGATTGGAAGGATGTTTTTTATTTGGTTTGGCTTCGAGTGAATAGCTGGGAGCTATTTTTGTGTCTATGCCGATGGGGTGTAGTTGTCAGAACTGGGAAGACTGGCAAGATATCGATCGATGGCAACTTGGTGGGCTGGTGTCCCTGCATTGACAAAATAATCTCGCACCAAGTCCCTATTCCATTGGATATGAGTACTCCCAGGAAGGATGACATAGTGGATGTTGCGGATAAATTCACCAGATGCGCGGCGGGTTTTGAAGAAATCTTGAGATAGTCCTTCAGAGACACATAATTGTCCGGTCGATACCATCTGCCAGCGACTAGGGGGGCGGGTGATTGTGTGCGGCATAGATTTAAGGTTTTGGGTAAACAGCACTGAATAAGGGTGTTCGGCTTGTTAATAAAATATCTCATCCGAGATCGGATAGATATACCCCAGTTTTCCGAGGTTTTATCGTCGTCTCTTGTTGAATACTAGCTTTTGGTATTTTTTTATATTAGCCTCGGCTTTTTTTACTTCTCCGACCGCTTTTTTCAAATCTTGGTTGTCTATCTCATCAAGAAAAATCAGCCATCTTGAAACATTTTTTTTGAAAATTAAACAAGAACATATCACGTCTGTAAAGATAAACTTTTTCGTTAAATTATTAAACATTTTTTTTAGTTCTTCGAGGGAAACTGGATCTTCAATTGAAGACAGAAGATCGTATCCGTGTGCTTTATATCCCCGACCCTTGTTTTCTAAATTTATCAAGTAGCCTGCGAGAATATGAAAATAGAATAAAGGAATGAACACCGTTAGTTCAATATCAGCCAGTCTCAAATTGTAAAATTGTTGTGGTAATCCGAGAGAATAGATAAAAGCTTTAAACATTTTGTATATCGACACAAAATACAACACATCAAGAATAAAACTTGTTTTGAATTCAGAATTTTCGAGAATTAGATCGAAGATATAATCAAAGTCTCCACCCATGTGTGTGTATACCCCAAGACCTAAACTGTAAAACATCATTAATTTCTCGAATCCTTCCCTTTCAAATGGATACCAATTCTTGTATTGGTTAGTATGTAACCACATAACTTTGTCATACATATTAGTACTGAAGACTTCTTGAACATAAGGGTAATCATCCAAAACCATGCGAACTTTGTAATGCTTACTCCGACAAAAGTCATTAGTTACCCTGGCATATTTCTTCTTAACCATTAGTCTCATGAGATTTCTGAAATCTTGCATGTCGATGGTCTGCTCATTCCCTTTAGGCTTGCCTTTTTTTGGTTCCCCTTTCTTTGGTGTATATCGCTTTTCTATGTCTCCAGCCGACAATTCTTCTGTACAAGTTTTAAATGTGTTATGAAACCATTCGACGTGTGGTTCTCCTCACTGAAAATCTGCCATAATTCTATTAACTATTAATGTTTTATCCTACAGTTAACCGTCTAAATTAACTGTGGGTATTTTACTACTCAATTTCAACAAATACACTTCTAGTCTCGATCGCATCAGAATAAAACTTGTGCATGGTGTGGGGGTCATGGCCAGCAGCCGCCGCGACTTCAATATAATTTTCACCATTGAGCAAAGCATTTCTAACTGATGTCTTGCGGGTGGTGTAGGGCTTGCGATAATCGACTCCAACTTTATCCAGCACGATCCGCCACAACCGCCGGAAATTGCCGTTATCGACTGGCAAACCCTCGCGGCTAGTGAAGATGAGATCGTCCGGTTGGGGATTAGACTTCTGATGCCGATTCGATAACATTTTGGCGATCGATGAATTGAGATGCACCACCCGCCCTTTCTTGGTCTTATTACTGGCAAACCAGACGGTACTAAAATCACCGCCGATGTCTCTCCAAACCAAATCGCGAACCTCTTGGGGGCGACAAGCCATAGTTAGCCGAAAGATAACGTAGTCAAGGTAATTGGAGTAGTGGGGACTAGTGCGGAATCCTTCGATAATTCTCCGCACTTCATCCTTGCTGAAGGCTGGATTCGGACGACTGGGAACAGATTCAAACCGATCGGCTATTCCATCCCAAGGGTTCAGGCTGGGAAGTTGGTACCGATGCTTGCCAAACTCCCACGCGCTCTCTAGTAACCAGATCCGTTGCTTGGCTGTATCCGGTTTCAGTGTCTCTCTGCATACCAGGGCGAACGCTTCAGCCTGTTGTCGAGCGATATCAGCAGCTCTAATATTCAGATGCTTCTCTAGCATCTTGCCCAAGTACTTGTAGCGAGTACCGATCGATTCCTTGCTTAGTCCTTTATGCTTCTGCTGGTGCTGTGTAAATGCCTTAAATAGCTCTACCGTGCTGATTCCGGTAATCTGTTGGCGTTTCTTTTGTGGCTGATATTTAACGAGGGTATGGTCATAGTAGCCATATCTGACATCATTCTCGATATCCGCCTTCAATGATTGAGCCTTGCCGCGTCCGGTATTAGAATCTTTAATTCCCAGTGATAAGACTTTCCGCTTGCCAGTATTGGGACAAGTCCAGCGTAATCGCAGCAAATCACGGTGATTTTCGATGGTAACTTTCATGGGGGTAAAAATGGGGGTAAAAATGTCATGTCATAACACCCTTTACCACCCCTTCATTCTCAACAAGAGAACGCAAAAAGATTTCGCCGAAGTTGGTTAACTTCGCCGAAACCCTTTTGTGGTGCTATTTTTACCCTAGCCTTAAATGGTCGGGATGATAGGATTCGAACCTACGCCCTCTGCTTCCCGAAAGCAGCGCGCTACCAAGCTGCGCTACATCCCGTCAATTGATATATTAACATAGCAAAGATCGTATCATCGATCGACAATACCTGCAAAGCTGAGATCTGAGCGGAATTAATCCTCGGCGGAGATTCGATCGACTTAAATACTCAACCGTTGGTAAACCTCATCTAGGTGCTTGAGATGCTGAGTAGGATCGAAACAGTTGTCGATTTCTGTGGAGGTGAGATGGGCTGTCACGCGGGGGTCACTGGAGGTTAATTTACGGAAGTCTCCACCTGTGGTGTTCCAGACCGCCATGGCGTTCGATTGGACGATCGAATATGCTTCTTCCCGATTTAGTCCTTTACCGACAAGGGCGAGCAAGACCCCTTGACTGAATACAACTCCGCCATAGCAGTTGAGATTCCGAGCCATGTTTTCGGGGTAAATCAGCAGATTTTTGATTAAGTTGGTGGTTTCGACCAACATGAAGTGGGTAATGATGCAGGAATCGGGCATACAGACTCGTTCTACCGAACTGTGAGAGATATCCCGTTCGTGCCAGAGGGCGACGTTTTCTAGGGCGGCAATAGCATTCCCGCGCAGAATCCGAGCCATTCCAGTCAACCGTTCCGATCGAATTGGGTTGCGTTTGTGGGGCATGGCTGAGGAGCCTTTTTGTCCTTTGGAGAAGAATTCTTCTACTTCGAGGACATCAGTTTTCTGGAGGTTGCGGATTTCGACGGCGAAACGTTCGATCGAAGCTCCAATTAGGGCTAAAACTTGCGCGAATTCGGCATGGATATCGCGGGAGATAACTTGGGTGGAAGCGGTATCGGGGGTGAGTCCGAGTTTTTGGCAAGCGATCGCTTCAGCGCGGGGTTCGATGTTGGCATAGGTACCGACGGCACCAGAAATCTTGCCGACAGCGATGCTCCGCCGCACGGCTACTAATCGATCTCGGTTGCGAAGCATTTCGGCTAGCCAGCCAGCTAATTTGAACCCAAACGTAATCGGTTCGGCGTGAATTCCGTGGGAACGGCCGATCATCACCGTATTCCGGTGTTTTTGAGCTTGATAGCGAATTGCTTGAATTGTTTCTTCGAGGCGAGTGAGCAGTATCTCTGTACTCGCTACCATTTGGAGGGCTAGTGCGGTATCTAAGACATCTGAGCTAGTCATTCCTAGATGGATATATCGACCTGCTGGACCGACATATTCGTTGACGTTGGTGAGAAATGCAATCACATCATGACGGACTTCTGTTTCAATTTCCAAGATTCGATCGACATCAAATTTGGCTTTAGTTTTGATCTCGTCTACGGCTGCTTGGGGAATGTGCCCCAATTCTGCTTGGGCTTCACAGACGGCGATTTCTACTTGCAGCCAGGTTTGAAATTTATAAGCATCTGTCCAAATTTCACCCATTTCGGGCAGAGTATAGCGTTCGATCACTGGTCTGGCACTTGAAGACGACCTGTATATTGTATCAGGGGTTGGGAGTTGGGAGTTGGGAGTTGGAAGACAATGGATACTTTGGACTTCCTTTACCCTTTACCTTTCCCCTAAAGCCTAAAGCCTAAAGCCTAAAGGCTAACACCTAACTCAAGCGGCTTCTAGAGGTGCCATTGTTAATCCGGCGCGGCGGAGTTGTTGATGGTAGAGTTCGGCTTGTTCTTGAGGGCCGACCCAAACGATCGCGCATCCTTCAAAGTGAACTTGGTTGGTTAGTTCCCAGGCGCGCTCTTCGGTCATGCCTGGGATGTAAGTCATTAGGCAGGTGTGGACGTGTTCAAATGTGTTGAAGTCGTCGTCGAGGACGATGATTTTGAAGTTGGGATATGGCTTTTGAACTGTTTGGCTGGATTTTTCAGTTGTGAAAACCATCTTTAATTACAATTGATTTGAAGTGTTAAGAAAATATCTTGTGCTGTAAAGGTTGTTGGTGGGGTGGAACCCGGATCGGGGGGGGGACCTCCCCCCAGACCCCTCCGTTGGGGAAGGCGATGCCTGTCTTGATGCGCTTTTTACGTCGGGGAACCCGACGAGCGCGCATCGCTCCCCCAAACCCCCTCCAAAGGGTCAAACTGTGGGGATTGGATATCTTGTAGTTGTCCCAGGATAGATTAATCGGGGGGTGCCAGACTAGTAATAAGCGACATAAGTTAAGCTACTATTCACTATTCCCTATTCCCTATTCCCTATTCTCTACCCCCTAGATCTATTTCCACTCTTGCCAATTGTTGTTCAAGATTGAGGTGTTGGGGAAGGATGTGGGGTTGTTGCTGGCTTCTAGGCGTTTGCGGAGTTCGAGGATTGGGGGTGAGGGGTTGGGGAGGGATTCGACGATTTGGGCGGGGATGATGGCTTTTTCGAGGGCGAAGGCGGCTGTGGTTCCGGCGGCGGCACCTGCTGACCATTCAAAGGAGTGGATGCGGTAGGCGGCGGCGGCGACGTGACTGGTGGCGATGCTTTTGCCTGCTATTAACATATTATCGATTTTTTGGGGAATCATGGCGCGGAGGGGAATTTGGAAGGGGTATGCTTGGCCTTCACCCTGACGTGCGCCGGCGCGTTCGGTGTTATTGGGGACTTCGGGGGGGCTGTTTTGCATACAGGGGTGGAAATCGATCGCGTAGTGGCCGATGCCGACTGTATCGGCATAGATGGTCGATCGATTGCGGGTGGGTGTTTTATTTGTGTTATTGCTGGTGAGTACGTTTACGGCATCTATGCCGGCCAAACCTGCCTGTAACTGCCGGTATTGCTCGGGTGGTAGTTGGGGCATTTTTTGGGAATCGAGTAGATTGTTGCGGCTAATATCTGCTTCTGTGATGACGAATCCATCTTTGTAGCCAGATGTCGGTCTGCCGAGGATTCTTCGTCCTTCACGAATGTAAGGATATTTGGATAAGCCGTGGGCTGTGCCCATTGGGGTATCTAAGCCTGCGAGATAACGGTGGTTGGGGTTGGGGGTTTTAGTCCAGTAATTTGACGATTTGGGGTCGGGATTGGCTCGGGAGTCGGTGGTTCCGGCGACTAGCCAGTAATAGAAGCCCACTGCGATTTCTTCGCCTTTGCGGAGGGTATCTGTCCGCAAACCACCCATCCAACCGCCTTGTTTTAACTGACCGGAGGTTTGCAGTTGGTTGCGATCGAGGATTAAATTATCTTGGGCACTACCTGGGCGATAGTCGTTTCCCCAGGTCCAATTTTGCATGGAGATATCGCCGGGAGTAGGGGCAGTGTAGTTGATGCCGCCGAATTTTGAGGCTTTTCCTTGTCCGGAACTCCAAATTCGTCGATAGGTGTGGACTAAGCCAAAGTCGGCGAGGCGTTTGAGTTCGTAGCTATAGTAGGGGGCGTATTGCTGATAGAGTGGGGGGGCGATTTGGGGTTGCGGAGTGGCTGTCGTCTCCATTGCAAAGGGGTAGGTAAACCCTTGGGTGCAGTAAGGATCGCCGGTAGTGGTGGCTGAGGATGGTTCATCGGCAGATCTGGGGTCGAGTCCTAATCGGTAGGGAACATCGGCTAAACCGACGATTTCGCCTGTCTCGGTGGCATCGATGACATACCAATCAGCCGGGGTCGAAGCTTGCTGTTTTGGCGTTCGATAGGGTGGTACAAACAAGATTTTTTGCTTTTGTAACCGAGCTGAATCTTGCTCGATGTAGGCATCTTCGATTGTCTGTGAGAGAGTTTCGGTGTTTAATGGGGGAGTCCCTGGTGCCGCTCGGTGTTGAATTGCCACAACTGCATTAATTTGCTGTCCCTCACCGCGTTTTGCTGTAACTAGGTCTTTGACGACGGTGTGAGGATACCAATGTAATTTGCCCTTACCTTTGCGTTCGGCAGTCTGCAACATCCCATACAAGATTTTGTGAGCGTCTTTAGGAATAAAACAAGATTCACTCACCCAGCAATAGCCAGGATTTAGTTTGCCATAGTAGTCTTGAACCTGTTGGCGAAATTCGAGGTAGCCACGTGGAAAGTATTTCTTTGCCCGTTGGGTGGGGCGTTCATCCAGGGCAGATACACCCTGGGCGGTGATTTGTCCGCCTACCCAGTCGGTAATTTCGGTCATGCAGACTTGTTTACCTGCAAGCAATCCTTCGTAAGCGGTAGCAGTCCCACTCAATCCACCGCCCGCAATGAAGATATCGCAACCAATTACTTTATCTACAGGTTTAGTCTCAGCCGCTAGAGTAGATGAATAACCTAGATTGTTGGCGAAGCCTTCCGCTAAGGGAATTGCAATTAAGCCCAAACACAAAATAGTTAACTGTCTTTTCATTTTGTATAGATGCGGGGGTTCGAGTTTAAGGATACTCTAAATTCCTGATCCGTCCAAAAATTGACGAATTACCTTATCTTCTAAATGGCAACTAGGAGCTACTTCAATCCCTGCTGCTGAGGGTGTTTCCACCCCTTGGATAATTGCATTGCAAATTTGTTCGGTTTGCATTTTCTGCACCTGTTGTTCTAGGCTTTCAATTCGATCGAGCAGTGCCCGAATTACTTCAGCTTCCGAGTCTGGTAAGCTACCATGTTCTAGTGGCCCCACTCGTTCGCCGGCTCGATATAAAACTCGCCCCGGAATTCCCACTACTGTACAATCTGAGGGGACATCTCGCAATACAACTGAACCTGCCCCAATCCGCACGTTACTACCAATTTGCAGATTACCTAATACTTTTGCCCCCGCACCAACTACGACATTTTCGCCTAGTGTTGGGTGACGTTTGCCACTTTCTTTCCCCGTCCCACCGAGAGTCACACCTTGATAAATTAGGGCATAGTCGCCAATAATTGCGGTTTCGCCAATCACCACGCCCATGCCCTGATCGATAAATACGCCCTTGCCGATGGTCGCGCCGGGGTGAATCTCAATACCTGTAACAAATCTCGACACGTAGGAAATCAGGCGGGGAATCAATGGTAAGCCCAAGACATATAACCAATGGGCAAATCGATGCAGCGTCAATGCCTGTAAGCCAGGATAAAATAGCAGTACCTCGACCCAGTTGCGTGCGGCGGGATCGCGATCGAAAATAATGCGGAAGTCAGCGATGAGGTTAGAAATCACAGCAAGTGTTCCAGGATATCAGGAGACTAATCTATATTTTAGCTGGTATCTGTCGATCGATGTCAGTAGGGCTTACCGAATCTATACAAACACAATTTCTATTAGTCTATGGTGGGGTAATTGATGAATCACCCCACCATTAGTAGTTAGGCAAAGACAAACTGACTGCTATTATTAGGAGTCAAGCTAGTGGCTTGAATACCCATCAGCACTGCCAAAGTTTGACCGCCAAAGACAATCGAAGTATCTGCACCAACTTGAGTCAAATTGAGGCTAGTTGCACTAATTCCCAAGCTGTTCGCACCCTTAATCCCGATGACGTCGGTACCGATTTGGAAATCCACAATGGTATTCGAGCTAGACGGCAGCTCAACAGTAGCAATCCAGAATTGGTCTGCACCTGCCCCACCGGAGAGGATGTTCCCGCTACCAGAACCAGCGAAGAATAGATCGTTACCATTGCCACCCAGGGCGCGACCGTTGGCACCGAGGAAGATCGTATCGTTACCGTCGCCGCCAGAGATCCGGTAGTCTTGAGCATTATTAGCATTGATTTCATCATCACCAGCACTACCGAAAGCTTTGTCCCCATTCGCAATATATAGGGTGTCATCACCACTGCCAGCATCGATCCGGTTGTTACCAGCATTGGCACCAGAAGTCGGGATGTCGATCGTATCGTTACCAGCACCAGCAAATACCGAGTCATTAAAACCATCTAGTCCTGGGGTAATCCCGGCGATGAGATTATCAGCACCTGCGGTACCTGCGGCTAACGTCGGCGCGATATTATTGGGGTTAACTTCAAATTGACTAACAATCTTCGGTTGACGGCTAGTAATTGCGTCGGGATTTTTGACGGCTGGAGAAGCCACGTCTCCGTAGATTGTGTCGCCTAGTTCGACAAAGAATTTGAGATTAGCTGTATCTGCATCCCTCATTCCGCAGGTAAGAACAGAAAATGCTGTATTTTTAAAGAATGGGAAATTTTGAAGCGTCAAATATCAGAGTACAGGATCTTGACCACAGTGGGATCATTGCCGGAATCTGTGAC
>JANPJH010000076.1:0-17051 GCA_031425415.1 Chamaesiphon sp. VAR_61_metabat_425 | reverse complement strand
ATCGTTGTTGGGCCGATTCCGGTACCGACACAAGCCCCACCAGCGATGGGGTTGGAAGAGGTAACATAAGGATAAGTACCATGATCGAGGTCGAGTAAGGTACCTTGAGCACCTTCAAATAGGATGTTACGACGACGACGCACCGCATCATATATTTTGATCGAAGTGTTGACAATATGCGGGCGTAGCCTTTCAGCATAACCCAAATATTCGTCAGCGATTTCGTCTGGATCTAGCGGTGGTAGATTATAGAGCCGTTCGAGAATCTCATTTTTTCGTTCGATCGTCCAGGTCAGCAATTCACGAAATGTTGACTCATCCATCAAATCCTGCACCCGAATCCCCATTCGTTCGGATTTGTCCGCGTAGGTGGGGCCGATGCCTCGCCCAGTTGTACCGATTTTGTGGCTGCCTCGGACTTCTTCAGATGCGAGATCGATCGTCCGATGATAGGGCATCGTGACGTGAGCAGTCTGGGAAATCAAGAGGTTGTGGGTGGGGACATTGAGTTCTGCAAGCCTGTCGAGTTCTTCGATTAGAACTTTCGGATCGATTACTGTGCCACAGCCAATAATACATTCAGTTGCGGGGTATAAAATCCCCGAAGGAATCAAGTGCAGTTTAAAGGTTCGACCCTGCACGACTACAGTGTGACCAGCGTTGACACCCCCTTGGTAACGCACGACCACATCTGCTGATTTACTAAGTAAATCAGTGATTTTTCCTTTTCCTTCATCGCCCCATTGGGCACCAATTACGACTACGTTAGCCAAGGGTTATTGCTTGTCTATCTGAATAAAGTTCACACAATCTACTAACTTACCACGGATCTGAGTATCCGTCAAAGAAAATTGATGACTTAAACCTAAATCTGCTGGCAATTATCTATTGACTGTTTTTGGGCTTTGCTGTGGTATAATCAGGGGCTTTTCCACTGCTATCCGATCGCCACAAATGAAAGCTCAAACTATTGCCCGCGAGTTGGCCCTACTAGCTCTGCCTCAGTTATCCAAGGCTCAAAAAAAACTGGCACAGGAGCGGCCCCGCGAGTTGCAAATGACCTTAGAAGAGATGATGCTAAAAGCGATCGCCACCTTGCGGGAAGAGACTCAAGAAGCGATCGAAGCTGCTACGGCCGATTTACAGCGCGGCAACGATCGCTTACTCAATAGTCAAACTAGAGCCAGTGACGTAGAAAGTGCGCGAGTGATGACCAAAGATGCGATCGATTTAGTTCAAAAAGCGATCGAACGTTTAGACCAAGCCTTGGAAATGCCAGAGTCGATCAATAATTTTAATCGCCCCGATGTTCGGAGTTATGCCCTAGAGTTATTGGTCAAGACAACCGAAGAATCCGCCGAAATCGATACACTTTTGGGTAAAAGTATTGTAGATTGGCAACTGGGTCGCTTACCCAAAATTGATCGAGATATTTTACGATTAGCTGTAGCTGAAATTGTCTATCTAGGTTTAGAAGAACGGATTGCGATCAACGAAGCGATCGAATTGGCAAAACGCTATAGTGATGACCAAGGACGGAAGTTGATCAATGGTGTTCTGCGGCGAGTGACAGAGCATTTAAAATCCGCATAGTTCATAATTTATAATTTATTATGGTTTTCAATTGGTTTCGGCGGCAATTCGATCGATCTGATGCCTCACCTGAGACAGAAACTGACAGCGAGCAGGTTTTAGAATCTGCGGCAGATGAGGTGGCCAATGAAGTTGAAGCCCAGACTTTAGCATCACCAACTGCGGAAGTTGCGACAGACTACTTAGAGTGGGCAAAAGCTGCCTACCAAAATATCCAGCAGCAACAGGCAGCAGCAATCCAGCCAGAAATTGCTGTCGTCGAAACAGAAACTGCTGCGGAGCCAGAGCCAGTAGCCAGCGACACTGACGACACCGATGAAACTTTTGAAATTATTGACTCTCCGATAGTTGAAGAGACAATCGCCGAAACAGTCAGCTCGCCAGTTTTAACCACAGATTTAGAGCCAATGGCGGGCGAATCTGACGATACTAGCGAGACGACTACTCAGCCAGTCATAGAGACCACATTGGATGATACCGAAGACTCAGAATCGATAGCTGCCCAGACCCCAATTTGGGCGCGAGATGACCGTCAGCAGCGCATCGAACGGTTAAAGGCAACAGCCATCATTGAGCCTGAACCAGAGGCTCCTCCGGCGGATATTGCCCTCGATGACGACTTCTTATGGTCGGCAAAAGTCCTGGCAGATCGCGGTCGGACACCAGAGCAGGTGTCTCTCGACGAAATTAACTGGCTCAAGAAACTACGTCAGGGTTTAGACAAAACTCGGCGGGGATTTGTCAACCAATTTAAAGCCCTCATCGGCCAAGGACCCCTGAATCCGGCTGCGGTAGAATCGATCGAAACTTTATTACTCCAAGCAGATGTTGGTGTAGAAGCAACCGATTATGTAATTGAGACTTTACAAGCTAGATTACGCCAAGAATCTTTACCTCCAGAAGAAGCACTAGCCTACCTCAAACAAATTTTACGCGATTTACTCGACCAGCCCTATCAGGAAAACTATGTCGAAGAATTTATGCCCGTCAAGGATACACTGAACATCTGGCTGTTCGTCGGTGTGAATGGTGTTGGAAAAACCACTACCATTGGCAAACTCGCCCACATGACTCAGGCATCGGGTTATCAATGTCTAATTGCCGCTGGAGATACATTTCGCGCCGCAGCAGTCGAACAGGTGAAAGTTTGGGGACAACGGAGTGGCATTGATGTAATTGCCAATCCCGGACAAAATACCGATCCTGCCGCAGTGGTTTTTGATGCAATTAGTGCCGCTCTCGCGCGGGGAACTGAGTTACTATTAGTCGATACAGCCGGACGACTCCAAAACAAAAAAAATCTGATGGACGAGTTGAGTAAAATCCGTCGGATTGTTGACAAACAAGCCAGTGGTGCCCAGATTGAGTCTTTACTCGTTTTGGATGCTACCTTGGGGCAAAACGGTTTACGGCAGGCACAGGTATTTGCTGAAGCGGCTAAGCTTAGTGGTGTCGTTTTAACTAAACTAGATGGTACTGCTAAAGGTGGAGTTGCTCTTGCTGTGGTGCAGCAACTTGGTTTACCAATTCGGTTTATCGGTGCTGGCGAAGGGATTGAAGATTTACGCCCTTTTTCTAGCTATGAATTTGTTGAAGCTTTATTAAGTGGTTAGGAAATAGGTGTTTGGTAGTGGGTATTCAATCTTTGTTAACTGCAAGGATTAGATATTTGGTATTGCGTCTGATTTCATCCCATCATCTATCCACCCCGACTCTACGCTCCAGAATATATGTCTATCCCCAGCTCCCCATCTACTGCATCTCAAATTACTCCGGTAGTCGCTCTCAAAGAATTGGTGGCAAATCTTAATCGCCAACAAAAGAAAACTCACGAGCTACTTAGTAATCTTGGTTTTGCGCTGCGGAGTTTTAAAAATCTCAATCAATTTTTGGAACTGATCCCACTTATGGTGACGCGGGTGACTGATGGTGAGGCAGGGGCGATTATTCTCTTCAAAAAAACTGGTCAATTGCAAATTCAGCAGTTGCATTGTCAAAGTGAAAATAATTGTACTAATTTGCGCAAAGGCATTGAAACCGCCATTTATCAAACCCTAACAGAGGTATTCGATCGACCGAATCAACCCGTTCAAAACATCAGTTTTCATAGCGATTTTTGGGAGAAGTTAGAGAATAAAATTGAGTTAGATCTCGATTGTGGAATTAGGATTTTTCGCACCCCAATTTTACTAGAAAGTGGAGAAAGAGGTCGGCTGTATGTGTTTACGCGCAATATCAGCTACGAGTGGACAGCCGATCGCCAAAAATTATTACAATTAGTTGCAGATCAGACTGCGGTGGCGATCGCCAATGATGAATTAACCGTAGAATTGCGAAAAAAAGAACGACTCAATCGCGAGTTGGAAATTGGGGCTGAAATTCAAGAACGCTTATTACCCAAAAAATTTCCCGATATTCCTGGCTTAGAATTAGCAGCTTGCTATCTAAATGCTAATCATGTCGGTGGTGACTACTATGATTTTATCCCTGCCAATTATGACAGGCTGACCAACAAACAAATAGATGCAGCGGCGGCTAATAAATGGAGCATCGTGATTGGGGACGTGATGGGCAAAGGTGTCCCCGCTGGGCTAATTATGACCATGACAAGGGGAATGTTGCGGGCAGAGGTTTTAAATGGTCATTCACCCGCTCGCATCCTTCAGCACCTCAATCGGGTCATGTATGCCGATTTAGAAAATTCTAGTCGATTTGTCACCCTATTCTATTCAGAATATGACCCCATCACCAAAATTCTGACCTACACCAATGCCGCCCACAATCCCCCACTGTATTGGCAAGCCGCTAACGATCGCATCTCGCGATTGGATACGCGGGGGATGTTAATTGGACTAGATGCTGACTCTCAATATGAGGAAGCACAAGTTCAACTCCAACCAGGTGACGCAATTATCTACTACACCGATGGTTTCACTGATGCTGCCAATCAGGATGGGGAACGCTTTAGTGAGGAGAATTTGATCCACACTTTCCACACAGCTTGTCAACAAAGACTAGATTCTCAAGCTACTCTCGATCGCATCATTGCTACTCTCAATACCTTCATCGGGATCGATCGATCTGGTGGTGATGATATGACGATGGTAGTGATGAAAGTTAAGTAATCATCGATCGCTGTTACTTCAATTTATCGATCCATTCTCGTGCTTGCTGATAGCCGCTGAGATCTAGTTGTTGACGAAATAATTGAGCCGCTCTGCTGAGATCTGACTTTGCTCCCCGCCTGTCCCCTAAACCATGACGGCTGATCGCCCGATTATAATAAGCATCCGCAAAATTGCGATCGAGGCGGATTGCTTTGTTAAAGTCTCGTACTGATGCAGTCAAATTACCCGCCATCGCGTTAACGTTTCCCCGTGCATTGTACGCATCTGCATTTAAGGGTGAAATCTCGATCGCTCGGTTAAAATCGGCAATTGAACCTTGGAGATCGTTCTCCATTGCTCTAGCAAACCCTCGATTAGAGTAAGCTTCTAAGTGATTAGGATTAGTTTTGAGAAATTCTGTATAATCAGCGATCGCCCCAACATAATCTTCGCGATCTTGCTTATTTAATCCCCGCTCGAATAAACCGCCACCAATCTGCACAGGCATGACTTGGAGGTGTTCAAATTGCTCTCCCAGAGATGGCTTGAGCGTGTATCCTACCGCACAAACAGCACTACCAAACTCCAATGCACCAGTCAAAGCAAAGAGCGTAACAGCGGTTCGGAGTTGTAACATAGATTACTTCTACACGTCGAAGACTTATATCCTGTATCTTAACTAATATTTAGCAGATTGTTGGATCTTTGCCCGATCTATTTTTGATCGAATTGACCATAACGCAATGTTCAAGCTAATTGCAGCGATTTTGCAGCACGTAAATAATTGCGATCGCTTCTAGATTGAATAGACTGTCAGGAGATTGTTATCTGTGCAGCATCATCGATCGAGCGGTTGCAACGGCCAGAACCGTTTTAAAATGTTAACTAGTAACAGATTGCTAGCTAAAATTATGATCGATCGACCGTTAATTATTGCAGGTAAAACCTTTAACTCGCGACTGATGACGGGTACGGGAAAATACCGCAGCATAGCTGAGATGCAGCAGAGCATCATCGCCAGTGGTTGTGAAATCGTTACTGTTGCAGTGCGCCGCGTGCAGACAAAAGCCGCCGGACATGAAGGTTTAGCAGAAGCGATCGATTGGTCTAAAATCTGGATGTTACCCAATACCGCTGGCTGTCAAACGGCGGAAGATGCCGTCCGCGTTGCTAGGTTGGGACGAGAGATGGCAAAATTACTCGGACAAGAAGATAATAACTTCGTCAAATTAGAAGTGATTCCTGAGGGTAAATATCTCTTACCAGATCCGATCGGTACCCTCCAAGCTGCCGAACAACTAGTCAAAGAAGGATTTGCTGTACTCCCCTACATTAATGCGGATCCACTATTGGCTAAACGGCTCGAAGAGGCTGGATGTGCAACAGTAATGCCATTGGGTTCGCCGATTGGATCGGGACAGGGGATTAGAAATCTCGCGAATATTCAAATTATCATCGAAAACTCTCATGTTCCTGTCGTCGTCGATGCGGGGATTGGTACCCCTAGTGAGGCGGCTCAAGCGATGGAACTAGGCGCAGATGCACTGTTGATCAATACGGCGATCTCCTGTGCTGAAAATGCTCCGCTCATGGGACAAGCGATGGGTTTAGCCACGGTCGCGGGACGCTTAGCCTACCTTGCTGGCAGAATTCCGATTAAAGCTGTCGCAGCCGCTAGCTCGCCCCTAACAGGGACAATCATCTGAGTGAGGAGTCTAAATCCTAGATGATCGGCAGTGCCCACCCTTCGCGATATCTACTATCTCTCAATTCCCAACCGAACCATCGATCGCCGGATATTACGAGCGTCGAATCATGAGAGACTTTCTTAATCTTTCGTTACAATGGTTGTAACAGATGAAGCGAGAGCTTCTTGGCTCAGATTTTAGAGGTCGCGATGATGAACGGTAATATCCGTGTTGGTTCTTTATTTGGCATTCCTTTTTACGTCAACCCATCTTGGTTCCTTGTTTTGGGATTAGTGACGTGGAGTTATGGCGATGGCTTAGCGGCGCAGTTTCCCAATCTACCGAATGGTACTCCGTTACTATTGGGTCTGATTACAGCATTACTATTATTTAGCTCTGTCCTCGCTCATGAGTTGGGGCACAGCTTTGTGGCGATTTCCCAAGGGATTAAAGTAGAATCTATTACTCTGTTCTTATTTGGCGGATTAGCCAGCCTGGAAAAAGAGTCTGAAACACCAGCCGCCGCTTTTTGGGTGGCGATCGCTGGTCCGGCGGTTAGCCTATTATTAGCTGGAATTTTGACGACGCTGGGTTTTGTTGCTCAATTAACTGGTCCCCTCGCCGCCATCACCGCTGTCCTCGCCGCAATTAATCTATCCCTGGGATTATTTAATCTAATCCCTGGTCTTCCGCTCGATGGTGGTAATATTCTCAAAGCGATCGTCTGGAAAGTGACCGGAAATTCCTACCAAGGAGTCAAGATTGCTAGTATTGTCGGTCAAGCCTTTGGGTGGGTTGCCATCGCCTCTGGTCTGATTCCGCTCTTCCTCTATGGTAGCTTTGATAATTTCTGGAATTTATTAATCGGTTCGTTCTTACTCCAAAATGCCGGCAGATCTGCCCAATTTGCCAGAGTGCAAGAATGTCTTACCGGGCTAACTGTCGCTGATGCCGTGACCCCGAATAGCCCGATTATCGCCGAAAATATCACCCTCCGCGAATTTGTAGACCAGCGGACACTCACTCAGAGCAATTGGCAAAAGTTTCTCGTTACCAATGAGGGGGGTCAATTAGTGGGCGAGCTTACCTTAGAAGCACTCAAAACGATTCAATCAGATCGCTGGTCGAGCACATTAGTCAGTGAACTAATGCAATCGATCGAGCCTAAGACGATTATTACTGCCGATAAATCTTTATTACAAGCGATCAAACAGTTAGAAACCGAAAAAGTAACAACTTTAAGCGTTACTAATGCAGATGGTCTTCTAGTTGGATTGCTCGAAAAGACTGCGGTGATTGACATCCTCCGCCGTCAACCTCAAGCAAATCCAGCATAGATGAAAGGGTAGAGGGTAGGCTTTAGGCTGGAGGAAAATACCAGCAAGACAGTTAGTATTCCTTTGCCCCTTGCCCTTTCCCCTTTTCCCTAACCTCTAAGCCGCCACAAACTTCATCGAAATTCCATTCATGCAGTACCGCAACCCCGTCGGCTTGGGACCATCCTCAAACACATGTCCTAAATGTCCGCCGCATCGATGGCAATGTACTTCCGTTCGTTTGACAAATAATGTTCGATCGACGGAAGTATCGATCGCGCCAGGAATCGGGTCGTAAAAGCTCGGCCATCCCGTACCACTATTAAACTTAGTATCTGAGACAAATAAGGGGAGATCGCAACCCGCACAAACAAAAGTGCCTTTACCATATTCTTTATCCAGAATGCTGGTGCCAGCCCGTTCTGTGCCGTGTTTGCGGAGCACATTAAACTGTTCGGGCGTTAATAATTTCCTCCATTCATCTTCAGTTCTCGTAATTTCAAATTCGCTGGGTGTAGTTGACATTTGTGGTGGTTTGTTTGATAAAAAATAAAGTCCGCCAGCAGCACTAATGGTCGAGATGACTCCAGCCGCTAAGAGAGTTCGTCTTTGCATTTATACCTATGCTAACTAAAAAAACTCCCGCCCGATGGACAGGAGTCGATGAGCATTTGATTAAATGATATTGATTAGGCGATGTCATTCATCGATACTACTGGTTCATTCTCGCGATCGATTCCTTTCTCGAAACCAGCAGCCGCAGCACGAGCGCGTCCTGCGTGCCACAAGTGGCCGATGAAGAAGAAAAAGCCGAGGACGAAGTGAGAACAAGCTAACCACGCACGAGGTGAAACGTAGTTGAAAGCGTTAGTTTCAGTAATAACACCACCAACAGAGTTCAGAGAACCCAATGGAGCATGAGTCATGTACTCAGCCGCACGACGTGCTTGCCAAGGTTGAATATCATTTTTGACCTTGCTCAAATCTAGACCGTTAGGTCCACGGAGTGGCTCTAACCAAGGACCCTGGAAATCCCAGAACCGCATGGTTTCACCACCAAAGATGATTTCCCCAGAAGGAGAACGCATCAAGTACTTACCCAACCCAGTTGGACCTTGTGCGGTTGCAATGTTTGCGCCTAAACGTTGGTCGCGGATCAAAAAGGTCAATGCTTGCGCTTGAGAAGCTTCGGGGCCAGTAGGACCGAAAAATTCGCTGGGGTAAACAGTATTGTTGTACCAAACCATGATCGAAGCAACAAACGCCATCAAGGAGACTGCGGCTAGACTGTAAGACAGATAAGCCTCACCAGACCAGATTAGTGCCCGACGCGCCCAACCAAAAGGTTTGGTCAAGATGTGCCACACACCACCAGCGATACAGATAAAGCCGACCCAAATGTGCCCACCAACTACGTCTTCTAAGTTATTGACACTGATAATCCAACCTTCGCCACCGAAGGGAGATTTGAGTAGATAACCAAAGATTACCGCAGGGTTGAGCGTAGGATTGGTAACAATCCGTACGTCACCACCCCCTGGTGCCCATGTATCATATAGACCGCCAACAAACATTGCTTTGATTACTAAGAGCAGTGCGCCAATGCCTAAAATCACTAGGTGAAAGCCCAGGATCGAAGTCATTTTGTTCTTGTCTCTCCAGTCATAACCAAAGAAAGAAGAATACTCTTCTAGAGTGTCAGGACCGCGCAGTGCATGGTACAAACCACCCACCCCAAGTACTGCTGAAGAAATCAGGTGCAGCACGCCGACGACGAAGTAAGGGAATGTATCCACTACTTCACCACCAGGACCAACGCCCCAACCTTGAGCAGCCAAGTGAGAAAGCAAAATTATGCCTTGCTCGTACATCGGTTTTTCGGGTACGAAGTGAGCTACCTCAAACAGGCACATAGCTCCAGCCCAGAAAACAATCAAACCAGCGTGGGCAACATGTGCGCCCAACAACTTTCCAGACAAATTGATCAGACGTGCGTTTCCCGACCACCAGGCAAACCCAGATGATTCTTGGTCGCGTCCGCCACCTGCAATCATTGTAGTATTAAAGGGCGTTTCCACTCTTGAAGTACCTCTATCGATGAACTATAAATACGGATAAAAAACCGGAAGATAAATAGCATTGTACATTTATCTTCCGACGTTTCAAAGTTTAGAGTGCGTTACCACGAGGTAATACTTCCTCTGGGAAGATAAATTGTTCGTGAGGTTGGTCTTGAGGAGCCATCCAGGCACGAATACCTTCATTGAGCAGAATATTCTTGGTGTAGAACGTTTCAAACTCAGGATCTTCAGCCGCTCTCAATTCTTGAGATACGAAATCATATGCACGGAGGTTTAGAGCTAAACCAACAATCCCAATCGAACTCATCCACAAGCCCATCACAGGGACAAACAGCATGAAGAAGTGTAACCAACGTTTGTTGGAGAAAGCTACACCGAAGATCTGCGACCAAAAACGGTTAGCAGTTACCATCGAGTAGGTTTCTTCTGCTTGGGTAGGGTCAAAGGCGCGGAAAGTATTGGAACTACCGCTTTCGTTGTCTTCAAACAAAGTGTTTTCTACAGTCGCACCATGAATCGCACACAGGAGCGCACCGCCGAGAATCCCCGCAACACCCATCATGTGAAAAGGGTTGAGAGTCCAGTTGTGGAAACCTTGGAGGAACAAGATGAACCGGAAAATTGCAGCTACACCAAAAGAAGGTGCAAAGAACCAACCAGATTGACCCAATGGGTACAACAGGAAGACACTAACGAACACTGCAATTGGACCAGAGAAAGCAAGCGCGTTGTAAGGACGAATCCCGACAAGACGAGCGATTTCAAACTGGCGTAGCATAAAGCCGATTAGACCAAATGCACCGTGGAGAGCGACAAATGCCCACAACCCACCAAGTTGACACCAGCGAGTGAAGTCACCTTGAGCTTCGGGTCCCCACAACAGCATTAAAGAGTGACCCACGCTGTTAGGCGGAGTAGAAAGAGCCGCAGTCAGGAAGTTGCAACCTTCAAGGTAGCTAGAAGCCAACCCGTGACTGTACCAAGAAGTAACAAATGTAGTACCAGTCATCCAGCCACCGAGGGCTAGAAAGGCGCAAGGAAATAATAAAATGCCAGACCAACCGACGAAAACGAACCGATCTTTTTTTAACCAGTCGTCGAGAACGTCAAAGACGCCTCTTTCGGCTTGCTGGCGACCAACTGCAATAGTCATGGTGCAGTAAAACTCCAGATTTTATAGGGACATTATGGCACAGACTTAGTTTAAGAGTACTAGTACTCGATTAAGCCTATCGACACTTAGCTGATTTATTAAATCAGTTTACGTTTCTTTACTAAGTTTAATATAATTGTGCCGAAATGGGCAGTACCTTAGTCATTTTTTCCGGAAGATTTAATATTCCTACCGTAAAAAACTAATTTTACTCTCATTTACCTGGTTTTGATAAGTATAAATACTTATCGATTAATCGACTAATGGGATCGGACTTTGGCGATACAGGGATCGCGGCGATAACTCCTTGAGTCGATAACAGTAGGCTTACGCTACCTTCTAAATTTTGGCACTCAATTAGTCATTGACGTACAATTGGGGTTCACTACCAAAATTTCTTTCCTATTATATGTACGTCATCGAAATTCTGCTCAAAAATACAGCTATGCCCATGTCAGTACAGCGGAAAACTGTCGAAGAAGCTGCTACTGTCTACCAACAAGTGCTGGCAGCGATGCAGTCAAGCGATCGCAATCTGCTAGAATTAGCCTGCGATCGCCAGCCAGAAAAGAAAATTGCGGTGATGACAGATCTAATCGTGGCCACCCAAATGTACGAAAAATCTGGTGCAGCCGCTTCTGGGAAGACACCTGGATTTGTCACTTTTGCTGAATCATAGACTCGAAATAAAGCGTAACATGATTGAACCTTTACCACTAGTACCACCCGCGAACGGCTTGCCGTCTGCGACAGCAATCGAGGTAACAAATCTTTCCTTTCGCTGGGAGTCCGGGGAAACCGTCCTTGATTGTTGTTCCCTATCAGTGCCAAAGGGCGAGTTTTGGATGCTGTTGGGTACTAATGGTAGTGGGAAATCGACCTTGTTACGATTACTGGCTGGATTACTCGTGCCCAAAGTCGGCACAATTAAGATTAATGGCGGTTTGGGCATTGTATTCCAAAATCCCGATCGCCAACTAGTGATGCCAACGGTCGGTGCGGATATTGCCTTTGGTTTAGTCTCGGAAAAACTCACTCACAGCCAAGTTCGCCACCGCGTCACTGAAGCCCTGACCGCCGTTAATTTAGTCGATCTGATCCGTCGGCCGATTTATGCCCTCAGTGGCGGTCAGAAGCAGCGGGTCGCCATTGCTGGCGCGATTGCTAGGCAAGGTATTGAGACAATTCTTTTTGATGAGCCTACCGCGCTGCTAGATCCCGATGCTCAACTAGATCTAGTTGCCCAAGTCCGGCAACTAGTCAAAACTCGCGGATTAACTGCCCTCTGGGTGACTCATCGACTCGAAGAATTAGACTATTGTGATGGGGCATTTTTACTCGAACAGGGTAAGTTAGTCGATCGCGGCGATCCAGCGCGAATGCGGCAAAGACTGATGAAAGAAATCGGCACTTAGGGTGAATTTGTGTAAAGCGGATTTTCCCCTCTTCGATCTCCCATTTTTCTCTAGCCACTGACCCCACAACTTGTTAAGATAGGATTGACAATATAAAAATTTATTACAAGTCCTGTGAGTTAGATCATGCCCCCCTCACGTAAACAAGCAGTGTTGCTCGTTGACGGCTACAACGTGGTTGGAGCCTGGACTGACCTACACGAGAGAGCCAATAATATCAATCCGTTGCAGTCAGGTTCGAGAGAAGAGCTAGAAGCTGCTAGAGGCAAGCTAGTCGAAGCTTTGATTAACTACAGTGCCTTTGAAGACTATAAGACAAAAGTAGTTTTTGATGCCTATAGTCGAGATGCGCCAGCTTATTGTGAGACGATTACACCAAATCTCTCAATTCACTACACCGATTTTCTAGAAACTGCCGATACTTACATCGAGAAGTTCTGTGCAGCATTTCGCCACGATCTCCAATATTCAGCCTCGAGACTGATTGTCGCCACCTCAGATCGCGCCCAACAACTGACGGTAATCGGGTTTGGAGCTGAATGGATTTCGGCTCTTCAACTAATCTCTGATGTCGATTTTAGTGCGAAAAGATCGCGCCGGAGGCATCGCCCCCAAAATCAATCTTCTGGTCGCTTTCTCTTCAACTCTCTCGATCCTAAAGCTCAGGCTAGACTTTCGGCACTCCGGCATGGCATAGTTCCAGACGAGAGTAAGTAGTTATAGTTAAATTACTCGCTCACTTGCCAGCCATCGTCAACACGGATTAATTTAACTATCCCACCACAGGGTAAATCCTGGTTCCTCCAGTAATCATCTCCAGTTAAAGCGGCTGTCATGCCTAAGATCGAACCCTTGTGTGCGATCGCTAAAATATTTTCAAGATTGTTTTGTACTAGTTTGTGTGCTACTATATTAGTACGTGCATCTAGTTCCTCAGGAGTTTCAGGGTAGCAGGGTAAAACTAGAGATTGGTAACTGCAATCGATGCTCGGATAATCTTTCTTCAAATTATTGATTGGCGTTGTATCCGGTAACGCCGGACTCCAATCTTGACACAACCACTCACACAATCCCCACTCTAACTGGATCGGTACCTGAAGGCGTTGAGCCAAAGGATCGGCGGTTTGAATAGTCCTGAGAAAAGGAGATGTAAAAACTCGCTGAATTGGGGCTTGGCTCAACTTATGAGCTAACGCGATGGCTGACTTGAGTCCGAGCGATGAAAGTGGTGGGTCGTAAGGATAGAGAGCCGTTTCAAACCATTCCGGCTGGATAAAATCTAAGCGATCGGCATGACGAACTAGCCAAATTGTTTGCATACAGATAATATTGTGTCTAATTGTGATGTGAACTGCATCTTTGTAAATAGATCTTAACTATTATGTGAGTAGAGCGATCTCGTTGGCGGAGCCTCTCCTTTCCTCCGGAACGCTACGCAAACGGAGAAGCAAGACGGTTATGCGGACATGTCTGGGTGTAAATACCGACCTGCAAGAACTTCGACAAGGTCAAAACCCTTGCCCTCAGCTAATTGGCTGAGGATCAAAAAAGATAGTCAGTAAATGTTTAGAAATGTTAAAATTATTAGAACAGAAGTACACAGAACTTGAGAACTAAGTGTAGTAAATTCGTATTAATGAAACATCGCGCAGTTATTCACTGTCAACTGTTTGGATAAAATCGAAGCTTGCGTGCCGTCTTCTCTGCAAGACGCTGCGCGTTGGCATAGCCTGCGCTTTGCGCTTACGGCGATCGCTGCACTCAAGATTTTGCATCTAAATTCCCCCTACATTTTAGCCAGAGTCATGAAAACTGCTCAAGCATCAACCGATACTGTCCGTACCTACCTCCGTGAAATTGGGCGCGTGCCCCTGCTCACCCATGAACAGGAAATCCTGTATGGTAAGCAGGTACAGCAGTTGGTTGCCCTGGCAGCGGTTAAAAATACTCTCACAGAAGAACTAGGCCGCGAGCCGAGTTTAGCTGAATGGGCAACTGCTGCCAATGATGTCGATCCGCTCCAGCTCCAAAAAGTTATTTCTGCGGGCGAAAACGCCAAACGCCGGATGGTCGAAGCCAATCTCCGCTTGGTGGTATCTGTTGCCAAAAAATACATCAAGCGGAATATCGACCTTTTGGATTTGATCCAAGAAGGGACGATTGGGATGCAGCGCGGTGTCGAAAAATTCGATCCGAGCAAGGGCTATCGGTTTTCTACCTATGCCTACTGGTGGATTCGTCAAGCAATTACCCGTGCCATCGCTGAAAAAGCTCGCGCAATTCGACTGCCGATCCACATCACCGAAAAACTGAATAAAATTAAGAAAGCCCAGCGCGCTCTCGCTCAAAAATACGGACGTGCGGCAACAATTAATGAACTAGCCGCTGAACTAGAATTAACTCCCAAACAAGTTCGAGAGTATCTAGAACGCGCTCGTCAGCCGCTATCGCTAGATTTACGGGTGGGAGACAACCAAGACACCGAGCTAGGCGATTTACTCGAAGATCCTGGCATCTCACCGGAAGAGTATGTGATTAACTCATCGCTTCAATTAGATTTAGAGCGAATGATGGCAGAACTAACTCCTCAGCAGCAGCAAGTACTCACGCTACGGTTTGGCTTGAAAGATACTCAACCCCTGACTCTGGCTAAAATTGGTGATTTGCTCAACATTAGCCGCGAGCGCGTCCGGCAAATCGAGCGCGAAGCCATCGCCAAGCTCCGCAAACGTAAAGCTAACATCGGTGAATATCTAGCTTCATAACTTCTCTAGTCCGCTCCGGCGGGCTTTTTTTATGGGCTGGGATGATATATTCGATCGGCTTTGACAGAGATAGATAATGTAGTTACCATAATAGTTACATTATTCAAATGCAGTGCCATGCAAGTAAAGCTGAGAAAAGTTGGGAACTCGATCGGGACTAGTTTTCCTAAAGAGGTTTTGGATCGGCTCGGACTTAAGGATGGGGACATACTAGAACTGATTGTGAATCATGATGGGATTCAACTCATCGCCCACGATCCCAATTTCGATCGCGTGATGGAAGCTTATAAAACTGGAGCCAGTCAATATCGAAATGCCCTCAGAGAGTTAGCCGATGGCTGAAATTATCTGGATAAATCAATTGATGGTAATAACCATTCATGACGACCAAATAGCGGCTCATGGCGGCTCTTATGGTATTTTGAATGAGGCATTAATAGAGTCAGCATTGGCACGCCCACAAAATCTGTATGCTTATCACCAAGCCGATTTGTTTCATTTGGCAGCGGCTTACGGCTATGGTTTAGCCAAAAATCACAGGTTTGTAGATGGGAATAAGCGGACAGCTTTTCTAGTCATGTTTGTTTTCTTGAAAGTCAATGGTTGGCATCTATCCACACCAGAACCAGCGGTGGTAATAATGATGCAAAACTTGGTAGCGGGAGTATGCTCGGAAGCTGAGTTAGTCGAATGGTTGCAAGCGAATTGCGATCGAATTACCCTAGCAAAACTCCTCAGCCAAGAATTAGAGCCGGAACCAGAGATCGATTGGGGTGAACCCCATGGTGCAGAAGAATGGTAGATTGTATGACCGATTGTGATATGAATTTAGCCTTACCCCACAAACGAATTGGTGCTGCCGTGATCTGGAATCAATCGGGACAGATTTTGATTGATAAACGGAAAGTTGGTGGGGCGATGGGTGGATTGTGGGAGTTTCCTGGTGGGAAAATTGAAGTGGGGGAAACGGTGGCTGATTGTATCGCACGGGAGATTCGGGAAGAATTAGCGATCGAAATAACTGTCGGTGAACACTTAATCTCGATCGAGCATACTTACTCAACCTTTCACATTACGCTCATTGTCCACCAGTGTCAGTATATCAGCGGTATTCCGGAACCGATCGAATCCGATGAAATCCGCTGGGTGGAAGTGGGCGAATTAACTCAATACGAATTTCCTGCCGCGAATGTCGCAATTATTAACGCGATCGCGGCAATAATATCTTGACATGGGTATGCTATCTAAAAGGGTTACTTTCGCCTTTTTACTACTCAAAATTTCTAATCAATGGTAAGTCAGCGAAATAGAAAATCAAGATCCCCAATTCAACAAATAATTGATGAATCAAAACGTGCAAATCGAAAATTAATTTTTAATGGTCAAGATGTTCGCTTTGAATCCGAGCAAGATTTAGAGTCTTATTTGGATGATAGATTTACAGATGTATTCCCTGAATTAAATTTATTAGCACGGCAATATACTATATCCAATCAGCGTTGCGACCTGATCTGTTCCAAAAAATTGAATAAGCAAGGAGTGATAATTGAGCTGAAAAATCAACTCGATCGATATATTGTCCCTCAATTGATTCGTTATCGAAAAGCATTGCTATTAGAAGCTCCTTTCGCTGATTCAATAAATTATTTATTGCCAATAGAGCTACTTGCTATTGCTCCGACATTTCATGAGGATAACTATACAGACAAGGAAGCTTGTAAATTTGAAAAAAATATCCAATTTTTAACTTTCGATCTCAAATATGAAAATGGATTAGGGAAGTTTACTCTACTCCAACAGTCTCATGATAAGAATTTCAGGTTCCCTGTGATTAATTGGATATCTGGAAGAAATAAATAATGTTGAACTTGTGAATTTTCAGTATTTATCTCACTTAATCCAGACATTGGAAAATTTATATCATGAGACTGTT
>JANPJH010000075.1:0-28055 GCA_031425415.1 Chamaesiphon sp. VAR_61_metabat_425 | reverse complement strand
GCGGCTGGCACTCAATGCCCATCTACTTGAGCTGTTTATTTCCATGTTAGGACTTGACCCGACTTTGATTAAATCCCATCCTAACTACGATCTTCTTCTCCAGTATGGCTCCTTGGCTCCATAAATCTGTCCGGACTATTGTGCAGAAGAACTTAATTTTAGCCGTGCTGCTACGCGGTTGTATATTTCACAGCCTGCCTTGAGCCGTCAAATTAAAAACCTTGAGGACGAATTGGGGGTTGTTCTGTTTCTTAGGCAATCGGTTGGCCTGAAGCTAACGGAGGCCGGGACGCTTTTTTTCGCACAAGCAAAAGACATTTTGCATCGAAGTCAGGCGATAGTGCAAACGATCAGAACTCGCTATGGCAATCCAGATGAGCCTTTGCAGATCGGCTACATCCCAACCATCCTCCAAAGTTTTCTGGGGGATGCCTTACACCGCTTTGGCCTTGCCTACCCCCAAGTGTCCATCCAGTTCCAGGAGATGCCCCCGGTTGAGCAAGTGAAAGCCTTACGAGACGGTAAGATCGACATTGCCTTTATGGGCAATCCACCCGACGAACTAGACGAAGAGTTTAGCGTTCGGTGTGTGAGGCAAGTGCCGATCGCGGCAGTACTACCGGGTACTCATCGATTGGCTCACCAGCCATTGATCGACCTGTCTGCACTGGCCACTGAAAAATTTATCGGTATGTCTGAAGAAACGTTTCCAGGACGAAACGATCGCATCCGCGATACCTGTCGTTGTGCTGGTTTCACGCCAAGTTTACATCGCTTTGCCGACAGCCACGCTTCCATGATTGCGCTGGTCGCAGCGGGTCAGGGAGTGGCAGTCATGCCAATTGAGGCTGCTGCCCTACCCCACCCCCAGGTTGTATTTGTGTCGCTGCATCATCCGGTTTACTATGCGCGATCGACTGCTGTGTGGCGGAAAGCACCATCTTCTAGATCCTTAGATAAGTTCATCAAGATTCTGTTTGAGAAGATAAATGGTTCAGAAGTTGACACCTGACTGCCTGACACATCTCCTGAAACCCTTGAAACTACGTTACGTATTTCCGCCATTTGGGGCACTTGTGTCAGGCAACCAGAGTTGACACTTCTGCCTATAAATAGGACGGTTAATGCTCAAATTTTATGAGCAGTCGTGTTATCCACAAGTGAGCGATCGCAATAACCTAACCCCACCATTGTGACGCTGAAAATGACTTGTTGCCAAGCTTTGCGGCGATCTTTGAGAAAAACTGCTTTGGGTAAAGTTTTAATGATGTCTTTGAGTTTAAAGTTAGCCTGAGGATCGATCGCGGGCTGTTTTACTGTAGTTGAAGTGGTTGATAAAGTCATGTAGATGTGAAGAGGAGGGGCTTAGTTGGCTGAGTCGCTAGAGTTCTTCGGTGAGCGCACCGTAAACTAGAGAAACACCCGCAATCAGTTTAGAAAAAGGAGATCGAGCTAAAATTTTCTTGGCGAAGGATGCGATCAATCCAGTATTTGAGTTATGTTTAGTGTTTATCTGATGACGATAAACTAAATTATGGTACATGTTGATTCAGTGCCTTATTCTATTGTTTTAATAACTCAATTTGGTACCTATAGAAACAATTTGAGTTAACTTATACCGATTGCGAAAAAGTTTGGGTAGGTTGATGTTTGAGATAGGAATCAAAGACAGCGGCAATATTCCGAATTAACAGCCGCCCTGCTGGGGTAACTTTGATTAAGTTCGGCAATATTTCGATCAGTCCATCAGCTTCTAAAGTTTTGAGTGTCAATTTTTCTGAGGCAAAATACTCGTCAAATCCTCGATAGCGAAGCGCTGCCTTAGGCAGGTCAAAACTCAAATGATATTTCGCTTCTAAATCATCCTGAGATAATTGAAATTGACACATCAATTCCATAATTACCGCCCGTCGGATTTCATCATCATGGTTGAGAGTCACTCCCCGCTCGATCGGCAGTACCCCCGCATCAATATCGCGATAGAAGTCTTTTAAGCGTTTATGATGCTGGACATAGACATCTTGGAACATGCCGATCGAGGTAACACCAAAGCCAAATAGAGCCGATTCTGGTTGAGTGGTATAACCCTGGAAATTGCGGTGTAATTCGCCTGCGGCTTGAGCGATCGCCAATTCATCATTGGGTTTGGCAAAGTGATCCATCCCGATAAATACATAACCATTGCTCGTTAATTCGTCGATCGTCAAGTGCAACATTTCTAACTTAGTTGCGGCGGAGGGTAAAGCTGCTTCAGGAATCTGCTTGTTGGGGGTATTTTCCTTTCCCCTTTCCCCTTTCCCTAAGCTGTAGCAGATTGACGGTGATGGGGATGCTCGTTACTACCAGCCCGATCTTGACGGGTGAGTAGCTCGAATACGTGTTCGCCTACCGCCGATCGCTACTCATAATGGTGTCCTTGATTAATGGTAATAATTGGTGGGATAAAATTAGGGGTAAACTTTTACTGGCAGTGCCAGTCAGTTCGCCTATTACCCTCAATGAGTGTGGGAAAATCTGTGTCGATCGCTAAAAGTTTCTCCATTACCTAGCGGGAATCGAGCAGTCTCTGGAGGCTCAAAGATACGGTAAATCACTAACCCACATTCATTTTGAGCGCAACCACCATTGTTAATTTTATCAGCTTTATAACTATAAAGTTATAAATATTATTATTGCAATGGCTATTGACATATCTTTACAATGGCTAATTTGAACTGAAGGGGTACAAGTAGCCTGGAGCAAAGCAATGAAAGTGTCTAGCTCCTGGACAAACTATTAATACTGGAGTCCAATTGAGCGGAGATCGGAATAGCTGTAAAGCATACTATTAATATCTTCCCTGTTCGATCGTCAATTAGTAAATTCACAGGATGCCAAAGTACACGGCATCTTGTGAACTAGATAAAATATGCTGCATAGATTTAGAGAAAGTCGAGACAATATTTACTCATTAACTCTGGGTAATGGTTCGATCGAGCAGAATCAAATTCTAGTGAAATGTCTTCACTGTCATTCATGCGCGATCGTTGTATCGATCGACACTAACGCGCTCGATCGTATTTCACCCCTAGACACTACTTCAGCACCAGTAACCAATCGCGATTTATTTGCGCCGCATCGATTTGTCTGTTCGACTTGTGGTGTTACCAAAGATTGGGCTGGCAACCAAACTAGCCCAATCTTTGGTGGCGAACCAGTAGATTTATATTTCCAATATCCACTGTGGCTTCAAGCAAATTGTTGCGGTCATACCCTCTGGGCTTATAATCTTAGACACTTAGACTTACTCGCAGCGTTTGTGAGCGCGAAACTAAGAGAAAGTAGACGAGATGAAAAGCATGGTTGGTCGAATCAAAGTTTATATTCGCGATTGCCTAAATGGATGAAATCTCGTAAAAATCGAGCGACAATTCTCAAGACGATTGAAAAAATGCGATTAGAATTATAAATTCAATGGATATCAACTTTATCTTAGAAATTGTCTTACCCAAGCTAATTATCAGTACCATCGCGAGTGTCGCGCTAGCAGCGATCGTCGGTGGCATTATCGGAACGAGCGTTGATCTAATTAGGCGCAAAAGAGCTAAATTGAAAGACCAGCCACTACCACCACCCCTAGTTTTCTTGGCGATGCTTGGCTCCTTTATCGGTACGATGTTAATCGCATTTCTTCCGATTAACATCGATCGCAACTCGATCAATGGTGGTGCTTATTCTGGTATATGGCTATATATATTATTGATAACATTGACCCCACTTGGTTCTATTATAGGGGCTTTATTGGGCTGCTTTTTAGGTGCAAAATGGCAGCGAAAATTCACTTTTAGGAATATTGCCATTGCTTTAGGCATTGTCTATATGGTGATGGCGATGGCAATTTATGCTTCTCTGGCAACGCCAACACCCCAATTATCAAAGAGTACTGCTGGATCTAGCGATTCTTTGCCTGTAATCTCCCAAATTTCTGGTTATGATAGCCTCAAAAACTTTGTCCAACACATGGCATTTTCTCCAGATAGTCGGAGTTTAGCGATCGGGAGTAAGCAGGATATTCGGATTTTCGATCTTCAGTCTCAACAAATAACCAAAACCTTTACAGTTACTGGCAGCACTCTCAAAGATATTGTTCGTTGGTTAGCTTTTACTCCGGATGGTAAACAGCTAATTATGGCTGCACCCAAACAGATTCAAATTCGCGATTTGCAAACTGGAGAGATCCGGCAGCGTCTCGATGCTGGACATCAGATCTACCCAACCCCAGACGGCAAAAAACTAGTCGGATTTACAGTGAAGGATACCTATTCTAATCTCCTAGTTTGGAATCTTCCAGACTATAAATTAGTACAGACAATTCCGGCTCAACTCATGCCTTGGGAAGATTTGGGTAGTAATCCAGTGAGTATTAGTCCAGATAGTAAAACGCTGATTTTTGCACCTGATGCTCATAATAATGCGGTTCAAGTTTGGGATCTCGATGCTGGCAAACAAATTAAATCTTTTGGCGATAACAATGGTAAACGCATCACCGCGATGACGATCTCACCCGATCGCAAACAACTCTTAGAAGTTCACAATAAAAATCTCTATCTTTGGGATATCGATCGAGGGAAAATTGTTCGTACCATTCCTCAAATTGGCACGGTGACAGCAACATTATATCGACCAGACGGACAAACGATCGTTATTCATAAAGAACACAGTATCGAGCTTTGGGATCTCAAAACTAGTAAGCCGATCAAAACTGTTGCTAACAAGCTGGGATTAGCGAGATATTTTGCCCTCAGTCCCGATGGTAAATTGATGGCAGTTTATCAAAATAATCTAGTGAAAATTTTTCAACTTCTCTAGAAAAATCACCAGTTCAACTCCCGAATCGTGCTCAAGAGAAATACTTTTTAGGTTTCAATATCCGGTAGCATCAAGTCGGGCAAAATATTATCTAGCAGTTTTTCAGTATATGGGTGACATTTCAATAAGGTAAGCGCAAATATCCCCGACTTCTTCAAGAAGTCGGGGATATTTCTTCGGTAGGGGCAATTCATGAAGCGACGCGCGCGTCAAGACATTGCACCTACTCGATTCGCAAGCTCAAGGATCGGAGTCCAGTGTTGGCGGAAATATTCCAACTAATGGCACGGGATGAAGCGCGTCATGCGGGATTTCTGAATAAGGCGATGGGGGATTTCGACCGCACCATCGATTTGGGCTATTTAACTAAAGCGCGGACTTATAGCGATTAAATTCCTGCGTCAACTCCCACTCCGGCTGTTGATTCTCTGGCAAATCATTCGCCTGTATTTTATGTCACCGATCGATGCCCAATCTCAATGGGCAATAGTTCGTTAATATTTGCAGCAGTTATGATAGATAAGGACGCTTAGTTCTCCGAAACCACATTACATAGAGACTTAACTCATGATCCATGAAGTCACTGGTGATATTTTGCTAACTAGAGCACAGGCAATTGCCCACGGGGTAGCACCGAACGACCACTTCGACAGTGGGCTAGCCCTAGCCCTGCGCGAAGCTTGGCCGGGAATGACCAAGGACTTCCGCCATTACGTCCACCAGACACATCCCAAGCCAGGCGAACTGTGGCAGTGGAGCGGCGGCGGCATTCGGATTTTCAATTTGCTCACCCAGGAGGGAGAACACACCCATGGAGCTAAACCTGGACGTGCAACCTTAGCCAACGTCAACCACTGCTTGCGCCGACTGCGACACGAACTGGAGCAAGGCGATATCAATAGTCTGGCGATGCCAAAATTAGCCACTGGGGTTGGGGCTTTAGAATGGACTGATGTACATACTCTCATCGTCCAGTTTTTAGGCGATCTGCCCATCCCGATCTATTTGTACACCACTTATCACCAGGGTCAACAGGCGATCGAACCATAGCAATCCTAAATGAGAGGCTGGTTTAATAATTTGTCAGTAATAAAATATTGGGTACTAAAATGCTGGCATGGCATAGAAGTTAGATCAAAGCTAAGCTTAAAAATGGTTGGCTCTGAAATTATTCTCTGGCGAAGATTTTAGTACGGATTTTAGGTATTCTCAAGTGGATGATTGAGGGAATTTCGTAAATTTGAGATCGAACTCAAATCTTTCTCCAGAATTCTACAAAAAACTCAACTTCATCGAGTGGTTCAACTTCGTGTTTCACCTCTGGCAATACGATGCCTGGATGCTTTAGCTCTAGTATAGTCTCAGTATGGTATGGGTGGTGGATGTAATATCGCAGATGACCAGATTGGATATGGATGATGCCCCATACACCTGTTTTGGTCGAGTGTTTAGATCGCAATCCCTTAGGGATAGAATCATTGGTAAATAGGGGCGTGCGGCGATAAGAAGCATAACCATCTGGCATCTGTTGTCGGTCGCACAATACACAATTCAGGAGTTGCCCGATGTGTTCTAACCGTCCTGCCTCGGTAATCACCCAAGGACGCGGAAAAAAGGGTGGTTCGTGACGGGCGTGTTGGCAGTGCCCGCAGTCTAATTCTGCCACCCAATGTTGCTCCAGATCTTGATGAAATCCAATAATCGATCGGTGCATTGATTTTAAATCAGATTAAATAAATTTCATTTTCGCAGTTCCCGCGCTGGCAAATGGAATCTAGTCAGTTTCCACGCCAAGCGTCGCTATCGCTAGATTAACTTAGATGTTAATTATTAACCGTGGGAGGTGAATATTGAGTTACATAAATTATTCGGATCGGTTTCTACCTGCTCCTTCAATTGTGCTTATTGCCAGTTGGGTGAAATTGATCGCAAAAGTTCTAGCCGCCAAGTTTTCGTCCCAACCGAGCAAATTAAACGGGATCTGCAATCTTTCGCATTAACTTTGTGCCACTCGATTAAATGCTTGATTTACTTCTTCCCACAATTGGCGATTGTGGGGGTCAACTTTGAGGGCTTTTTTAAGATAAATTCGGGCTTTATCAAATTCTCGTCGCTCGATCAGTTTGTGCCCAAACTGTGAATAGATAATACCTTGCCATTGACAAATTTGCCGATCGAGAGTGAAGCGTTGGGCTAAACCTTCAATTAATGCGATCGCTTTGAGAAACTGTTGTCGGTTTAATAATGACTGCAATTCAGCATATAATTGCCATTTTAATTCAGCCTCTTGTTTCGTGAGTTCTGGTGCTGACTCGGATGCGGCTGTTTTGGGAGCTGTCGTTGTGGCAGTAGAAGGCGGAGTTGTGGTTTTAACTGTGGTCGATTGAGGTGGTTGTGGCAGCTTCCGTTCGATCAGCACTTGATAGGCTTGATTGAGCGTAATAAAACGTTGATGTGCGTGGGCATCATTAGGATTGAGATCGGGATGAAATTTACGCGCTAACGCCCGATAGGCAGATTTCACCTCATCGAGCGAAGCCTGTCGATCTAGCCCTAATAGCTGATAACATTTGTTCAGATCGGTGGTGGCTGCAAGCATGGATCTACTAGAACGCTATGAATTGTTAGCAATACCCATTTAGTGTTCCCAATCAGCCGCACAACATTGACTACTAGTCTAAAATCGTGACCGTGCCTTGAGTTGGATCGTACAAACCACCAACTATTTTCAGATCTCCAGCTTGAACGATTCGTGCGAGGAGTGGGGCGGCTTTGAGTCTGGTAACTCGATCGAGAATGTTAGTTTTAGCCTCAGCAGCGGCTTCTGCTTGGGTCTGTGGCGCACGACCAGAGACTAAGATTTTGTTTTGCTCGATCGCGACTTTCAACCGCTGGGAATGGCCGTCTGGCTGGGATGCTTGGTTGCGAGTGTTAGTTGCGTCACCGAGGACGACGACTGCTGCAATGCCCTGGATCAGCACACTATATTCGATCCCGCTAATCGCCTGGGCATCGGTGCGTTGACCGGGTGCATCAATTGCAAACAGTTCGCCAAACTTCTGCCCGAACAGTTCTTCGGTGGAAGTAGTGAGTTGAGCATAATTCAAGATTGCGGCAAAGGGTTTTTGTCCTTGGGCAACTGCGGAGAGGCGGATCGATTTCTGTTGGCTCTGTCCGCGCATTTCGACAAATGCCTGATTCCCCTGGATTAACCGCTCGATCGCCAATTCGGGAGTATTCGTCAATTGATGCTGTTCGGGGGTTTGTGCGTCAAAGTGGACTGCCTTGAGATCGGGTTTGAGCAAACTAGGATGAGTAAATTTGAGATTGGTGTTTGCTGTTAGCATAATGAATATTCTGGTTGGGGCAGCCTCTAGTTGAGAAGATCGAGGCTAATCGGTTAAGTGAATGAAGTTATAAGTAATTGTCGGTTAGTTAATTGATGGCTAATTTAATGAATCGAGCCAAGCTATTTATATACCATCAGTGTAATTGCTCCGATCGCTAGATCGCCTCTGCTAAAGGTCGTAGCTTCTGTTGCTAAATCATCCTCTCTGCTCAGCAATAATAACTAGCCTTTGGGAGTTAAGATAAAAGCCTATCCAATTTAATTGGATAGGCTGTTTTACCATTAATTAAAATTAGTTTCAAGCAGATAGATCGCCATCTAATAGCGATCGCGATCGCCATTATTCCTTGATTTGTTCTAACTTCCGCAAGATTTGCTCGTACCCCGCCTGATTATTTTGCGCCTGGAATAGTTTAGCTGCTGTTCTTAAATCTTGGGTGGCTGCGGGAGTCGCTTGCATTTGAGCGTGGAGGAGTCCGCGATTACTATAGGCTAGGGCATGAAGGGGTTGTAAGCGAATTGCGGCATCATAGTCAGCGATCGCGCCTTTATAGTTGTTGAGCTTATATTGAGATAACCCACGATTAAAATAAAACTCGGCATTGCTCGGTTGGAGCGAGATCGCCCGATCGTAGTCCACTACTGCCTTGCGATAGTCGCGGATTGTATAATAGGCGATGCCCCGATTAAAATAAGCGAGTGCATAGTCGGGCTTGAGCAGGATTGCTTGGTTATAATCCTCGATCGCCGCTGGCCGATCGCCCAGATTATAGTGCAGAATCCCCCGATTATTGTAAGCTTCGATCGATTTCGGGTTGAGTGAAATTGTTCGATCGTAGTTAGCGATTGCCGCTTCCCGATCTCCAGCCTCGGCGTGGATGACGGCTAGATTGAAGTAGGCATTGGCATAACTCGGCTGAAGACTGATGACTCGATTGTAGTCCTTAATTGCTCCATCCCGATCGCCGACGGTATTTTTGGCGACAGCGCGGTTGAAATAAGCATTGATGTAGTCGGGTTTAATCTTAATCGTTCGATCGTAGTCAGCAATTGCCCCTGAGATATCACCCATTAGCCGTTTGGCTTTAGCTCTGCCATAATAAGCATTAGCGTAGTTGGGTTTGAGTTGAATCGCGGTATTATAATCGGCGATCGCCCCTTGTTTGTCGCCGAGATCGAGTTTAGCCAAACCCCGATTGTAGTGAGCATCGAGACTATAAGGGCGCAGTTGAATCGCCCGATTATAGCTAGAGATCGCCCCTTTCTTATCGCCAGTTTGGGCAAGAAGTATCCCTTGTCCGACATATAACTGCGGATCGCTGGGCTGGATTTTGATGGCGAGGTTGAGATCGATCAGCGCACCAGCCCGATCTCCAGTTTCTAGCCGAGCAAACCCGCGATTGCCATAAGCTTCAAAAAACTTGGGGCTGAGAGCAATCGCCTTGGTGTAGTCGGCAATCGCCCCTGGCTTATCACCGATACTGCTTTTAGCAATGCCCCGATTGTTATAGGCATCGGGAAAGTTTGGTTGGAGTTGAATCGCCCGATCGAAATCGGCAATTGCGCCCTGTTTATCCTGGCTGCGATAGCGGCGCATCGCCCGTTTAAAATAATCTTGAGCAGATTGTGGTTCCGCTGCTGGTAATTTAGCGATCTGCTGAGCGGGGATCTGTTGGGGAAGTTGCTCCTTCGCGAACACTCGATCGCCACTGCCGATCGAGATCGCTGACAGCAGAAATGTAACCATCAGGAGGGGGATTTCATACATCCACCGCGCAGCATTAGTTGGCATGTGACTTTGAATCGTTCTCATTTTTAATTACCCACAAGTTTTAATTCCATCACAATCCTCGGCGCGTAACCGATTGGGGAATCTAGTCGATTTCGATCTTGGCTGACAATATATTTGACGATCGCTAACCCGCGCGACCTAATTCTTTCAAGTTATTTGTAATCTACGGTATCACAATTATTTATGTCAATAGTAGTGATCTTAACAAATATCGTGGTTCGGCTTGACCGCCAATTCTTAATTGTTTATGAGGAACAAGACGCACGACAGAGGCACTATGTTGCGCGATTTTTCGCTTAAACTGACGCACCCAACGCAATTAAAGTGCTATATTCAGCATCATTTAATCCAGTAATCCCCGCAATCTGCATTCCTTCATAGGGGCGAGGCGGGATCAGCACGGCTAAACAAGCGAGTGTTTTTAAATCCCAATATTTAAGCTTACCATCTAGGCCACTGGTATGGATGTGACGGCGATCTGGGCTGAAGCAAAATGAAAATAACCAATGATCGTGGGCATTAATCGTCCCCAGACAATCGCCAGTCGTTAAATTCCAGATCTTCAGATTACCTCTAGCATCACTGCTAAATAATCGATTCGTCTTGGCATCGTAATCTAGACAAAAAATCTGACACTGGTGCGCCGCCCAAGTTTGTAAACATACACCAGTAGTCACCGCCCACACACAAATTGTGCCATCTTCCCCACCCGTCGCCAAGCGGTCTAGATCTAACCAGACCATCGACCACACCCGATATTGATGTCCGAATAGCTGTTGCCAATGGGTCGCCGTTTGACTATCCCAGATATTAATCGTGTGCGGATAGCCACAACTCGCCACCTGGCGACCATCGAGACTAAAGCTAACCTGCTGAATTGCCCCAGTGTCTTCTCTGGCTAAAGTGTGGAGACAAACACCCGTTGTGGCATCCCATAACCTGACCGTATGGTCGTAACTGCCACTGGCGAGTAACTGACCATCGGGGCTAAATGCCACCGACCAGACCCAGCTCTGATGCCCGTGGAGCGTGTGGAGACAATTTCCGGCGGTTGTATCCCACAACTTGACAGTTCGATCGCAACTAGAGCTAGCCAACCGTTGTTTGGTCGGGTGAAAAGCCACACTCAATACGCGGTTGGTATGACCAGATAAAGTTCGGTATGACGAACATGGCTGTTGAGTCGCCCCGACCCGCCAGAGTTTAATCGTTTGGTCTTCCTGACCGCTGGCGATCAGCGCGCCCGATCGATCGCTGGCAACACTAAAAATTTGATTGCTATATCCCTGTAATAACTGCGTACAGTGAACCGTCTGGGTATTCCACAGCCGCACCGTATAGTCGTCAGCCCCACTGGCTAGCATCGTCCCATTGGGATGAAACGCCACCGACCAAATCCGACTAGTGTGCTTTTCCCAACTCTGCTGACAAGTTCCGGTCGCAACATCCCATAGTTTAATTGTCTTATCATAACTCCCCGTCGCGATCGATTTGCTGTCGGGACTAAACGCCGCCGCCACCACAAAGTCCCGATGTCCGGATAACACCCGCCGACAGTTGCCTGTCTGAGCATCCCATAACCTAGTCGTCAGATCGAAACTCGTACTGGCGACAGTCTGTCCGTCGGGACTCACCGCCACCTTCCAGACCCAATGTTGATGCCCGTGCCAAGTTTGCAGGCAATTGCCTGTTGCCACATCCCACAGCTTGACTGTCCCATCTTCACTACCGCTGGCTAGCGTCTGCCCATCGGGAAAAAAGGCTGCTGACCAAGTGCGCCGCTCGTGTCCGCTCAAAGTGCGGATAAATGTGCCCGTCTGAGCATCCCACAGCTTCACCAGTCCATCCTCACAACTAGTTGCTAGTAATTTGCCGTTGGGACTAAAAGTGACATGGTTGACGACACTAGATTCCGTGATGATATACAGACAAGCTCCCGTTTGGATCTCCCACAGCCGCGCCGTCCGATCTTGACCGCCAGTTACCAATTGGCGACCATCGGGACTAAATTCGACCGACCACAACCAGTAATCATGCCCCCGCAACGTCATCAACCGCCGACTATCGGCAACTTGCCACAGTTGGATTTCCCCATTGGCATCACAGGTTGCCAGGAGTTCGCCATTGGGACTAAATGTGACACAAGTCATTCCGCCAAAGGTTTGGGCGAGACGACAGTCCTGGAAGTGAGCAGAGGTACAATTAACGTTGTGTAAATTTACATCTGCTAGATAAGCTTGCCGAATTGTCGTCTCGGCTAAATTAAGCCCTGTTAAATCGATCTGGAGATGGCGACAGAGATTAAGGCAATTACCAATCCCATAACCTTGGCGATGTAAATCTAGATCGCCTAAGCTAGCAAATAAACTCCTCAGTCGATCGTCTACTCGTTCTGAGGAGACTAATTTTTTGGTCAATCGTTCGCCGAGCGGTGCCAAAATCATTCGAGTTTGCCGTTCGCGGATGTATTCCGCCGCCGTTGCTTTCAATAATGGATAATTTACAAGCAGATCGCCGCCGCCGCTGATCATCTCTGCACACAGGCGATCGAGAAAATTGGCAGTCACAAACTCCATGACAATCGGATGTAAGCCAAATCCTTGCGGATGTCTCTCGATTAGCGATCGCCGTTGGAGCGACAATAGAGCTGTTTGGATCTCCCAGCGGGTTTCACTCGACCCAATCTCGGCTAGCAATTCATCTAGGGAAATACTCGTTCGATGAATTGCTAACCAATACAACATCTTTTGTTCTAGTGCTGTCAATCGCTGAAATTGCGGCACCAGAAACCGATCTAACTCACGAAAACTAGTCGCCCCTTCGCGGATAAACAATTCGATATCCCCGCCAAATAAATCTTGAATCGTCGCTGCCACGACCTTTAAGGCAAGTGGATGACCGCTATAGTTATCGACCAATCGATCGCAAGCAGGCGCGGCTGTGAGTCCTTTATCGCGTAATAATTTACCGGCTGCGGCTAGCTCCAAACCGGATAAAGCTAGAGTTCTCACTGGTAAAGTTTCCCCAGCTAATGCGGCGATCGCGGCTGGTTTTTCGCGAGTTGTCACTAGGACACAGCTTTGATGTTTCAGTTCTCCCACCGATTTCAATAATTCGAGATAATAATTTGGTCGATCTGTGGTGGAGTTAAACTCCAATACCGCATCAAAATTATCTAGTACGACCAAGTACCTTCCCCTCGATAACAATTCGAGCAGGTGAGCGATTCTACCGGCGATATCTCCCGCCACGGCGATCGATCGATCGGCTGGGAATAGCCGTTGGACAATCTCGTTAACTAGTTCTGCCACTGGCGGCGCATCGCGGAGACTAACCCAAACCACTCGATCGAAATTCATCGCAACTGTTTCGGTCAATTTTACGGCTAAGGCGGTTTTGCCAATTCCAGCCATTCCACAAATAGCTACCAGCCGACACGACGGTGCCTGCACCCAGCTAACTAACAACTCTATTTCTTCAGACCGACCATAAAAGACCGAGACATCGATTGCTTCACCCCACTCGATCGCCCTCTCTGGCTCTGCTGGTTCGACGCTAGACTGAGCTTGGGCGAGCAAGTAGCGACGAAAAGCACCTTGCAAGTTTCTCTTAGTTACCTTTTCGCCAAATGCGGCTGAGAGCAAAGACCACAACTGACCGCCAGTATTCCTCACATGCCCTTGCTCGTATCCTGCCGCGATCGCGATTTCCCCGTAAGATTGACCTGCCCACGCGCCACTAAACACCACTGATTGAACGCGGATTAATTTGCCATTAGGAACTAATTGTTCGACGATGGTTAGTGCGGCTTCAACAGTGAGCGACATCGACGGTTATTTTGGCGTGCTGGGATATTTTGGTGAAAGTCGCGGCGTTCTGTTTTGGCTGGGCATAACACCTAAGCTAGAGCTAATCCTTTGGCAATCCAAACTAGCTACTCTAATCAAACTTACAACCGTTTCTCAAACACAATTTATTTGTATGTCTAAAAAGATTTTGTTTAATAACTATATCAAATATGCCATAACCTTACCATGTCCGATTCCGACCGTCAAATCTAGATCTTGCAATATCGACCGCATCCGTCCAATTTCAAGCTGATTCGACCTTAGACTACTAGCAACTTAGGCTACTACAGAGCGCGCCGATCTGTCAATTTGCCCTAAACGATCGGGCAACCTGTATAATGAGACTTCAATCTGGTTTGAGTAGGGAGCAGCCACTCAAAGTAATGGGGAAAGCCTGGTGAAAATCCAGCACTGTCCCGCAACTGTAAATTGGTAGGATTTTAATGCCGATCGAGTCAGAACGCCCGCCAGAACTCACATATCGGTAAATCGACCTACGAGGCATTAGGTGAATCCACAACATTGTTTATTTGTTTGTACTACTTGCGGTAGCAAGTGGCAAGATGGTCAGCGCGTTGGTACTAGCGAAGGCGAACGACTGCTCCAAGAGTTACAAGTTTTACACCAAAACTGGGAAATCGCGGCAGAGTTTCCCATCCAAGCTGTCGGCTGTATGAGTGCTTGCAGTAGGTCTTGTGTGATTTCCTTCGCCGCCGCTGGCAAGCACACTTATCTCTTCGGGGATATCTCGCCTGACGATGCCACGATCCCACTGACAAATATTCTCGACTGTGCGGTCAAATACTATCAGCATCCCACCGGAGTGTTACCCTGGGCAGAACGGCCCGCCCCACTCAAACAAGGTATTTTGGCCAAAATTCCCCCACTCGCACCAACTCCCACCCATGCGACACTATAACCAAGATCGCCCCGTCGCCGATCTTTTCACCCAAAACTTCTTGTGGGTTGGCTATCACGCTTGGCAAGGCTATCTAAATAGCGATCGAGGGGTAGTAGTCATCAGCCACAATCCGGCTGTGTTAGACAGTTCTCGTTATGGGGGCGATTCCCGCCTGAGAATGAGCGACTCCACCAATGAGCCAACTCTAAATTTTCGCTATATCCCCCAACGGCAATTACCACTCTACTTGCAAGAATGGCTGGTACCAGCAATCTCAATCGAGTCGATCTTACCTGCTGTAGCTAGTTATCAACCAGAAACGGAACTAATTTTCGCCCTGGAATCTGGCAGCAATGTTGATATCGGCTGGTGTCAACGCCTAAAAATTTCGCCGCCTGAATGCTATCAACAAATCAGTCGGCGATGGAGTGAATTTCGGGTTAGGGGTTAAGAGTAGGGAAAAGGGAAAAGGGAGTAGAGCAACTCCCAACTCCCAACTCCCAACTCCCTACTCTGCAGTAGCTAATTCAGTTCCGCCTTGATTGCGTTTGCGGGTTAGCAGGTTGAATAATTGAATGCCGATCGCTTTTATCAGATTACCTTCTAATTCTTTGAACATCACCATGTTCATCCCAAAAGCAGCATTAGCTTCATCAACAACCTCGTCTACTTTCGCTTCATCGAGGGGTAATTCATTCATCGCCAGACGATAATTAGCTTTAAACGCCTTCTCATCAGGAATCTGGGCGAACTCATAAAACGCAGTTCCGTCACCATTTGTGAGGTTCATGGCGTTTTGAGCAATTTTTTTGAGAATTTGACCACCGGAGAGATCGCCTAAGTAGCGGGTGTAGAGATGTGCTACCATCAGTGCGGGATCTTGGTTGGCAACTTCATGAATCCGAGCAATATACTTTTTAGTCGCTTCTGAGGGTGCTACTTGGTCTTTCCAATTCTTACCGTAGTAGAAAGCTAAATCTGTTTCCAAGGCAGCCTTGCGATCGAGTTCGGGGAAAAAGACTTTTGATAAGATTGGATCGTTAGCATGTTTGTGCATTTCCTCTTCCATCGCTGAGTAAACGAAGTAGAGGTTAGTGACTAGCTTGCGATAGGATTTTTTCTCAACAGTACCCTTAAGAAAACAGGCGATAAAACCTGTATTCTCAGCCATACTATGAGATTTTTTGGTACCTTCACGTAATTTGGTAGCTAAGTTAGAAGTCATATTAAAAATTTCCGAATATAAATACCCACTAATTGGATAGCTTAAGATAATTTGATGAGAATTTCTATTAAGATTTGTGACTGATACTACAGCGTAGCCTCGCTCAATCTACTACTGCGCTGTTGGATGGCGATCGCCACCGAATCTTCGCGCTAGTCAGTTAGTCTCACTATGCTATATTGCACTCACTCAGGCGTTTACTACCACCAACATAATCAGATTAACTCATCCCAATAGTTAAATTGGATAGATAAATCTAATCAGTTTAAACGTTCAACTAGAGCATAGTCACATGACATCCATTCCAAGACCGCAACAAAAATTAGCCAAAAAGTTTAACACGCTGCAAATCTTACGCGGTGGCTGGTATAGTGTATGGGCGGTAAGTTTATTCCTCTTAGTCGTTAGCATTCTCGGTATCACTCATCAACGACAAGCAATTAAAACTATCAGCAAAGATGCGGTTCCCAGTATTCTTGCAGCACAGCAACTTAGAGATTCATTTGCCGATCTAGATGCAAGTTTAGCAAACGAATTGTTACTCAAACCAGGTCAAGATCGACAAGTATTAGCCGATTTCGAGAAGAACCGAAAAAAGATTGCCGATCGATTAGTAGCTGCGGCAACAACCATGACTAACTCATCAGAAGAAAAAATTGTTCAAAGTTTACAATTTAATGGTAGTGGTTATTTATTAAAACTCCAAGAAGCACGAGATGCTCGAAATCGGAAAGATTCGATCAAAGCCGTAAACATCTATCGGAGTGCGGCTAATTTAGTCGATCAGTATATCTTACCACAAGCAGAACAACTCGATCTCGTAAATTCTCAAGAGTTAGAGGATATATACGGACAGCAAAATTTTACCAATGGAGGCATAGCTTTACTAATTGCATTGTTAGGATTAGTGCAGATCGGTATTTTAGTCAGCGTTCAAATATTTCTATATCAACGAATGCGGCGAATATTTAATCTACCTTTGATTGGGGCTACGGCGATCTCCCTCATCTTTACTCTATATACAATTAGTGCCTTAGTTGGAGCTAAAAGCGATCTAAAGGTTGCCAAAGAAGATGCCTTTGAATCGATCCATACTCTCCGCCAAGCTCGCGCGCTATCCTATATGGCGAATGCTGATAAAAGTCGCTATCTCCTAGATTCTGCCAACGCCAATTTACACGATCGAGCATTCAAAACCAAAGTCGCTAAACTAGCAAACCTACCACCAGGTAAATCTTTAGTAGATATCATTAAACTAATTCCGCTAAATGAGGGCGATTTAAGCTTTAAATTAGCTGGTTTTAATGGGCTGTATGCTAAGCAGTTAAGTAATATTACCTTTGATGGCGAACTAGCCGCGACGATCGAAATGCTCAAGTCATTAGATACTTATCTTCAAATTGATGCGCAAATCAGACAATTATACCGCAGTGGTAAAGTTGCCGAAGCGATCGCCTTGGGTACCGGCTACCAGCAGGGACAATCTAATTGGGCTTTTGAACAATATAGAAATGCTAATGAGAAATTAAGAAAAATCAATGAGGCTGTTTTCGCTGAAAAGATTATAGATGCTAATCAAAAACTGAATTATTTTGAAATTATTGCGCCAGTTGCCCTCGGTGGAGTAGCGGTAATCACCTTATTTGGCTTGAGACCGAGACTGGCTGAATATCTGTAAGTATTAAATAAGATGCCATTAGATAGCCTTACCCATTTTTAATTTCCAGACCAACCCCGATACTAAATTGGTGGTGATATGTGCGACGATCGGAATTAATAAATTACCTGTTTCGACCATCGTAAATGCTAATAATATCCCGATAAATGTTGCCCAAACTGCATAGGGCCATTGCTGAATATTAGTCATGTGCAATACCCCAAAACAAAGCGAAGATAAGATAATACCGATCGGATCTAACCCAATCGCTAGTAACATTACCCCCCGAAATAACAATTCCTCACTTAATCCTGGTAAAATTCCCAACCAAAGTACATCAGGAATCGCTAATGGTTTTAATACCATTGCTAGATATAGATCCGCACTTGCCCGATAATCTGCCCAAACTTCATAGACGATCGCACTTAAACCTGTCAATCCTAAGCCCAAGCCAAATCCAAACCCCAAATCGGCAATAGTCAAGGTTAATGGGCGTAATTGAATTTCGCCCAAATACAACCATAGTTTCGCCACAGCAAATAAAATTGTCGCAGTCACCGCCATGGCAATTAAAACTTGGGTGCGGGATAAAGGTTCGCTGTTAGGATGTTGGGAATTACTCATCGGGTGAGAGAGAAAAAGGGAAAGGGGAAAGCGATTCGCGCTCTGGAGGTTTCCTCCAGGTTTAGCGAATCAGCGGCGCATCGACCTGGAGGTTTCCTCCAGGTTGTGTGCGTCAAGACAAGACAGGGAAAAGGGGGTGGCTTGGTGCCAATAACTTAATCAAAGTAATCATCTTAATCCGACCAATCCTGGTCATATTCCTTCAGGCGATCGATCTGGGGATAAAAGGCATCTAGACTCATTCCGGCGCGATCGACCGTAATTACGCCGATCGCTTCTAGGTATGAGTTTACCGCGATCGATCTAGCTCTGGTGGCGGAGCCTTTCCGATCGAGAATCGAGTGGAGGGGGACGGACATGCGGGTGCGATTTTCGGCCACTGTAATAATTTTAGTCCGCGATTGAGCAAAACTAATTAGACCACTGCCACCACAGGCGGATTCAGGGATAATTACCGCATCCACCTCATCTGCCCAGATTCCTTTGGGCGCAGGAGTTGTGAGAAATTGGGGCGCACGACTCAAGCCAACCAGGACGCAGGGGAGGAAAGTATAGCCTAATTCCTCTGCCGCCGAGCGGGGGGAGATGTCTGGATCGATCGGCAGTGGTGAGAGGGCTGGAGCGTGGGCACAAGGCACTTTAAACGTCCGAACGATCAAATGGCTAATTACCGCCTCGGCACCTGCTAACGGGTCTACTCCTCGCCCGTGGCGGTACTCCTGGAGCACTGTTTGGCCTGGATCGTCGGGAAATCTGGCAATGACACAGATTGCTTCTGCTTGAGCTTCGGTAATTAATTTTTCGGCAGCGCGGAGCAGACTATCCGGCTGTTGAATCGTCCCCCAAGAGGCTCCAGAAGCGGCTGTTTGCAGTTCTACGCCCAGGGGTAAATCGGTGACGACATAATCGGTGATATCCAGCCCTAAAGCGGCTCTAGCGGCATCTGCGGCTTGGAGATGGCGGATGCGAAGATCGGCTTCGATCGATCGATCGAAAATCATCCCCACGCGATTTTTCCTGACTGGTTCTAGCCCCCAAGTTCCGGCGGCAAATCGATCGAGCGCATAGCCCTCAACATAGAGCGTATTCGGCAGACTCCAATATAGTTGCGCCCCATTCATCACATTCGGATGGGTAATTAACCTGTCGCAACTTGCCGCCACTGCTTTGGCAATGGGCAAACCATCTCCGGCATAGCCACCCATCGTGGCACCGATTCCGGTAGGGATAATTAAAACTACTGTATAAGGATGATTAATCAACTCGAACTACTCTGCAATCTGGCAACATAAACAAAATGCGATCCTTTGTCTGCTTCAGGAGGGAATACCCACCAAAGTCAACAAGGTGAAATGCTAGCATAACAAACATCCGCTGAGACTGATTGACGATCTGGGTATTCTCCAGGGTGAGGAAAATAGAGCAGCGAAGAAGGTATTGAATGCTGCGGCATTTACTTAACCCAAGTTGCTACCTATTTCTTGCCTGCGACTGAAGTCGAGGCTGATGTTGCAAAGTCCGCCTGCGCGGACTAGTTTATTAGTCCGCGCAGGCGGACTTTGCACTCTGAGCGGTGGTTTCTAACCGCTGGGGTTATGGGTAGCAACTTGGGTTACTTATGTGGCGACGGCTCTATATTCAGTGCTGCAATTAGTTCAACTCTTGATGTCTCGTCGCGATTAGATCTTTTCGGGCTGATTGGGTAGAGACAATTCATGAATTACCCCTACCCAATGTCTTGATATCATCCAACCCCGGTGATTTCAGGCTTTGGGCAAATCGGTAAACATTTCTTGTACCGCAGGGTGCCTAATTTTACCAGCTTGAATATTTAAACCCTTGGCAAGAGCGAGATCTAGTGAGAGAGCTTCTACACCGCGATCGGCTAATTTCAACACGTATGGCGCAGTACTATTATTTAATGCTTGAGTAGCAGTCCAGGGAACGGCTCCAGGCATATTGGGGACACCGTAATGGACGACCCCCGACTCGATATAGACTGGACTGGTATGAGAGGTTGGGCGCACCGTCTCGATGCAGCCCCCTTGATCGACCGCGACATCAACGATGACGGAGCCAGGCTGCATCTGCCCGACTAGGGCATTAGAGACGAGCAGTGGCGGACGCTTACCAGGGATGAGCACTGCCCCAATCACCAGATCGGCACTGCGGACGGCAGCTTCGATATTATTGGCATTGCTGTAGAGATAGGTGACACGAGAACCAAAGATCGTTTCCAGATAGCTCAATCGATCGACATTCACATCTAAGATTGTTACCTGTGCGCCCATACCTACCGCCATTCGAGCGGCTTCTGTCCCCACAATCCCCCCACCCAGGATGGTAACTCGTCCGGGTTGTACACCAGGGACACCACCGAGAAGGACACCGCTACCGCCTTGCTGTTTCTCCAAAAATCTTGCGCCAAATTGAACGGATAATCTCCCCGCGATGATACTCATTGGCGTGAGGAGGGGGAGTTTACCATCTGGTAATTCTACTGTCTCGTAGGCGATCGCGGTGACTCCACTGTCGATGAGCTGTTCGGTGAGGGAACGATTGGCGGCGAGGTGGAGGTAAGTAAACAGGATTTGCTTGTGGAGGTAGGCGTATTCCGTCGGTAAGGGTTCTTTGACTTTGACAACTAGTTCGCGCTCCCAGACAGCGGCGGCGGTGGGGACGATAGTTGCTCCAGCTTGGCTATATTCAGCATCGGTAAAACTAGAACCTATACCAGCATTAGTTTCCACATATACTTGATGTCCACGATCGATCAGCGCGCGAACGATACTTGGAGTCAATCCAACCCGAAATTCTTGGTCTTTGATTTCTTTAGGGATACCGATTTCCATGATGTAGCGGTTTTTTGGTGAGGTGGAAGGGAGAAAGGGAATGGGACTAATCGAGGCTCCCAGGAGAGGCTATTGCTGATGAATATCTATCTCAATTATTATCGTACTTTGGGATTAAATAATGTGAGGTATTACTCGATCGTCGTAGACGGCGCGCAAGCTTGGAGATCTTGTTTATTTGCTAAGATGATTGATATACTCTTGTAATAAATGTAGGGATAGAGCGACGCGATCGATTGAGCTTCAGTTTAGAGAATAAGAATGTTCTAAATTGGGAGCTTGTTCGTATCTTTCGATTAATCGATCGATTAAATTAGGATCGGTTGTTCTAATCCCAATTTCACGCTCTTCACCTACTCCAGAAGTCAAAAAATTATGGCTACCCAGCATCGCAAAAGATCGATCGCAAACAAGATACTTTTCGTGAGTACCGATTAGCTTAAGCTTAAAGTTGGGATATCGATCGGCTAAAGATGTAGCTTGCTGGAGACTATCATAGAAGAAGCCTGTTAATTTGCCTTTTTCAATATCACTGAGCTTGCCATAGCCAATCTCGATCGCTACTCCTTTAATTAGTAAGCTTTCAAACTTATTATAAATTTCCTTGTCAAACCCATAATGACACAGCCAAGGACATACTAGAATTAAGCATTGTTTTACTGATGACAGAGATTCTAATAGAGCTTGCCGACTTTGTTCGCGACCTAAAACTAATTCGTATTCATATTTTGCCAAATCATTAGCACTTAGTTTTGAATAAAGAGATGTCTGTACTAAAATATTGTACTGATGATAATCTTCAACTTGACTTGCTAATTTAGAGTTGTTGTCTTGCAACTGTTCGATAATAGAATCTAAATTATCGATCCGATTATAGATACTAGATATTTGCTGATTTTCTGCGGCTGTTGGAGCTGAAGGTAAAACAGCAACTAATTCTTGAATGGTATTAATTCGATCGATTGTCGATCGAGTATCATGAGCAAGCTGTTGTTCTAGACGGGTGATATATCTATTAGTTTTGGTTAATTCTCTTTTTCGATTTAGTAAGCTCAATGATACTGAAAGTGTTAATGGTGCAGCGATATAGGCTATTTGCTGAGTTGCGATCGTCGCAATGGTGCCTAGTAATGATAACCCGATCGAAGCATATTCTGTGCCATTAGCAATCTTTTCGATCTTCACGATATTCCAACACGTACTATTTACATGATTTTGATGTGATGTAACCTTATACGTTGATTTTGCAACCAATCGGGATGAAATCTATCAACGATCGCGCGATCGAAATCACCGATTGGATTATAATGATATCTTGCCTAATTTCAGGTTAAAATTTGGATAGGCGATCTATTAGCAGAAGCATGAATATTATACTGACTCCCGAACAGTCTCAGATCGTGGAACAAAAACTTCAAAGCGGTCGCTATCAAGATATGGACGATCTATTCAGTCAAGCATTCCAGCTTCTTGATGACTGGGAGGAACATAGTCTGACAGAATCTCCAGACTGGATTACCACCACTCGTACCAAAGTTGATGCTGCGATCTCATCTCTAGCGGCTAATGGCGGCAATGACGGAGAAGCTGCGATTTCTCAACTTCTCGATAAATTTCGCCAAGCACGTGAAGCATCTCAATGAATCGATACATCATTGCCGATGAAGCGATTCAAGACCTTCAGGAGATTTCAGACTACTTTTTGATAAATAATCTAGAGGCTGGCGAACAATTTATTCAAGCTTTTAATGCAAGGTGTTTTCAACTTGTTAAGTTTCCTAAATTGGGTCGCAGTTATGCCCATATTCGCCCAGATTTACTCGGATTATCCTTGCGCGGTTTTATCATTCTATACAAAGTTAGTAATAACGATGAAGAGATCGGGATTAAAATCCTGCGAGTTGTTAATGGAAGAAGAGATCTTGAAAATATATTTGATTCTTGAGGAATTAGCCAATCTAAGCAAATTCAGCTAACTCCAACCATCGTTCTGTAGTAGTATCGATCAATTTATTAACTTGCTCTAATTGATGATTCAATTCTTGAAGCTGACTGTAAGTTGCTTTGGGTGAGTTGGATAATTGATGTGCCAGCTTAATTTTGTCCGCTTCTAGTTTAGCGATTTCCGTTTCGAGCTTTGTAAATTCCCGTTGCTCCCACGTCGATAGACGGCGTTTTTTGGCTTCGGCTTTAGGTGGTTCTGGTACAGCTACTATGGGAGTAGGCTTTACTACTGATTGATTTTTTAAAGCTAATTTATCTGCTGTTACTTCTGCTTGCTTATAGTCTAGATAAACAGAATAATTACCTGGGTATTCACGAATTTTGCCTTCGGCTTCGAGGGCGAATATTTTCTCAACAGTGCGATCGAGAAAATAGCGATCGTGGGAAACTACAATCACACACCCATTAAACTCAGATAAATACTCTTCTAAGACAGATAGAGTTTGAACGTCGAGGTCATTTGTCGGCTCATCTAAAATCAAGACATTCGGCATACTCATCAACACGCGAAGTAAAAATAGTCGTCGTTTTTCCCCACCGGAAAGTTTATTAATCGGTGTATATTGTTGGTTCGGGGTAAAGAGAAACCGCTCCAACATTTGGGACGCGCTAATTTGGCTGCCATCGGCGACTTTGACATACTCACCGACTTCCTTGATATAATCGATCGCGCGGAGTTGTTCGCTCCCGGCTTCGAGTAAATCTTCTGAATGTTGATCGAAGTAGCCAATATGAATAGTTGTACCGATATCCACGGTACCACTGTCGGGTTTTAATCGCCCCGTACAGATATCCATCAGTGTTGATTTACCTGTTCCATTTTCGCCAATAATGCCAATTCGATCTTCTGGTGAAAATTCGTAGGTAAAGTCTGATATTAATTGGCGATCATCATAACTTTTACATACACCTACTACTTCAATTACCTTCTTACCAATTCTCCGCGTTGGCGTAGAAATATCTACCTTTCCAGTTGTCTGTTTAAATTCTTTCTCTTTCAGATCTTCCGCACGACCAATTCGAGCTTTTTGCTTAGTACTGCGAGCCTTTGCCCCTCGTTGTAACCAGGCTAGTTCTCGTCGCAGTAATCCGGCATGTTTTCGCTGAGTACCAACTTCCGACTCTTCAGCGAGGGCTTTCTTCTCTAAATAGTAACTGTAATTACCACTGTAAGTAAAAATATCACCGCGATCGATCTCAATAATTCGGTTAGTAACTTTATCGAGAAAATAGCGATCGTGCGTAATTAATAAAATCGCTCCGCGATACCGACTTAAATATTCCTGCAACCATTCGACAGAGAGTGCATCTAAATGGTTGGTCGGCTCGTCCATTAATAGCGCATCCGGCTCAGATAATAACGCCGCAGCCAGAGCAATTCGTTTGCGATATCCACCCGACAAATCGCCAACCTTAGCTTCAAAATCAACAATCCCCAATTTAGTCAGAATAATCTTGGCCTTAGTTTCCACTTCCCAAGCATTAACCGCATCCATCCGCTGCATTACTTCAGATAACTTATTCAACAATTCAGTCGATTCATTATTTTCAGGACGAGCTAATTTTTCCGAAACTTCTTCATACTCCCGCACTAATTGCATCTGCTCGCCACTATCGGCAAATACCTGCTCTAATACTGTATGATTTGGGTCCATATCTGGCTGTTGCGGCAGATAAATCGTGCGAACCCCAGGATTGAGTAAAATCTGTCCACCATCGATTGGTTCTAATCCGGCAATCATCTTGAGTAAAGTTGATTTTCCCGATCCATTCATGCCGATCAAACCAACTTTATCCGCAGCATCTAAGCTAAACGAACCATCTTTGAGAATCTCTTTGATTCCAAAGTCTTTTTTAACTGATTGTAGTGTGAAGATAGTCATGGAGTTGGGATGTGGGTTTTATGCTGCGGCGATCGACTCAATTCAAGCGACCCCCCATTATAACTCTAACGGAGATGTGCTAAAAGCTAGCTGGAGGCAATTATCATTGTAAGTCGATCGAGTCTGTTGATGTTGGGGTTCTGCACCATATTACTCAACTTACAGAATACTTTATCAGTTGAAGGAGTCTCTCCTGCTGAATAATCGATTTCAGTATTGGTATAATACGATCAATCCTTGCCATTGTAGGAGTGTCGCTTCAATGACCTTATCAACAGTAGTAACGCATCCTCGATTTGAATCTTTTGAGGACTATTTAGCCTATACGGATGACAACAATCGGTTATATGAATTATTTAATGGGGAATTAGTTCAAGTGCCACCAGAATCAGGGTTTAATATTGGGATTGCAACTAACCTGTTGATCTATTTTGCTCAGATGTTCGGTCATTTGCGAACGCGAGGACATGGGCTAGAATTAGAAGTCAATGGCGAACCTCGCAATCGTTATCCCGATCTGACGATTATTAAGACAGAACACATTGAGCAATTACGATCGCGCAATACAATTAGATTGCAGATGGCACCGCCAGATTTAGTCGTAGAAGTAGTTAGTCCTGGTGATTTACAGCGATCTAGAGATTATATTGCCAAACGAATACAATACCAAGATCGAGATATTCCGGTGTATTGGATTATTGATCCACAAGTTCGAGAAATTATGGTTTTAACATTGACAGCAGCCGGATATCAAGAGCAAATTTATCGGGGTAATGATAAATTACAATTTCAAGATACATTGCTAAATTTAACCGCCAATGAGATTCTAGCGGCTGGTTGTTAATAACTTAATTGGTGAACTACCCGCCTTCAACTAACTTTGACTGCTCATAAAATCTCGATCGCCGACCATTGGTTGGTAACTATTTCAAAAATCAAAATGTTCTTACAAGAACATTTTGTTGAGGATTAGCTCAAAAAATATCCCCAGAGAGTGGGTTATTGCAGAGCCTACAGCACCATTAATTAGCTCAAACGATTTTAATCACCTAAATTCCCGATCAGGCACATTCTAGCCGGTCGCGCTAATCCAAACGGCTCAGATTTAATTAGCCTTACCCTCAACCGGAAGATTTGTTCAGATTTCAAGAGTTTTTTCCGTCCATCGGTGCAGTCAGTGCGTAAACCCTCCCCAAGTAAGCGCGATCGAGCCGCCCTCTTTTTCGTTTAAACTAACGATCGCACAACCCTCACACTGCTGATAAATATGGATAATTACCGGATTGAGAAAGATTCGATGGGCGAACGTCAGATCCCGACAGAGGCATATTATGGGATTCAAACACTACGGGCGATCGAGAATTTCCCGATTAGTGGATTAAAACCACTGGCTACCTATATTGATGCTTGTATTCTAATCAAAAAGGCAGCGGCGATCGCCAATGGCGAATTGGGTTGCATTAGTCCCGAACTGAGTCAATCGATTGTCAAGGCAGCGGATGAAGTATTAGCCGGAAATTTACGCGAGCAGTTTGTGGTAGATATTTATCAAGCTGGTGCGGGGACTTCTCACCACATGAATGTGAATGAAGTACTAGCCAACCGCGCCCTAGAATTGCTGGGAGATGTCAAGGGTAACTATCAGCGGGTAAGTCCGAATGACCATGTGAATTACGGTCAGTCTACCAATGATGTGATTCCGACGGCGATTCGGGTGGGAGGATTACTGGCTTTAGCACATACTTTATACCCTGCGCTAGCTAGTGCCATAACAGCACTAGACCAAAAAGCCGTAGAATTTCATTCGATCGTCAAATCGGGACGGACGCATATGCAGGATGCTGTGCCCGTGCGGTTGGGGGATAGTTTTGGCGCATTCGCGCAGATTTTTCGCGAGCATCAAGCGCGGATTCAGGCGGCGGCGGCAGATCTAACTAGATTGGGTTTGGGTGGGAGTGCTGCGGGAACTGGGATGAATACCCATCCCGAATATCGATCGAAGGTCGCCCAGATTTTGGGCGAATTAATCGGCCAACCTCTAACAGTTGCCCCCCACCTGATGGCGGCGATGCAGAGTATGGCACCGTTTCTAAATGTTTCTGGGAGTCTCCGCAACCTCGCCGCAGACTGCGTGAAAATCTCCCATGACCTGCGGTTGATGGATTCGGGGCCAAAGACAGGGTTAAAGGAAATTCAATTGCCCCCCGTCCAACCTGGCTCGTCGATTATGCCAGGGAAATATAATCCGGTGATGGCGGAAATGATCTCGATGGTCTGTTTTCAGGTGATGGGCTACGATCGGGCGATCGAAATGTGCGCCCAGGCGGGACAATTAGAATTAAATGTGATGATGCCGTTGATTGCCTACGATTTGATTCACAGTATTGAAATTTTGGGTCAGGCAATTCAAGCTCTCACCGACCAGTGTATTGTGGGTATTACGGCTAATGAACAACGGTGTCGGGACTATGCCGAGGGAAGTCTGGCTCTAGTGACGGCACTGAATACCCATATCGGTTATCTGAATGCGGCAAATGTGGCGAAGGAGTCTTTAGCTACGGGTAAATCACTTCGCCAAATTGTGTTGGAGCAGGGATTAATGGAGCCGGATCTGTTGGCGCAGGTGCTAGATTTGGAAGGGATGAGTCAATTACCGGAAAATTAGGCTTTAACTCGCGTATTCTAGTAGTTGTCCATTGCGGAGCAGAACAGAATTATGGCAATAAAAAAAGGAGAATTTGTGCGAGCGATCGCCAGTAAGCTGGCAAATAGCCTCGAAGCGCAAGCCAGTGATGCACGGTTTCCCAAGTATTTGTTTGAAACCAAAGGTGAAGTCTTAGACTTACGGGGTGACTATGCCCTAATTAAGTTCGGGCAGGTGCCAACGCCAAATATTTGGCTCAGACTCGATCAGTTGGAAGTGGTTTAGGGGGTAGGGAATAGGGGTACCCCTGTTAAGGTGAGTATTGATTAGTGTGTGGAACCGGAGATCTGGGGGTTCCGACCCCCAGACCCCCCGTTGAGGAGCGTTACGCCGCCCCTCAAACTCCCGGCGTATTTTGGTTATTTTTA
>JANPJH010000074.1:0-3537 GCA_031425415.1 Chamaesiphon sp. VAR_61_metabat_425 | reverse complement strand
TCAATTGATCGCCGATCGCCCGATGCAACAGGAATGCTAAAGTTGAAGAATCGACACCGCCGGATAGTGCCAGTAAGACCCGTTTATCACCGACTCTTGCTCGAATATTTCTGATTGCTTCTTCCACAAATGCTTCTGTTGTCCAAGTTGGGTGACAACGGCAAATATGATAAACAAAGTTCCGAATCAAGGCAATTCCACCGATCGAATGGACGACTTCAGGGTGAAATTGAACTCCATATAGTTTGCGCTGATGGTCGGCGATTGCGGCACATGGAGTATTATCTGTATGGGCGATTAGCTCGAATCCAGTTGGTAACTGTTCGCATGAGTCGCCATGACTCATCCACATCGTGGTGCCTGACTCAACATTAGTCAGCAGATCGATCGGATCGTCGATTAGTAATTCCGCCTTACCATACTCGGCTTTTTTAGCCTTAACTACTTCCCCGCCAAGTTGCTGCACCATCAATTGCATTCCATAGCAAACACCCAATACGGGAATCCCCAGATTCCAGATTTCGGGGTCGCATTTCGGTGCGCGATCGTCATAGACTGAACTAGGACCGCCAGAAAGAATGATCCCTTTGGGGTTTAATAGTCTGAGTTGCTCGGCAGTAGTGCGATAAGAAATCACTTCAGAATAAACTTGCGTCTCGCGAATCCGCCGCGCTATCAGCTCGGAATACTGGGAGCCGAAGTCCAGAATCACGACCATTTGATGATTTAAGTTTGTCTCTCCCAATGATTTATCTGTTGGGTTAACATCTATTGAAGCGGTTTCGGTTTGCGTTGTCACTGCTGACTCCCAGTAAGGTAATACGGTAGATGACGAAATTTCCCACATCTATACTAGGGTGGGTTAAACTCCTCGAATAAAGAGTCATCTTAAAAAGAGCTTAAAGTAAGTGAATTAAAAATTGTTTTATATTCGATCGACTCTAACACAACTGGGTCAAAAATGTTTTGCCAGTCGGACTAGCGATGATAATTTGCCGTTGCCTGTCGAACAACACTGAGCCGACATTTACTTGTTGCTGAGTTTGACTATAAATGTATGTCTGAGATCTTACATCAATCCGCTCGGCCAGATATCCATAAACCCGCTCTACCCAGTTAGTGCCTTCGGCTAGGTCGATCGATTTTAAATATTTCAGCACATCTTCGGCTGTCTCACTCTCAAATAATCCCGCCAATTGTTCTGCGGCTAAACCCATCCGCGCCGCTGCTGCAACTAAAGTCTCTAATCTACCATCCGCCAAGTGATGATGAGTATGAAAAATACCCGCCGCTAATTTTAATAATTTACCATGATAACCAAACAATAATAATTCCGGTATCCCTAATAATCCCGCTTCAGCAAGTAATGGCCCCAACCAGTTAGCTGTCTTGATTATTCGATCGCGATCGATGCCCATCTTCTGTGCCAGATCTATCCCATTTTCACCGATGCAGAAAACTAGCGGAGATCCACCCACCACTGTCACATCCACCTGCTCCTGCGCCCCTTCTTTCTTACTCCCCTGTCTTGTCTCACTTCCATGGTCGGGTTTCCCGACCGGAGTGAGCCGCTCCTGGGAGGGGTAGGGGTGGGTTCCGGGCTGGGGGCGTTGCACTGAGCTTGTCGAAGTGTGGGTTCCGGATGTTCCAACCTTCGATCGCAATTCCACTAAACACAAATCCAACTGCCCTGGCGCGCTCAATGGTTGGGAAATCCCCGTCGTTCCCAACAACGATAATCCCTCGACCACACCAAACGCCGCATTGGATGTCCGCATTGCCAACGTTCTCCCCTCTGGCAAAATAATCGTCACCCGAATCTTTTCGCTCGGTGTCAGTAGTCGGGCTAAATTCGTCTGTAAAAGCTGCTGGGCATAACTATATATTGCAGCTCGATCTTCCAGGTTTGACTGCTTGCCAACCCCTTCACCCCCCACTAGCGCGATCGTTTCCACCTGATTGGAATCAGCCCATTCGACTACCGCCCAAATCGGCGTATCGCGAGTTAAATCTAAATTGTCACCAGGATCGCTGCGCGTGATGCCTAAAGCCATTCTTGAGTGAATTACAGCCACTTGTTCGATCGCGATTGTCACCTCTTGGGGTGGGGTAATTAAATCTAGGGTGACAGCTAAAATATCCACCACCTCTGTGGCGGAAGCAGATTGTCGCAAACAAGTTAAAGCCGCGATCGCACTAGCAGTTGCAAAAACAGGAAGAGTGTAACCAGATCGCATAATTTCTAAATCATTACGCCACTAATTGAGTAGTCTAGTAATTCGATCGGATGTAATATTCTCGTCCGCTGTCCTTGCAGTTCCAAATGTTTAGCGATTTGCAGCGTACATCCAGGATTAGCCGAAGCAATAATTGTCGCCCCAGTATTAGTCAGGTTGTTAACTTTTTGTCGGCCTAACTCATTAGCTGTTTCCGGCTGGAGCATATTATAGACACCTGCGCTACCACAACAAATTGCTGCATCCAGTGGTTCTTTTAGCTCGATATTAGGGATTTGTTTTAGAAGTTGGCGGGGTTGAATACTAATCTTCTGACCGTGTAATAAATGGCAAGCATCTTGATAGACTAAGGTGAGCTTTTCGGTAGAAATTGGCAACAGTTTAGTAGTTAGTTCGATCTCGGCAAGAAATTCTTGAACATCTCGGACTTTCGCGGAAAAGTCGATCGCTTTTTGATGATATGCCGGATCGTCTTGGAGCAATTCACCATATTCTTTTAATGTGTGTCCACACCCCGCCGCATTGATAATAATTACATCAACATTAGTATCAGCAAAATTATCGATCGTTTGTCTAGCTAGAGTTTTTGCCTGTTCTTCTTGCCCTTGGTGATGTGGTAAAGCTGCACAACAGCCCTGATTTGGAGGCACGATCACTTCACAACCATTAGCCGTAAGAACGCGGACGGTAGCTTGATTGACTCGATCGAAAAACAGTTTTTGGACGCAACCTGTAATCATCCCAACTCGATATCTTTGACTACCTTGGGCCGGAATTACTCCTGGTAAAGTATCTTGAAATGTGCTAAGCGATAATTTCGGTAGATTTGATTCCATCCCCGCTAAATGAGGGGAAATTTTTTCGACTATCCCTGTTTGTCTGACTAATTTCTGCAAACCGAGCTTTTGATAAATAAATAGCGGAATTAGTAATAACCGCAGCCGATTGGGATAGGGAAATAGCCCAAAGATAAATTGTCGATATAACCTTTCAGCTAATGGACGTTGATGGTTGCGCTCGATTTGTGGACGCATTGACGCAATCAATTTATCGTACTGCACTCCCGATGGGCAAGTAGTCGTACAAGCCAAACAGCCCAGACAACTATCAAAATGACTCACAACCGCTGGAGTCAAGTCGATTTCGCCCTGATTTAGCGCATCCATCATGTAGATTCGTCCGCGTGGTGAATCCATTTCTGTCCCTAACACCCGATAACTGGGGCAAGTAGAAAGACAAAACCCACAATGCACGCAAGCGTCAATCAGCTTAGGTGCGGGTGGATGTTCGGAATCAAGGG
>JANPJH010000073.1:0-16113 GCA_031425415.1 Chamaesiphon sp. VAR_61_metabat_425 | reverse complement strand
ACGAGATATTCAACCGTGGATTGGCAAACAAATTTTATTCGCCTACTTAAATAATCCTGCCGCTACTCCAGGTAAATCTAATCGAGTCAAACTGCCCCAGCAGCAGTTAGTCATGATTTTACCGATCGCCAATCCAGCCGCAGCCAAACAGGTACTAGAAAAGCATCAAACACCGATCGATGCTAATTTAGTCGAAAGCAATTATCAAGGAGTCTCGATCAAAGAAACCAAGCGGAAAACCGGCACGATCGCGATCGCCGTCTTGGATAATTTTGTGGCAATTGCGACCGATCGGTTGGGCTTGCAACGAGTCATCGATACCCAGCAAGGTAGTAAATCGCTACTGGCGATTCCCGGCTACACCAAGGCCCTGACGGAAATTGAAATTGATCGACCCTTCGTTCAACTCTATGTCAATATTCCGGTGGCTACTGCCGTCGCCGCTGCTAACTCCCCGCAAACACTAGCTCCCGAAACACTCGCCCAAGCGCAAGTCCAGCAAGGCATCGCCGCTAATGCCACCCTCGATTCAGCCGGAATCGCCTGGAAAGGTATTTCCTGGCTCAGACCCAGCACCAAGCAAAAATTGGTAGTAGAAAATCAAGGTCAAAATCTCGCGAGTAATCTCCCCGCCAATACCCTAGTGATGTTGTCGGGGGGTAACTTACAAAGATTGTGGCTCGACTACGTTCGCAGTGCCCAATCCAATCCCCTCGCACCGCTCAAACCGGATGATGTTGTGAAAAATCTGGATAGTTTAACTGGACTGGAACTAGAACCGGAGATCCTCAACTGGAGTAAAGGGCCGTTTGGAGTCGCGATGATTCCTAAATCTGTTGGACCAGAATCCGATCGGGTGGATACAGAATTTGGGGCAGGATTAGTCTTACTACAGCAAGCGAGCGACCGTCCGGCTGCCGAGCAAGCTTTTGCCAAGCTAGATAGTACGATGAGTCAAAAACAAGCTTTTAAAGTTACCAAAGCCAAGCTAGGCGGCAAAGATGTCATCAACTGGTCATCGCCGCTGAATGGTACCGCTGCCACACATGGCTGGTTGAGTAATAATTTAGCTTTCTTGACTTTAGGCGCACCGATCGCCAGTAGTTTTGTGCCTCAACCCCAGCACCGCCTGTCCGATGACCCTGTGTTTCAACAAAGTACTCGATCGACTTTAACTGCCCATAACGGCCAATTTTTCATCGATATCGATCGAACAATCAATGCTGGAAATTTACCCCTACCCTATCTTTCCCCAGAAGTTATTGCCACGTTTAAAGCTGTCAGAAGTCTAGGTGTCACCAGTGCGATTTTTGACGAATATAGCAATCGGTTTGACATGTTTGTCGCACTCAAAAAAGTACCTGGCATCGCTAAGCTGACCCCGGCACCAGCAAAAAAAGTCATCAAGCCATTACCGAGTCCGAGTAAATTGCCTAGTCCCAGTCCTCAATAAGTTAGTCGGACGTTAAGTGTGACGGCCACTCGATCGGCTCATCAACTTTACTATTTGTTGAAAAATATTGATCGCGTCATTAGCCCCTAGATCCGCTATTATTTTGTTTGAGACATAAATATTTTAGAAAATTACTTACGCCATCTGGCGGACGACAAGGTAATCAGTTTAGTCAACAATGGGATTTAACAGGTAAATTTTCGACTAATCTTTGTAATCAAAACTAACTAGAGTGGCTCTATCTTGTTACTAAAATCGTAACAATGTGTTCTAGTGAGCGTTTTGCGAGCGATTACGCTATAAGTAAGGAATTTAAATTTTAAAAACTACTTTTGGGCACAAATAATTTATTTGTGTAAATACGCAAAGTCTTGCTCTTGAAAAGAGACATTTTTGAGCATGAAATTTTGCAATCCCGCTACTTCATTAGATGATGCATCAATATAAATCAGGGGTATTTATTAGACATGAAAACGGCGGTAAAATCCAGCAAGACAAAGCAGAAGTATAGCCAGAGAAAAAATACCAGTATCGTTCTCGACCGTTCGAGAACGATTGAGAGTATTGTTAAGCAATCAGTAGTAAATTACTCACCGATTTTTTTGTCCAGTCCCCACATGGGAGTGAACGAATTAGAATTTGTCAAAGACGCTTTTTCAACTAATTGGATTGCGCCGGTTGGACCTAACCTGGATGCTTTTGAGTCAGAGTTTTGTCAAACGGTAGACATTGATAACGCAGTTGCGCTGAATTCAGGCACAGCCGCCTTACACCTAGCCTTACTCTTAGCTGGGGTAGGAGTTGGTGATGAGGTGTTTTGTTCGACCTTAACTTTTGCTGCTTCTGCCAATCCGATTAGCTATTTAGGCGGGAAACCCGTTTTTATTGATAGCGATCGTCAATCTTGGAATTTAGATCCGGATTTATTAGCGACAGCATTAGCCGAACGTGCCAGAATCGGTAAATTACCAAAAGCAGTAGTGGTAGCGCATCTGTATGGACAGAGTGCAGATATCGATCCAATTTTAGCCGCTTGCGCTCGCTATGATGTTCCGCTGATTGAAGATGCGGCTGAAGCTTTAGGTGCTACCTACAAAGGTCAAACCCCAGGTACCTTTGGTACAATGGGCATCTATTCCTTCAATGGCAATAAAATTATCACAACTGCTGGTGGTGGCATGTTGGTATCCAAGGATGACAGCTTAATTGCCAAAGCCAAATTTTTAGCGACTCAAGCCAGGGATAATGCACCTCACTATCAACATTCAACGATTGGTTATAATTACCGACTCAGTAATGTTTTAGCGGGAATCGGTCGCGGGCAATTACAGGTATTAGCAGAGCGAGTCGCTCAACGACAACGAAATTTTGCAATTTATCAAAAAGCTCTAGGCTATTTACCCGGAATTAAATTTATGCCGGAGGCAGACTATGGTACGAGTAGCCGCTGGCTGACTTGTTTGACGATCGACCCCCAGCAGTTTGGGGTCGATCGAGAAGTCGTCAGACTCGCCTTAGCCGCCCAAAATATTGAATCTCGACCAGTCTGGAAACCTTTACATTTACAACCGATATTTGCCAATTGTGAATATATCGGAGCAGGAATATCCGAACATCTGTTTGCCAACGGACTGTGTTTACCCTCTGGATCTAATTTAACTGACTTAGATTTACACCGAGTCATCAAAGTTATCAAAAATTGCTGCTCCAAATGTCGAATTGTTTCTATGGCTAGATTATGTCGATAGTTAAACCGCTGACATTACGCCGTAATTTCTCCTGGACTTTTGCCGGGAATGCAATTTATGCAGCTTGTCAGTGGGGAATGCTGGTGGTGCTAGCAAAGCTCGGTAGTCCAGAAATGGTCGGACAATTTACGCTAGGGCTAGCCATGACAGCCCCGGCGATCATGTTTACCAATCTTCAATTGAGATCGATTCAAGCAACGGATACTCAACAGGAGTATTTGTTTAGAGACTACTTAGGACTCAGATTGATCGCGACTGGCTTGGCGATATTGACGATCGTTGGAATTACTTGGCGATCTGGATATGGCGGGGAAACTGCACTTGTCGTCATCGCCATCGGCTGTGCCAAAGCGGTGGAATCGATTAGTGATATCTTGTCGGGCTTAATTCAACAGCACGAACGGATGGATCGAATTGCCATTTCGTCGATGATTAAAGGGCCTTTATCACTAATATTGCTGACGATCGGCGTTTACCTCACCCATAGCGTGGTGTGGGGCAGTCTGGGCTTAGTTATGGCGGGAACGATCGTTTTAGTAGGTTACGATTTCCCCAGCGGTGCCTTAATGTTTGCACAGTCAGCACCGCTAAACCCTGTGGAAAGGCGATGGGAGTCAATTATGCCCCGATGGGAGTGGCATAAGCTGAAAAAGCTGGCGTGGTTAGCTTTACCACTCGGATTTTCGATGATGCTAATTTCGCTGAACACAAATATTCCACGCTACTTTATCGAGCGGTACTTGGGGGCACGAGAACTCGGATTCTTTGCTGCCATCGCCTATCTAATGGTGGTAGCAAATATGGTTGTGGGTGCATTGGGACAATCGGCGATGCCACGATTAGCGAAATATTATGCGGCTGGCGATATTCGGACATTTGGCACACTGCTACTCAAATTGATTGGCATTGCAGTGATAATCGGGCTGCTGGGGATCTTGGTAGTAAGAACCAGTGGAGCAGAAATTCTGACTTGGCTGTATCAATCGGCATACGCTCAGCCTCAATATTTAGACATATTTCTGTTGGTGATGATGACAACAGCATTAGCGAATGTTTCCTCATTTCTTGGATATGCCATGACGGCAATGAGGTATTTTTCTGCTCAAATACCGCTATTTTTAACCGTCACAACTGGATCTGCCTTGGCGTGTTTTTGGTTGATTCCGAGTCTAGGATTACGCGGAGCCGCGATCGCCTTACTCATCGGAGCGATCGTTCAAGTTATATTTAGTTTAGGAATTGTATTATATGGTATCTACAAAATCAAAACATCCAGTACCAGCGAGTCAAGTCTCTAATTTAGAACGGCAGCGACCACTAAGGATTCTACATATTTTCGGGTCAATGACTCGTGGTGGATCGGAAACATGGATGATGGGAATATTCCGCAAGATCGATCGATCTCAATTTCAGATGGATTTCTTGGTAAATAGCCAAGCACCAGGGGACTATGATGCAGAAATTCGTAGTTTAGGTAGTCGCGTTATTCCCTGTTCGATCGCTAATCCATTCGGTTATATTGCTAGTCTTTATCGAATTGTCCAGGACTATGATATCGTGCATTCCCACGTCCATCATTTCAGTGGGATAGTGTTATTGGTGGCAAAATTAGCAGGAGTGAAAACTCGAATTGCTCATAGCCAGATTAATTCTGCAGCTCTGGAGGCAAATGCTGGATTAGCTCGTCGATTTTATCTAAATTTAATGCTCTGGTTGATTAGAAAATATTGCACGATCGGATTAGCACCTAGCGAGCAAGCGGTAGGAGATTTATTTGGAACTAAGTGGGCACAAGATCCCCGTTACCGAATTTTATCATGTGGGATCGATCTCACCCCATTCGATGAACAGGTAGATCGAGCGGCGATTCGAGCTGAATTAGGGATTGGGATAGATGATTTTGTCATCGGACATGTTGGCAGATTCGATCCACAAAAAAATCATCGCTTCCTGCTCGAAATTTTTGCTCAACTTGTCGAACAAAAATCAAATGCTCGTCTATTATTAGTCGGCAGAGGCTGTTTAGAAAGTCAAATTCAGGCTCAAGCGATCGAACTAGGCATAAGCGATCTAATCATCTTTGCTGGTGTTCGCGCCGATGTACCAAGATTGATGTTAGGCGGAATGGATGTATTCTTATTTCCTTCTCTATGTGAAGGGTTAGGACTAGTATTAATTGAAGCTCAAGCAGCCGGACTACCTTGTGTAATTTCAGATGTTGTTCCGTCAGAAGCAGATCTAGTAAGTGCGCTGATATCAAGAGTTCCACTATCAGCCGCATCATCACACTGGGCAAAGATAGTATTGGAAATGAAGAACAGATCATTCCAAAAAAACACTGCACTCTCGATTGTCAAAAACAGTCACTTCAATCTGACTATTAGCATAGAAAATTTAATCAAAATTTACCAATGCAAGTAATATTGTTTAGTTCAGCAGATGATATATTCCCTTCCCGCGAGAAGATCGTCATTAGTAGATTTAACATCGATCAAATGCTATAACTTTCCCACAAACAAATCCAGAGAATTTAAACAAAGTTACTAAAGTGACTATTGCTTATTATCAAAATATTGACACAGAGTATCATGGAAAACCAATTAAATCGACAAGATGTATATAGAGTTTGTTTGCTTACTATTTTATTTGGTGGATCGTCTCTAACTAGCTTGGGTGATTCTTTAAATCCAATAGATCCTAATGTTATTACACTTCGCTATTTCTTGATGGGCGCAAGTTTTTCGCTGCTTTTACTATCTTCTAGATTCAATCAAAGATATTCATCAAATCAGGCTATTCCACTTAAATTGACTTGGATATTTTTAGCATTAGCATCATTAATATTTGACATAATCAGGGGAGATTTATTCTCTTTCAGAGACAGTTTATGGATGCTAGTTGGAGTACCGATTATCTTCTTTTATTCACTTCCAAGGTTAATGGGTTTATCGGTAAATTTATTGATTGCACTAGCTATTATTTTTAGTTCGCTTTTTTATATATTTGTTTCTTTAGTTTTTTATCCTATTGCGGAATCAAGTAGTTCTTATGCATCTTATTCGGGTATATTTCCAAACCCTAATCAGTTAGGATTTATAAGTGCAACAATGGCATGTGGTATTTTTATTATTTTAAGTGCAATCTTGTCCGAGAAAAAAACAATGATTGATAAATCCTGGAGGAAATTAAAAATATTTATTTTGGCTTTACTATTGTTATTAAGCTTTTCAATTATCCTTGTAGCAAATGCTCGAACATCTCTAATTACCTGCTTGGCAATGACAATATTGCTATCGAAAGATCTAATGAAAAACACTGGAATATTGATTGCCACCATTACATCTTTTTTCGCTATTAGTGTAGCAACTCTCTTTTTGCTACCTTCGGAACATATATTAATCTTATTTTCAAATATTAACAACATTCACCAAAAAGAGGGGTTGAGTGGTAGAGAAGAAATATGGGCACAAACATTAAGTGATGCAAATTTAATTGGACATGGCAGCGATTATTTTGAAGACACATTTGGATTAGGGGCACACAATACTATTGTTAGTACACTTGGGCATCGTGGAATTATAGCGTTATTACTCATGCTAATCCTGATAATAGTTAATTTTTACTATGCTTATTCATATCTAAGATCTCAATCGAATAATCCTTATGCTTCAGCACCTCTATTGATTACAACTGGATTCTGGTCCTTGTCTATGGGTGAAGGTATGTTTGGTGCATTGGGTAATAGTATGACAATGGCATACTTACTATCAATGGGAGTAGTCATGACAAACTATTACCCAATAATGCCCATATTGACAGATCGAATATCAAGTCAAAAATTACTACCCCCGAGCAGCCAAAGATTACTACCCCCGAGCAGCCAAAGATTCCTACCCCCGAGGAGGAGCCAAAGATTCCTTCCGCCTGCCAGTCGAGAATTTTTGCCATCGGATAGATCGAAAAATCAGACTAAATTGTGAAGTAAATATCTAATTAAGAATGGCTATCTTCATGAGAAAAATTGTGGTATTGTCAATTTTAACATTTGTGTTGATTCTAACTTTATTTGCCAAAAAAAATACTAATATTCTCTCAAGTAAGACAGTAGTTGATGCGGGTATCCGCAAGCTAAATCCTATTTCCAATATCATCGTTGATAACAAACCATTTTTCCCTTTTGGTTTCTACTATTCCTCTTATAATCCTACTCAGCGAATTGATGTACTTCGCAAAATAGCAGATGACGGATGCAATACTGCCTTCATTTTTTGGGAAAATATTCAAGAATACGGTGTATTTCTTGATGAGGCTAAACGACTTGGTATTTTTGTTCTGACTGAACTCAGAGGTTCTGCTCATCTGCCCATCGTTACTGACTCGAAAGATAAATCATCTGTTCTTGGCTGGGGAATTGCCGATGATGCTGGAGATCGTCAAAGTAGCGAGGAAATTCTCTCTTTCCATCGACAAGTAAAAGCAATCGATCCCAAGCATTATACCTACATCAGTGTGAGTGGCTGGTCTAGAAAATGGAGAGATTATTCTCATGTTGCTGACTTAATTGGTGGTCAGCATTACCCCATAGGCTATCCTTACAAAAACCGGCCTAAAAATGCACCCAATCATCTCAGTGAGGTAGATAGTGTCTTTCGTATTGCGAAAGAGGAAGTCCGCAAACAAAACCGTCCGTTAATTGCTAATTTACAGACTTTTAATTGGAAGGGACAAAGATGGCCAACTCCTCAAGAAGTATACAATATGACCTATCAGGCATTACTAAATGAAGTCAAGGGAATATTATTCTATTCATACTACGAAGATGGACAAAGTTTGAGGGACAAAAATCCAGGTGTGTGGAGAATGGTAAGATCTATTGCACCAGAAATCAAAAAGCTGAGTCCAGCCTTGTTAGAAGGTACTTTTACTCGCCTGAACACAGGATTTAGTGATGTGATTGCAGGACAGTGGTTTTACGGTAACAAAGTCTACTTAGTGGTAGTGAATACATCGATGAATGCTAGCAGGCAGGTTTCGATTCAAATACCCACAACAGTCAAATTAACAGGCTCAGCACAACCGTTATTTACCAAGCGTCCATCAGGAATGGTGTTTAAAGATCGAAATCTGAAGGGGTTGATTAAATCCGAAGATGTACATGTCTACCAATTCTCAAAGAATTAATCACCATGGAAATTGCGAAGAAACTAATCATTATAGATAAGGATTGTGGAAACCGCTCGGATACACTTGTTGTTTTACATGTTGCGCCAATCACTGATTTTGAAGTTTCTGGATTAACCTTTGCAATACCTCCATCGGTTGAGACTCTTCACTATCTAGGAATACAAACTGCGCTGCTGACTAGTTCTAGTATTGGGCGATATGAAAAAGCTGAAATATATCCAGTAATTTATATTAAAGACTTACCTCCTTATCCCGCGCTCGAATCACTGCCTGAACCTTTTAATTGCCCAGACTTGATTGTTTTTCATAGCACTTATATTGTAAGTCATATTCCAATTATTTATGAAGCTATCACTCGAAAAATACCTTATGTAATTAAGCCCCATGGCGGAATGACAGCAGGCGCACAGCAACTTAAACGATTGAAAAAGTTGATTGGAAATCTATGTTTTTTTAATTGGATGGTGCGAAATTCTGCGGCAATTCAGTGTTTGACAGAACAAGAAGCATTGGATGTCAAAATTATCTGGAAGCATCCAGTATTTATAGCGGGAAATGGGGTGAGTTTACCACCGATTCACACACTTGTTACTCCAGGGCAGAATCAAGATTTACGATTCGTCTTTTTGGGACGATTAGCGATTCAACACAAAGGCTTAGATCTGCTAATCAAAGCCTGTAATATCATTCAAGATAATTTGAGGCAATCTCATGTTCAAATCAGTTTGTATGGCCCTGACGAGCGAGGAAGTAAAGAACGGTTACAGGAGTCAATCGACAGCTACAAAATCCAAGATCTAATTCAGATAAACGATCCAGTTTGGGGAGAAAAATCCAAGCAGCTAGTTTTTCAAAATGCTGATATATTTTTACATACTTCTCGATTTGAAGGACATCCAATGGCCGTATTGGAAGCTCTTTCTTATGGCATACCTTGCTTGCTTACTCCTGGAACGAGAATGGCTGAAAATGTAGATTCTGCTGGAGCTGGATGGGCAGTTGATTCAACACCAGAAAGTATCGCTCAAGGAATTGATAAGATTTTGGATCGAAGACATGAAATTCCATTACGCGGACAGGCAGCACGAAATTTTATTGAAGAAAAATACACATGGATACAAGTGGGAAGACAGTCCCAAATAGAATATGAAAATATTATAAATAAAAGTAGAGTTGTTAACCATGCTTAGCTGATGCTTGACAAAATTTATCAGAGAGGTCGAAACAAATTTGCCAAATAATTTAACAGTAAATATCAATCTTTTAGGTGCTAATTATGAACATTGCGATTGTTAATCCCTTCGATCCCTTGCCTTGGGAAAGTAAGCGACGTGCTCGATATAGTATGCTAGCCAATGAACTAGTCGATCGAGGTCATCGGGTAAGTTGGATTACGGCAGATTTTTTCCACGGCAATAAACAATATCGGCAACAGCCAACTACTAATGAGAATATAGAGATCCAGGTATTGTTTATTAAGGTACCGCCCTATTATAAAAATATTTCTCCACAACGTATTATTAGCCATCATGCTTATGCTACAGGAGTTTCACAAGCTTTAAAATCCCTAAATGAATCAGATCAAATCGATCTAGTTATAGCCAGTATTCCACCCACTAGTTCAGCGCGCGCTGCGATGGAATTCTGTTCTGAAACTGGAATAATTGGCATAATAGATATGCAAGATGCTTGGCCAAAAGCGATTGAGTCTATATTTCCTAGTTTTCTGAGAAATTTATTAAGTAAAATATTGCTCAGATCGCTCGCAGAAGATGTGAAACTTGCCGTTAAACTGGCAGATGGTTTGGTCGGAGTTTCTCCAGATTTCATAGATTACCTATTGGGTTTTCAGGATACTCCTAAACCGATCGAGAAAGCTTTACTACCTTTAGGTTTTGACACTCAGTTTTTTCAGATATCGGAGTTACTGTCGAAAGATTTAAACCTGCCGCTAGTCGTGTCATATATTGGGAATTTTAGCTATTTTTATGACCTAGAAACTGTGGTTAGGGCAGCCAAAGAGTGTGAAAACAAGCCAATTAAATTTAATTTAATTGGTGATGGATCTACTTACGATCAAATTAAGCACTTAGCTAATAAATTGAGTTTGACAAATATAAATTTTACTGGTCAGTTACCTTTCGAGATGGCTCTTTCTATTTTGTTGGAGTCAGACATTGGTCTTCTTCCGTATACATCTGATTGGCCCCCAAATATGCCGAATAAAGTTTTTGATTATCTTTTTCTAGGTCTTCCAGTTATTTCATCGATTACAGGCTATTTCAAGGAAACGCTAGATGAATATAAGTTTGGTTCTCACTATGAAGCAGGAAGTGTAGAATCACTAACAGCTAAATTATTAGATTTTTATGAACGTCGTGAATTGTTGCCTCAAATGGGTAGAAGTGGATTAGAATATGCCAGAAAAAATATGGATGGGAAAATTATCTATCAACAGTATGCTGATTTTTTAGAAAACTTCACAATTGCGATCCAAACGCACTAGCTGTCACAAATTATACTTTGTCATGATGCTGAAAATTTCACATATTGCACCGCATGTTCGTGCAAGTGGTAACGGTATTTGTAATGTAGTAGTCGATTTAGCCTGTTTGCAAGCAAAAGCTGGTTTTGATGTAGCAGTAGCTTCTGAAGGTGGAGAATATGTGGAATTGCTAACTCGCTATGGCGCAAGACACTTTTATCTGGATAAAGAACTTAGACCGATAAAAATACTGAAATCTATCATAGATTATCCTGCCCTAATCAAAGAATTGCAGCCAAATGTCATTCACGTACATACCCCTAGAGCAGTACTACTGGCTGGTCTTTTCAAACGTAGCTTTAGATATACTCTAATTGGTACAATGCATTCGAGTAATTATGGACGAAATGCGAAGCTAATGGGTTGGTTGGCTTCGATTCAAAAATGGCAGGAGAAAGCATTAAGAAATTTGGAACGATTGACAGTTGAGCGTGTCTGTCGAGAAACAATTGCAGTGTATCGAGAATTAGTACCAAAAAATAGTAATAAGTTATTGAGAGGTTTTTAAATATGAAAAATCGACAATTATATCAATCAGTGAAATCCCTCCTAGATCGTTTAATGGCAGCAATATTACTGCTGATATTTTCTCCTGTAATGCTAATAGTCTCGATGGCCATTTACACTCGCACGGGCATGCCGATCGTTTTTTCCCAACAACGTCCCGGTAAACATGGCCAGATTTTTGTGTGTTATAAATTTCGCACGATGACAGATGAATCTGCACCTAATGGTGAGTTATTACCTGATGCCGAACGCCTGACGAATTTAGGAAAGTTTTTGCGTAAAACCAGTCTCGATGAACTTCCACAACTCTGGAGTGTATTGACAGGCGAGATGTCTTTTGTTGGGCCTCGCCCCTTACTAGTTCAATACTTACCATACTATTCGGCACGAGAGTGTCTGCGCCATTCAGTTCTCCCAGGCATCACTGGATTAGCGCAGATTAACGGACGGAATAAATTGCCGTGGGCAGATCGCCTAGAACTTGATGTTCAATATGTTGAGCAGCAGTCTTTAGGATTAGATATTTACATCTTGTTCATGACTGTTTGGAAGGTAATTGCGCGTAGCGATATTGATATCGATCCAAATCTAGAAGGTAATTTTGCCAAGTCCCGTCAACAGCAGTTAGGACTACCAGTAGAGTTGGAGATAAAACAGTGAAATCAAAAAATCAGAACGGTACGATCGCTACAACTGCACGCAAAGCTTTATTTTGGACACTAGATTATCTCAAGGGTTCGCCCATCCACACCCACCTTCGGAATATTCAACAGGTGACAGCAGATGGATCTCTTCTAGCTGAACATCAAGCCCAGCAGATCCAATTGCTCCTGAATCATGCCGTTCATACCACGGACTATTACAAAAGCTATAATAGTGCCGATCGAATTCAAAGTTTTCCGGTCGTCAATAAGAATATCATTAGGGAATCATTTGCAAGTTTTGAGTCAACAGTCTTCAAGGGCAAAAAACTGAAGGCAATGGAAACGGCTGGTTCCACGGGGACTCCTTTTCGAGTAGTTCAGAATTCAAGTAAGCGCCAACGAGTATTGGCAGAACTGATCGAATTTAACTCTATTGTGGGATATCGTGTAGGTATCCGACACGCATTTTTTCGCACGATAGAACCTAGTTTCAGAAAAAGCTCGGTTAAACTCTTCATTCAAAATGAAATTGAGTTTGATGTTCGCATCCAAGATATCGCCTCCTTCGAGCGACAACGCCAGACACTCTTTAATGACAGTAACATCGAGATCCTGATTGGATACTCCAGCGTCATTTACGATCTTGCTCGCCACATTATCTCGCAAGGAGACACTCCCAAATCCTTTGGAGTGAAGGGTATACTCTGTCTTGCAGAGCCACTTTATCCGAATATGAGTGATACAATTCGCAAGGCTTTTGACTGTCCAGTTTTGTCAAGGTACTCCAACCAAGAGTGTGGTGTACTAGCTTACGAATGCCCTACTTGTGGTAAATTCCATTTCAACACCGCTAGCTATTTCTTTGAAACCCTTAATTTCGATAATGATGAACCGACATCACCCGGTACACCTGGACGCATAGTCGTTACGGATCTATATAATTATGCGCTGCCCATGATCCGCTATGATACTGGTGACATCGGCTCTATGATCCCAAGTGATTGCCCTCAGTTTGCGACTCCCATTCTTCAGTCCCTAGAAGGAAGGCAGATTGATAGCATATATGACACTTCGGGACGACGGCTTGTACCTTTTGTGTTTGATGCGACATTTGAGGCATTAAATATATCAAGTATGGTGGTGAAGCAGTTTCAATTTATTCAGGAGGATAGAACTCACTACCGCGTTCGCCTTTGTGTCAACGAGACATTTTCACAAGAGCAATCTCTGAGCGAGCAACTGAAGCAGATATTAGGAAATAATGCTCAAATTGAGATTGATTACGTTGACGAAATTCCAGTATTGAACTCTGGTAAGCGAAAATATATCGTTAGTTTTTACGATCCATCTAAGGAATGAGAATTAAATAACGTGCAACTCTTGCGCCCTCTCCCAAACTTGGGAGCGATTCGCGTACGCCCTAGTTTCCCGACGGATTAGCGGCGTTTTATTCGGGGGGAACCCCCGAATAAAAAAATGTCTAACTAATTGTACAAACACCATCAGCGACAAAGGGTAAAACAGATGAACGTGATGCTAACCTGTGCGGGACGACGCAACTATCTTGTTAATTTTTTTCAAACAGCACTACAAGATCGCGGTTATGTGATAGCGGGGGATGCAAGTCTAGAAGCTGCTGCACTACAGGAGGCAGACAAAAGTGTTTTACTCCCACTAGTCAGCGATCCTAATTATTTCGATCGACTTTTCGATCTCTGCCAAGATCATCAAATTCGCCTATTAATTCCCCTCAATGATTTAGAATTACCGCTGTTAGCCAGACAACGCGATCGCTTTCTCAAAATAGGCACTATTCTAGTTGTTTCAGCACCAGAAGTCATCGATACTTGTTTTGACAAGTGGGCAACGTTTCAATTTTTAGAAAATCATGGTATCCTCGCCCCAAAAACTTATCTTTCCGCGATCGATGCCCGTCAGGCAATAGCGCAAGGCAAGTTATCGTTTCCGGTGATGATCAAACCACGGTGGGGTAGTGCCTCGATCGGGGTGGTTGAGGCTGAGGATGAGGAGGAATTGGAATTAGCATATCAGTATGTGAGAAAAATCTTACATAAGACAATCCTAGCTTCAATCAGTGCCACCGATCCAGACAGATGTGTGATGGTTCAGGAAAAGATTATCGGACAAGAATATGGACTAGATATCATTAACGATCTCGATGGTAACTACGTCACCACATCCATCAAGCGAAAACTCTCGATGCGCGCCGGCGAAACAGATCGAGCCATCACCGTTGCTGACGAGAGGTTGGCGCAAATCGGTGCAACAATTGGTCGATCTACTAGGCATATTGGCAATCTCGACTGCGATGTGATGATCGACGATCGCGGTTTATATGCGATCGAACTAAATCCCCGCTTTGGTGGTGGTTATCTATTCTCACACTTAGCGGGAATAAATCTCCCCGCTGCCCTGATTGCTTGGGCAGAGCGAGAGCCAGTCGATCCCCATTGGCTGAAGTTCAAGCCCGATGTTATTAGTTCCAAATGCGATCGAGCGATCGTTCATCACAGATATCTCCCTCGCTAAATTTCAGTTATGCTGGAACGAAGATTGCCGATCTCAACCGCCGAGTGCATCGCACCCAAAACAACCAAATCATCTCCAGGGGGACTAGTTTAGAGGCGACAGACAGCCCAGAGATCTGGTAATACCAAATCTAACAAGAACGAGTAAACGTCAGTTTAGCTGAGTGCAGAAATCACCCGATCGAAATAGGAAGCAGCTTCGGAAGTCAGCGCGGAACAATCACCTTTGGTAACACCCATTTGGACAAATTCCTTGCCAGCGTTAGCTTGAGTGTTAGTGTCGTTGATGTGAGCGACAGCACAAGCTTTCATGATTTGAACGGCACGAATTGTCGAGGTAGTAGGTACACCTAAAGCCGCGTAAGTTTCTTTCAAACCGTTTAAGCAATGCTCGTCGAGAACGGAAGCATCACCAGCTAGTAGAGCGTAAGTGATATAACGTAAAATGATTTCAGCGTCGCGCAAGCAAGTGGCCATACGACGGTTAGGATAGCAGTTACCACCAGCTTGAATTAAGCCTTGGTTTTCGCAAATCATTCCAGCAACAGAGTCAGAGACAACACAGCCAGCGTTACTAGCAATTGCGTTTACTGCATCTAAGCGTTTGTTGCCTTCAGCAATGAAGTCTTTGAGGGCATTAAGGTCAGCACCACTGATTGGAGCGGTCTTAGCATCTGTGGTAACTACCGCTCCGGAAAAAGAGTCAAGCATCGAAGCTCTCCTAGTTTTGAGTTGGACAATTCACTTTTCATAATAAGCAATCAACGATCCACACGCACTAGTTATGAGAAACAACGCAATATTTCGTTATGTTCGGTACATTATTTCTGAAAAAAATCTGTTGCGATCGCGCTGCAAGACCGTAATTATCAAGGCGATTCGCCGGTTGGAGCCGCTCCGCAAATCAGAGGTTTTCCTTCGATCTCGAAATTGCTAAAATAGAATCACACAGCAATCATTAGAATTGCCGCCCGTTATTTTTTAAGTTATTAGGTAAAGTTAGAGCATGATGGATGTAATGGAATTTTTTCAGCATAGTGCGGGTAGATGGCGATCGAAACGCACCACCCATCACCTAGCATTTAGAAGATCCGAGATGGGTGAATCAGAAATTGAAGTCAAAGCACTTGCAGCGGAAGATCCCCAAGTAATTGCCCTGTGTGAATTACATCAAGTCGATCCCAAATTAGCGGTAGGTGGTTGCTATGTAACTTGGGCAGCTTCGATGGGATGGGATCAAGAGGGTGAAAATCATGAAGGACAAACTGTATTTGCCCTCGTTCCCGATGCTGAAGATCGCAGACAAGGGCAATTGTTACGCGATCGCGGTTATGCAGAAATCGTGGCTGTGAAAGGACACTATCATATGGATAATGATGGCGGATTAGTGCTGACAACCGACTATGACATCATGAGTTCGGTGGAGCGGTTCTGGTTTCCTAGTCCTGACGTGCGGGTTCGTAGTAGTACAGTCAAGCGGATG
>JANPJH010000072.1:0-5154 GCA_031425415.1 Chamaesiphon sp. VAR_61_metabat_425 | reverse complement strand
GCTGACCAATCGTCATCGGTTGACCGCAGTGGATACAAAAGAGTGTGTTGAGTGGGTTGTCAGCATGGGTACAGGCAATAACTGGTGCAACATCTAGTTGAATGGTTAATAAGGCTCCCCCTCGTGCTAGTTCAATTCGATCGCCGCTAGTCACTATCACTCGGTCAATCGGCACATCATTGACTAATGTGCCATTACTACCCCGATTGCTAATTTGCCAATATCCCCCACCTTGAGCCAAGCTAGTATAATCGATTGTCGCATGGAGCCGTGAAATTAACGGCCGATCGATGACAATCTGATGTTCTGGCGATCTACCGATCCGAATCGGTTCTGGCGGCACAAATTGCCACTGCTGTACGATCTGACTGTGAAGATCGTCCCATAGGGCAATCTGAATATTTTTCATGATGCTAGAGACTAGGGGCTAGGGGATAGATACTAGAATAATTCGGAATTGGGATTCATCAAACCCCCTCTCTTCAATATTCTTGCTCCGATCGGCTTACCAATCCCCTAAAATCTACTTTTCCTACTGGTTATCCCCTATCGATCGAGTGTTACTAACTACTCTAGGCACTACTAACATCCGCCAATCAGCCACATAAGAGCGAGCTTCCCTATACACTGGACTGCGCCGACCGATCGATGCGGCTAAGCCAATTGCGTTGGAGATGTTCCCCCGACGATAGGTAGAGATCGCTTGCTGGAGGGTGCGTCTGTCAGCGATCTCCTGAAGTTCTAAGTACCAGTAGCGGATGTCAGTTTGACTGGCAGTGTACAGTGCCCTACCTGGGGCGATTCGATTGGCAACTTCGATCGCTTTGGATAAATATCCTTGTTGAGCTAAGGCTTGAGCAGCTTCTAAAATTGGTTGGTCTTCGATCGTTTGGATTTTTTCAGTCCACCCAGCTACTGCTAGAGTAACTTCTTCACCCATCGGTCGATCCTGGGTAATTTTGCCCGCGAGGTTGACGGCGGCTTTGAGATTGGCGAGTGAGGCATCATTGGCAACTATTTGAGTCGCCTTGGCTAGAATTACCCGATTATCGATAGTTTCGATCTGCCGACTCCAGTCAGCTATTTCACTCTGGATGGCTTTTCCCTCCTCGCTATTTGCGGGGACTTGTTTAGCTATGTCGATCGCCAGAGCTAGAGTTGCTGGTTGCTGGAAGCTGGCGATTGTTTTTGCCCATTGCAGTTGAGTTTGCTGTTTGAGCAGCCCCTGCCAGTTGGCTTGTTTCACCTTGGCGAGGGTGTAAATCGGGCTAGTTTTGGCAATTCGCTTGCTGTGAGTCACCGCATCCATTAGTGCTAATAGGTGTCTTTTGCCTGCGGCAACGTGAGCCTGATTGAGTTTCACCCAATCTTGTGCTTCTTGATAGGCAGACACATCATCGGGCACTTTTTGGGCGATAGCGATCGCTTCATTAAAATTCTGGGATTTATATCGCTCGACGGTCAGGTGAATTAACTGCTGACTCCAAGTACTCCGCAGGGCTTGACCCTGCTGGTAAACATAGGTTGTCGGATTGATTTGATTCGCGATTTCCATTGCCTTGACAATTGGTTCTGGCTCGGTAGGTAGGGGTTCTACCGCTGGCTGATCTCGATCTTTCCCCTGCTGATGACGACTAGCCACTTCTAAGTTTGGACGTTTAGCACTAACCATATAGTTGCTAAACTCCTTGCCTTCGATCGCGTCTTTTGCTTCTTGAAGCTTGTCCCAAGCATCTCTTTCTTGACTTAGCTTGAAGGACATTTGCTCGTGCTTATAGGTATTCCAGTAACTACCACGCATCCGCTGAACGGATTGCAAAATTCCAAATGCAGCATTCCAGTCCCCCAGCTTCATACTGCGCTCGAATTTCCCATCGATGCTGGCACTATCCTTGGCTTGATCCGACCACTTGGCAATTAGTTCTTGGGTTTCGTCGTAAGTGGGACTAGTTGGGGGGATAATCTTCAGCGTCGAGATTGCCTGTTGAATATTACCGCCATTGAGTTGCTTACGGCCAATCTTCGTCAAATCTTGCGACCAAATTGTTAGCAGTCTTTGGGCTTCGCCATAGAGGGGATGGCTTTCTGTCCAGTCTTTAACTAAATTGACGGCAGTGCGAATTTTAGGCACTTCCCTAGTTTCTGCACCAACTTGGACGCAGTAAAGTCGCTCACTATCCGATGACAGGGGCGCGATCCCTTGGCAACTGGGAGTAGGGGGAACGGCAACTAATAGTAAATAGCTAGTTAAACCCGTACCGCCAACCATCGTGGCGAGTACTAGCCAAAATGCCGACCAGGGATCGACGGTTACTTTGGGAAGGTTCAGCTTACTAATTGGCTCAGAAATCTCTGTAAAAAGATCGCGTTTATTAATCGAAACTTTAGGAGTACTGCCACTGTCTGACGTGCCGCCTTCAGGGAGAGTACTCTCGCCAATCGGTAAACTAGTGGCTGGTGGTTGACCGGGCTGCAATTGCTTCCAGACATCGGCAACCTGAGTGCAGATTTCCTGAAACTTACTTTTTTCCATTGACTCCCCCTTGATGAATATGACTCTTTAATTTACAGTGAAAGTATATTCGTATATTTAAAACTGGTGTTCTTATTATCTAGCTCTAGTCTCAATCTAGCTAAATTAACCCGATTACTCGGACAATGTTTATATCATCGATCGTGATATATTCTGCTTTTAGTTAGATTGTCTTAACAAGCAACTGAACTAACGTTCTGGGCAGGATAACATTGCTCCCCGATCTTTTTGACTACTTTTGGGCGGAAATGTGCCACATATTTCTACTTCGTTCGATGATCTCAACTCTAAATCAGACAGTCTCAAAGCTGAATTTGCAGAACATCTGGACTAGTGAGGATTCTCTTCATATATTAACATTTGTCCCGATAGTTTCAACTACGTTTAAGGTTAACAACCGATCGGGCAAGGGCGATAAGTTATTAGATTTAATTATGGTATTATTCTATACTATTAAGACCGAACAGAATTAGATTAGATCAAGACCGATCGGTTGGCTTCAGCGCAGTAGTTGAATAGTATTAAATAATTTGTTAATCAATTAAATGCTTTATAGAGTATAACGCTTAATTAGCAGATCGTTGCCCTAGTCTCTACCTTGCGAGGTGAGAACATTTAGTATCCCCCAGCACAATCATTTCCGAGTATGACGATCGTTACTATTAGCAATCATGCACTCTTAACCCTAGACCTATCGGAGATCGTTACTTCGATCGATTCATGGCTGGCTACTAGTCCCCAACAATTCGACCTAGAGTTGCAATTCAAAATCGACTATGACCGAGATCCCACCGATCCGCGAGAATTATCAGAAATTCCCGAAGTCCGCCTGTGGTTCATTCGTGCGGATGCTCGTTATCCCTACCTACCGCTCCTATTGGACTGGCAAGGCGGAGAACTGAGCCGATATGTTGCGATGCTAGTTCCGCACCAATTTAGTAAACGGGAAGGAATTCAATACAATCCCGAAGCATTGGAGATTTGGGTGATGCAGCGGGTCTTTTTGTTGACAGATTGGTTGCAAACGCAGTCAGTCATCGATCTCACGCGGCTAAAGTTCATGACGCAGATGCTAGGTTATGAGTTAGATGATGGATTGTTTGAATTATTAGCGGTGGAAATGCCACCACTTGGCTAGTTTAAAATCTAAAGCCCAAATTTAGCAACCGTTGATGGAGTCAAAAAATTGGGGATGAAGTATGCTTCATCCCCAATTATGTTTGTAGCTGAAGTAAAAAGATTGGAATTTTCCGATCTTTTTAGTGATGACTAATGATTAGCCGATTTTAAAGTAAACATCGATCGTTTCCATCGACTGACCATTAGTGCCAACAGCATTACTGCGTTCGCCGAGGATATTACCCTGAGCATCTTGAGTAAAGTCATTGGTATAATTGGTATTCAAAGAGGCAACACCATAGCTACAAAGAGCACCTAGCTCACCGGCATCAGTAATCCCATTGACGTTTTTATCTTGCCAGATGCTGAGTTTACCCCAGCCAGTATCTTGAGCATTGACAACACTATCGCCATTAGAGTCGAAGGAGGCAAGTTTGGCGAAACCATCGCCAACACCACCACCAAAGAGTTCATTTCGGTCATCAATCGTGCCATTACCGTTGTTGTCGATAGCTAACAAGCCATCGCCACCAGAAATCCAACCAGTAGAAACCGCTTGACCACTATTGAGGATATCGAACTTCACACCCTGGTCAACACTGACGGTTTGAATCCCATCACCGTTGAGGTCGATGGCGATCGGACTAACATAGAAGTAAGATGTTTTGTCAGAGATCGAGACATCAACCTTATCTTGGGTGACAATAGCATCACCGCCATCAACCAGTTTGAGCGTGAAAGTTTCGGTCTTTTCGAGTGCGCTACCAGTATATTTTGGTCCTCGGTAGTCTCGATCGACTGTAACTTTTTCCTTCCAAGCGTCAACAGAAAACGCCTCAGAGGTATTTTGTCCGGCAGCAACTTTGACCTGAATCGTGTTACCAGAATTAATCTGACCTTGAGCATTTTTAACGGTGTAGTCCCAGCTTGCGTCACCAGTTCCAACCATTGCTCGATCGCCATGAGAAGGGCGAAGACCATTGGGAACACGGCTTTTGTAAACTTTGTTCCACTCAACTACGTCATAAGCTCCGCCAGAGATAATATCCTGTTTAGAGCCAAGATTACCGTCGTAACGTTTTGCGGAACCATCGTGGATTTGAATCGTAAAGACCCGATCCTTGTCGCTAACTTGGTCTAACTCAACCCGATATTTACCAGCATTACCGCCCTCATGGAGATTAGTATCACCTACAAGTTTGACCTTAGGTGCTAGTTTGTCATTGTCGTTAATGGTGCCGGTGCCGGTTTGACTCGAACCATTAGTTGTAGCACTAAGCGTGAATTTCTCAGTTTGTTCGACTAATGTGTCATCGGTGGTATGAGTCCGCACTTGGAATTTGGTGACACCACCAGCAACATTGACAGTATCGCTAGTTAAGGCTGTCCAAGTTGTCCCATCAAAGGAGACTTCGACGCCGCTGTAGTCAGCACCTGCGGTCGTACTAATATCACTGAGGTTGAGTTTGATGACTGAATCAGCCGCGTTAACGTTGGCGAGA
>JANPJH010000071.1:0-22916 GCA_031425415.1 Chamaesiphon sp. VAR_61_metabat_425 | reverse complement strand
GTGAGATCTTGGTTGAGTTTGCTATCGGTCTTACCCGCTTGTAATACCGCAGTAGCCAGGGCATTTTTGACCGCTTCGAGGCCATAATTAGCATCGTTAGGGTTGAGGATAGTGCCATTTGCCAGCTTGATGGTACCCAGGACGGCATCTTCAACAGCGTAAAAAGCGATGTTGTTGTTATAAGCGGCGGAACTGGTGGTGGTGATATCGGCTTTGAGGGTTTGACCTGCATAATCCGACAAATCGATGATGCGTCCTTGTGCCAGACTTTGAGACTTAGCACCGATCGGAATATTCGGTATAGTACTATCTAGTTTTGTTACATTCAAGACCAGTTCGTCATTATTAACTGATAGTTCATAGCCATCATTCGTACTGTTAGGTGTGACTTTAAATGGACTATTTCCATTTGCATCGGGCCGTGCAAACATCACATTAGTCGGTGTTTTTCCGCTGGCAATCTGTGCTTGAACATCCTGGATCGATCCGGCTTGAACCTCAAAAAATTCGTAATTTTTATCGGGATCTAAGCCCATCTCGCGTTTGCTAGAATTGAAGAAATTACCATCTAACGCAGATAAGATTATTTTAGCTGAGTCGGTTGCAGCTTTGAGATAACCCGCCGAACCAAATTCAATCTCTCCAATTTTGCCAGTCTCATCATCAACAGCAAATGCCCCAATTTCACTAACTTTACCACCGTTTTTATGACTGACCGCATGAATTCCAAATCCGGCGATTTTATTATCAGTTGTTAAGAGGTTTTGATCGAGATCTATCCCGGCAAATTGTGGCTTATGTTTGCCAACCAGAGTTAGGTTAGTTTTAGCAGTTGCACCAGCCGGATCGGTAGCAGTTACAATTAGTTCGTAATCACCAAAGTTTTTGGTAGGGGTACCGCTAAATTCACCGGTGAGGGCATCCAACTTGAGCCAGTCTGGTAAAGGCTTACCGTTTTTGAGGGTCGCACTATAGGTGAGTTTATCGGCGAGATCGACATCTTGGAAGGTGTCGGCGGGAATAGTGAAGTTTAGGGATTCACATTTGCAAATGGTTTGGTTGTCGATCTCATGAACTACTGTAGGCGCATCGTTGGTACCGTTAATAATAATCGTGACATCTTGACTCGCAATGCCACCTTGCCCGTCATTAGCAATAATGCTGTAAGTTTGGGTCAAAACTTGACCTGCGGCGAGACTATCAATGTCTTTGTCGGGAACAGAGAATGACCAGGTAATCTGACCTTTACCATCGCCAGTAGTGCTATCAGTGATGATGGGGGTAAAAGTGCCTGCATAAGGGGTGCCTTTCGGAATAACCGCAACAGTTTGGACATCGTTGAAATCGACATCTGTAATGGTGAGTGTGCCAGTGACATTCAGGTTGCGGGCATTTTCGCCGAGTGCGCCATCAGCAATTTCGGTGACACTACCAGTAGATTTATCGGTAGTCCCGACAGTAATTATTGGAGCATCGTTAACTGGGGTGACATTAAAAGTGATGGTATTGGGTGTAGCATCGAGATCGATCCCACCGTTAGCAGTTCCGCCATTATCTTGAACCTGGAAGGTAAAGTTAGCGTAGTTATTGCCATTGGCGTTAGCGACTGGTACGAACGTTAGTTTGCCACTGCTAATATCAGCAACAGAAATGATGTCATTTGCAGCCACCGCTATATTGTCTAGTTTTAAGACACCTGCACCAGCCAGAGTACTAATTTTGACTGTATTTAAAGTATTGGCAGGAAGATCGAGCGGATCTGTGAAGCCGAAGTCGGCAGCAGTGAGGGTGTAAGAGTTGTCTTCCAACAAGCTAATACTCTTATCTGTGCCAGCCGGAGGATCGTTGACTGGGGTGACATTGAAGGTGATGGTGTTCGGAGTAGGATCGAGATCTACACCACTGTTGGCAGTCCCACCATTATCTTGAACTTGGAAAGTAAAGTTGGCGTAGTTATTACCATTAGCGTTAGCTATTGGAGTAAATGTTAGTTTACCACCACTGATATCGGCGATCGAGATAACATCACTCGCCGTCACTGTTATCCCATTTAATTTCAACGAGCCTGTACTAGCGAGGGTGCTAATCTTAACAGCGTTTAAACTATTCGCTGGGGTATCACTAGTATCGGTAGAGCCGAAGTCAGTAGTAGTCAGCGTGTAGCTACTATCTTCCAAGAGACTGATACTCTTATCGGTGCCAGCCGGAGCATCATTGACTGAAGTGAGATTAAAGGTGATGGTGTTGGGTGTTGTGTCGAGATCGATCCCACCATTAGCAATCCCGCCGTTATCCTGTACCTGGAAGGTAAAGTTAGCCGAACCGGAGACATTCGGGGCTGAGGAGAAGGTAAGTTTGCCACCGTTAATATCCGCGATCGAGATAAGATCGTTTGCCACCACCGCTACATTATTCAGTTTTAAGGTACCTGTACTAGCAAGGCTGCTAATCTTGACGGCAATTAAATTATTTGCGGGGTTATCGTTGAGATCGGTGAAGCCGAAATCATTAGTAGTAAAAGTGTAGCTGCTATCTTCTAATAGGTTGATGCTCTTATCTGTTCCAGTCGGAGCATCATTCACTGGGGTGACATTAAAGGTGATGGTCTTGGGTGTCGCATCGAGATCGATTCCACCGTTAGCAGTCCCACCATTATCCTGTATCTGGAAGGTAAAGTTAGCGTAGTTATTGCCATTGGCGTTAGCTACTGGAGTGAAGGTTAGTTTGCCACCACTAATATCGGCAACAGTGATAAGGTCGTTCGTATTCACTGCTGTACCACTCAATTTCAACGTGCCTGCACTAGTTAGGCTGCTAATCTTGACGGTATTTAAACTATTGGCGGGGAGATCGTTAGGATCGGTGAAGCCGAAATCGGCAGCGGTAAGGGTATAGGTGTTGTCTTCTAAGAGGTTAATACTTTTCTCTGTACCAGCCGGAGCATCATTGACTGAGGTGACATTGAAGTTGATGGTGTTGGGAGTCGCATCGAGATCGACACCACCATTAGTAACCCCGCCATTGTCTTGCACCTGGAAGGTAAAGTTGGAGTAGTTATTGCCATTGGCGTTAGCTACTGGTGTGAATTTGAGGTCGCCTGCATTAATATCGACGACGGAAATAAATGCACCTAGATTAACCGCTGTACCCTTGATTTTGAGGCTTCCAGGCGATGCTAGACTACTAATTTTAACGGCAGTTAAAGTATTGGCTGGAGTGTCCAGCGGATCGGTGAAACCAAAGTCAGTAGCGGTAAGCGTGTAACTGCTATCTTCCAAGAGGCTGATGCTCTTATCTGTCCCCGCCGGAGCATCATTCACCGCTGCAACATTAAAGGTAATGGTGTTGGGAGTCGGATCGAGATCGATACCACCGTTAGCAATCCCCCCGTTATCTTGCACCTGGAAGGTAAAGTTGGCGTAGTTATTGCCATTGGCGTTAGCTACTGGGGTGAAGCTGAGTTTACCAGCACTGATATCCGCGATCGAAATCAGAGCGTTCGCAGCTACTGCGGCACCATTCAATTTCAATGTGCCCACATTGGTAAGGCTGCTAATCTTGACAGCACTTAAAGTATTCGCTGGGGTGTCGTTGGTATCGGAGAAACCAAAATCAGCAGCGGTAAGGGTGTAGCTACTATCTTCTAACAAGCTGATATTCTTATCTGCACCAGCAGGTGGATCGTTGACTGGTGTTAGATTCAGCGATTTTGTGATTGGAGTAATGCCACCCTTGCCATCGTCCAAGTTGTAGGTCAAATTCACGGCACCGTTATAGTTGACGGTGGGGGTGAAGGTATAGATGCCACTGTTATTGACAACTGCTCCATTCGTGATATTCAAACTAGTCACAGTGATGAGATCGCCATCTGGATCGGTGTAACCTTGAATTAGATTAGCTGTGGTGAAGTTATAGAAGTTGTCTTCAATACCATTGGGTAAGGTAAAGAGCGAACCTGTTAATGTTGGTGGGCGATTAGGAATAATTTGATTACCAAAATCTATCCCACTGGCGATTTGACCATCCGCGAGCACGATCCTTTGGCTATTAGCATAGGTTTTGAGTGCGGGAGGAGTTGGGCTATTGCCAGTGGCTGGAGTAGTATTTTCTGTTGGCGTAGCAGAGTTTAGCTTTAAGATGCCCTCAGCTAGTGCTAGGGCATTAATTCGGGGGAAGGTCAGACCAGAGGCGTTAACATTGGTGTTTTCGTCATCCCCATCTTGAATCGGCGTACTAGTTGTGGCTAACAGAGAGCGAAATTCAACGACACTTAGTTTTCGTCCGAGTTTTTCTTGGGCGATTTGTTGGGCGAGGGTGGCGATGCCACTGACAAAGGCTGTGGATTGACTGGTTCCGCCCAGGAGGTTAGTTCCACCATTAGCATTGGCTCCATTAATGAAGATGCCAGGGGCAAAAACATCATTGAGTGTCGAACTCCGCTGAGAGAAACTAGCAATGCGATCGGGTGCAGCCGTATAATCGATCGCGCCACCGACGAATTTTTGCGGTGTGGTTGCTCCAGTTGCCCAGACTGCGCCAACTCCAATTACGTTAGGATCGGCAGCCGGATAAGCGTTACCTTGAATACTAATATTTTGGAAGAAACTGTTACCTGTTGCCGCTGAGGTAATAATATTTTGGTTGGCTAAGGCCGCTAATTCATCGCCAATACCGTAACGGGATTCGGCAGTATTCCAGTTCCCGTTATCTCCCAAGGAAATGTTGACAGATCCAACATTGTATATATTGGCATTCTTCGCGACCCATTGGAGGGCGGTTTCTAGATTGGCAAAAGAGCCTGTACCATCATCCTTAAACACCTTCAACGCAATAATATTGCTGTCGGGGGCAACGCTGCTGATAATACTCGATACATGGGAACCATGCCCAGTCTTATCACTGGCATCGATGTCATTGTCCGCAAAGTCATACTGATAGACAATTCGATCGGCAATACCATCACTATTTTTATCAGCTCCAAACAGGGGATGATCTACATCAATCCCGGTATCGATGACGACTGTGGTTAATCCTTGTCCCTTGATGTTGGTAAACAGCGGATTTTGGGTGAGTTTATCGATCTGAATCAGTTCGTTAGGGTTAGTTGTGCCAGTATTAGTTGCTGTGCCCTCAACCGCAATATCTGGAGTAAATAGCGCGATATCGGCAGCGGTGGTAGAAAGGGGAGCTACGGTGGGGAATGTTTGCAGCCAGTTCGGTTGCAACACTTCATTGACACTATAAACACCCGCAGAGAGTTCGGTGAACTGATAGCTGCCATCCGTTCCGGTTAGGGTACTGGTGTCTGTTGGATCGAGTTGACCATTGCCGTTGCGATCCAAGTAAACTTGCCAACCCACCAATCCAGGTTCACCAGTCTCTCGGCTGCGACTACCATTGAGATCGTTCCAAACGCTGCCCTTAATTTGGGACGTATTGGTTGATGTCACATTGATATCATTTACGCCATTAATGACGACATCGATATTTTGCTTGGCAGTACCATCGAAGGATTGGACGGTGAAGGTTTCGACCTTATTTTGACCGCCGAGTAAACTTTGGACAGCACTATTGGCAACCGTGTATTTGTAGTTACCAGCTTCATCGATCAAAACCGTACCGAGCGTCGTGCCAACTGGGGTGACAGTAGTTTTGAATTTCGCTTCGCCAGTATCGATATCGGCGACTGTCAGTTTACCGCTAGCTGTGAGATTGGTGACGTTAACGCTGATGTTTTTGGTGACAGATCCAGTACTAATCCCAGAGATCGTGGCTGGATCGTTGACTGGTGTTACAGCGAAGGTAATCGAGTTAGGCGTGGGGTCGAGATTTGCCCCACCATTGGCAGTCCCACCATCGTCTTGTACTTGGAAGCTAAGTTTGGCGTAAGCTGCACCATTAGCGTTAGCAACGGGGCTAAAGTTTAATTGGGGGATATTGGCAACGGTAATTAAATCGCCAACATTTACCGCATTAGCACCTAATTTGAGATTACCCGCAGTTGGTAAGGTGGTTATTTTGACTTGGGTAAAGTTGTTAACCGGGGTGTCAGCGGCATCGCTGAAGCCAAAGTCGGCAACAGTAAAGGTGTAGGAGCTATCCTCGTTGATGGTAACAGTTTTATCTGTTCCGGCAGGAGCAACACTGGCGTGTAGCGGGTTATCGATAATGTTGAGGGATTTAGTGGCAGTGCCGAGCAGGTAATCTGGACTAACCTGAAGTTGGAGTTGCACATCTTCGATCGGCTCCAATAGATTATCATTGAGGGCGATCGCTTTCACGGTAGCGGTGGTTTGACCAGCGGCAATAGTGAAGCTAGTGGCAGTAATTGCGCTGACATTGGTACCAGCGGTTAAGCTGTAATCTGCTGGAGTTGTCGCTACGCCAGCTAAATTGTACAGTACAGTCAATCCACCAGTAGGCGCAGGGGCATTTAGGGTAACGGTGAAACTACCATCGATCGATCCTTCAGTAGCATCCTGACTAGCGGTAATCCCGACAGTGGGCAGGTCATTATCCGTAATAATAATCTGTTCGGGCGCGATCGCCAGGTTGTTAAATCGAGTGTCTGTACTGCTGGTAGTAATAGTGATGGGGACGGTGCGTTTGCCCTGAATGGCATTATCATCGATCGCTTTGACATAGATGCTTTGAGCCACATCCGAATTAGTCGGGTCAAAGGTCAGGGTAATCGGTGCCATGCTATTGGGGTCGATACCAGTGCCAATATAGACTTGGGGGTCTGGCGTAATCGTAATGGTGACTGGAGCCGCGATCGCACCTTTGAGTTTGATTTCAAAGGAATTGGGAATCGGATCGCCTTCAGTAACTTCAATCTGTTTGGGTGTAACGATGACAGCATCAGCCCCACCGATCGAAATATCAGTTGGCAAGATCGTGCTAAAGGAATTAGCCTTGAGAAATACCGCAGAATCGTAAATACCATCGGTTGCGTCAGCGATAGTAATAACTAGTTTGTTCTTTCCAGTTTTAATTTTACCGACGAAGGTTTCCGGTTTCGTGTAGCCATCTAGCTTGGTAATGTCCTTAGCTGGCCCATTAGTAGCAGAGTTGATAATCAGATCGGGATGATAAGGACCGCCGGAGCTATTTGCCAAGTTACTTACATACACTCCTTTTCCATCACTGAGCTTTGCTAATGATTGACCGTTTAGTAATAGTTTGAATGAATCATTGAAGTTTGTATACTCTAATAATTCTTCCGATCCGAATACGTACTGGAAGTAAAGATTTTTATTGGTTTCATCTGTCTCGAACTCAATTTCTAAAGAGACTTTATCTGGGTATGAACCATTGGTAACAAGACCAAGACTGGTACTCAAGTCCGTAGTGAAAGTCTTATTGCTACCATCTTTAGCGTTTACGCCTGGTAAATCCTTGACTCGACCAGTACTCAATACCAATCCATCATTTAGACCAAAGGGATCGTTAGTAAAGGTACCGAAGGCACGACTATCGCCGACTAGTTTCGCCTTAATGTTTTTCAGACCATCAAGACCATTGGTGCCCAGGAATTTAGCGAGGAGGGCAGTAGCATCACTGCTTTGTGTGACCTGGAAAGCGGGTACTGCTTCAGTAACGAGCGGGACATTTGCCGCAATCGGTGTAACTGTCTCCGTAACTGGTGTAATAGCAGCAGGAGTTACAGTGGCTGGGGTGAGTTGTGAAGGTAGAGTTAGGACAATTTTATCGATCGTGGTATTTTGGACGACGGCGATTAAATCCGGTTGATTTGGAAAGGCAACCGCTGAGGGGAGAATGCTAGGGCTAGCTTCTGTACTTTGATTGTCCCCGATCGAGCTAACACTCTTGGGAGCCACGAACGGAGTAGTTCCAATCAGTGTGGCATTGAAAATTTGGACATCCGCTCCCACCTGCTTGAGAAAGAAGGGACTATCTGCGCTGCCGTATTGAGTGAGTCCCACAGTGAGGTTGGGAGCGTAAATTAGACCATTCCCAAGGGTGGTTCGATTGACAATTGTGCCGTTAAAATTGGTTTGAGTTACTCTGAGGACGATTTTGTCGCCCTCTGTGGGGGTGTAGTCGGTAATAGTGGTGTAGTTGTTATTCCCATTTTCGGCATAGTCCAGCCAGAATTGGTCTGCTCCAGCCCCACCAGTTATCGTATCTTGACCCGCATACTTATTAAATCCAGGGAAATAGTCGCCATATTCAAAAATAGCACTACCAGCTAACTTATCATCGCCATTACCACCTAAGATAACTTCATTACCATTACCACCAGTGATGACATCATTACCATCACCGCCACCAAGGGCATCGTTGCCGCCATCACCACCATCGATCGTGTCATTCCCCGCATCTCCATACACAGAATCTTGGCCATCACCGCCGTCGAGGTAATCATCACCTTCACCACCATTGATGAAATCGGTATCAGCCCCACCATAAATAGCATCATTGCCATCGTCGCCAGAAAGGTTATCGCTGCCACTGTCACCAAAAATAGTGTCGTTACCCTCGCCGCCATAAAGGTTATCGCTGCCACTAAATCCCTCGATTAGGTCATTACCGTCTTGGCTATCGATGTAATCATTGCCATTGGTTCCGCCGACTTTATCATCTTTGATGGTGCCAACCAAGCGAAGACTTTCAATGTTTTGATAGGTAACTTGGTCTTTAACATTGCCGTTATTATCCCAACGGGTAATCACACTGTTAGGTGTGTACGTAAAATTAGTTAATGCGCCGATGCCAGTGCCTGTATCGTCGATGGCATAGTCAATAACTAAGGTATCCGTACCGCCACGACCATCAACGAAGTCAATGCCTAGCCCTGGAATTAGGACATTATCACCCGCATCGCCCAAAAGTCGATCGCCAACATCGGTACCGCGTAGATTCTCGACTGTCGAAACGAGATTGCCATTAGCGAAAGTAACAGCAAAAATATCTCCTGTGGCATCGCCACCTGAGCCAGTTCCAGTTAGATCGACGATGACACCGACAGTTGCTCTACTGCTAGGATCGGAACTAGAGACACTATAATCTGCCTCATCACTGCCGCTACCACCATCAAATTGGTCTGCTCCAGCCCCACCGACAAGTGTATCATTGCCTTCTGCGGCATTAAGGGTATCATTTCCTGCTAGACCATAGATGACGTTATTACCCTTATTACCAACCAAGACATCACCAAATTGAGAACCCTCTAAGTTTTCAAATAGATCGATTACTTCAACTTTATCAAGATTTGTATATTTGGAGACTAATATATCTCCAGTGGCATCACCGCCAAAAGTACCCAAAGGTGGAGGGTTATCAGAAATATTGACGAATACTCCGCTCGCGGAATTCTTGTAGGTAACTAAATCTGTGCCCTCGCCACCTGTTAAGGTATCTGCGCCCGCACCACCTTCGATCGTGTCATCGCCATAGCCACCAGTCAGGTTATTATTATTAGCATTGCCAGTCAGTACATCGTCGAAAATACTCCCTTGAACATCTTCGACATTGAACAATCGATCGCCACTAGCTGTACCACCAAAGGATAAACTACCATCGAGCTTGACATTTACTCCATCCCAGGAATCTGTATAGGAAGTTGCATCTTCACCAGCACCACCATCTAAGATGTCAGCACCTTCGCCACCGAGCAGGAAGTCATTACCCGAACCTGTTTCGATATAGTCATTACCATCTAGCCCAAACACAACCAAGTTTTGGTTACTCTGAGTTAGACGAATGAAATCTCCAGCATTCGAGCCTTCTAACTGTTGAATATTGATGAGCGAATCCTTACCACCGTAGCCGTCATAAACTCGAAACGTATTCAAGCTATCACTTAGAGCCACAATCCGTTTTGGATCGCTAGCATAGCTAACAAAGTTATTCCCCGCCTCACCATCTAATAAATCATTACCAGCCCCACCGGAAAGCACATCATCCCCGTCGCCACCGTAGAGAGAATCATTGCCAGCATTCCCAGCCAGAACATCATCATCTCCTTCTCCATAGATTTTGTCATTCCCCGCGCCGCCATCAATTTGATCGAAACCTTTACCACCGTGGAGTTCGGCTGGAGTTAAGACTCCTGGATCGAGGGCGACAACGTCATTTCCATCGGTTTGATTGTTATTGGTAATCGATTTAATGCCACTGTAGAGCGGTTTTGTGCCAAGACCTTGTACCTCCAAAATTTCGTTCCCAGCGACACTGACTGTCCCAGGAGCAGTGGCGATACTGTGCCGCACGTAGAAGACATCATCATTGTTAGTAGTTTGTAACTCTAGAACTCCATCATTGCCTTTCTTGGCTTGACCTAAATCATCACGGGAGCCAGCACATTCGGCGGTATAGTCTAATAAGGTCTCTTTAGCAAATACCTTTGTATAATTAACAGAAAATGGTCCAAAGCCTATCTTGATTTTGGCGGCAAAGTAGGCATCCATCTTGCCATGCGGTAGTAGAATACAACCAGGCTTGGCGAGATTATCGATGCGAATTTTATTATCGAGTGGATTAGCTGGTACCAGTTTGAGCGAAGCATTGATGCCGCCACCGATCGTCGCACTACCAGGTCCAAAGCCAATACCAAGACCGACATAAGTACGAGCACCTAGCCCAACAATAAATTCATCATATCTGGGATTGTCTGGTGGAGTTTGGTTTATGCCTAATGGGAAAACATTATAGCGATCGGAAGTAGGTTTAGTTGCTTGGAGAAATAGTCCTTTCGCAATCTTTGAAGCATCACTATATCCACTTTGACTATAAGCATTCCAGCCACTTGAGTCATACCCAAATTTTAGATTTAGAGCCACTCCTACTGCTCCTTCTAGTTTTGCACCGAGGGGACCAAGAAGATTGATAAATTTATCAAGCTCAAATCCAGTTTGAAAAGTTGGTAGCTGAAGGCTAATCAGGTCGGTGATGCCACCAGTAAGTAATTTTGGGATGGTGGTGAAAGGATCGGTGATCAGCGGAAACTGAAAGTCGGGATTATTACTAGGATTCAATAGATCTGCAAATCCCTTCGCCTCTACTCCCAGATCTGCCAATTTATCCAAAGCTTGCTGTCCTCCGGGTGGAAGTGCAGCCAGGGGTGTAATGGCGACGGGTTCCACAGCAGAATCAACTGAAAAGGGAATTGGTACCCCTTCATCACCAATCAGGATGATTTTACCGCCGAAGCCCTTAGATTTGGTGACTAGTTCGCTGATTTTGGCAAACTCTTTGAGAAATTGAGTATTTCCACTTTTCTGGCTTGCTGGGGATAGTTTGTCATTCTCGTCACTTAATTCAAGGACATTTTTTTTAATGAGCGGTAGCTTCGTCGTCAATAAATCGACAATCGGTTCGACAGGCTCATTAATATCCTGAATTGTCTTCAGGATAGGATTGAAGGCACTGAGAAAAGTACCAACATCGATGACAACGTTGCTAAATTTACCCGTTGGTTTAGGCTGGTTGATAAAGTCTGCCCAGTTAATCGTCAGGTTTGCGCCCAAAGAAGGCAAACTATCAATAATCTTAGTTTCAGCACGGAGATTTAGCCCTGCACTACCAACGATCTTCGTTTGTATATTCTTTGCTGCCGCCAGCGCACCAAAATCTGTGGTGTAAATCCGATCGGCGGCATCTGCCTTCAGATCGATTCCCAGCCCTGTTTTAATATATCCAGCCCCACCAGTTCCATTAGTGATTTGAGCTTTGAATGGGCCTAAATTCCCCTCTAGATCCAATGTGGGCAAAGACATTCCCAAATTAACCGTTAGCTCCCTCTGATCCTTCGCATCTATATAAAAACCCTTGGCATTATTGAAGCCAAACCCCAGATTTAGCGTGGCTCCAAAGTCGGTAGCGACGGACACGGCACCTTTTAAGCCCAACCCTGTAGTCCCAACGGCAAAATCGGTCGTGATTACACCGTTAATTGCCTTGGGCTTGGTTTCTAGAATCAAATTGACTTGTAGATTGTCCGCCGTTTCGGTGAGGGTGATATCTTTGGCATCAGTAAACCCATCACCATTAGTATCTTTCAATAACGCCAAACCACTACTCCCAAGGGCTTCAGCTAAACCTGTCTTAATTAACTCCGAACTACCCGCTGCTTGGGTGAATTTTTCGTCGATCTTGTCTTGCACACTCTGAAGGAAATCCAACGCATTAGTGCCAACTGTGTTGCTAATGGTGGTAATTTTTTCGCCTACCAGGGGAATGGTTTTGAGATTGCCTAAATCTGTGACTACTGTAGTCTGGATTTGAGCCTTAATTTTATTAAAAAAGCCATCAATTCCGGTCTTTAGATCCGCTAGGTTGCCGCTAATATAGTCTCCTGCGGCTAATTCTGCGGCAACCAACTGACCATTGATGTTGATATTGGCGCGATCGTCTTGTGCTTTTAACTCTGCTAGTTCTACCGCTCCCACAGTTAGCCCCTGCGCTAACTTAGAAAAAAGTTCTCCTTCCTCTCCAGGCGTATCCTTGCCATCATTAAATCGATCGTCTAAATAGTGTCCGACCTCTTCTAGTAGTACCGATCGTACTAATGCTGGGTTGTTCCTCTGTAACAAACTTTCAGAAACATAGATCGATCGATCTCCACTCACATAGGCACCATTCGCCCCACCCAAAGCATCCGAAGTTGCGATCGAAATCTTTAAATCGCTAAAATCTGCACCCACCCAAGCCTGCTCGATTCGCTGCACCACCTCCAATGAAAGTCCATCCCCAAAAGCTGCCTGGATAATCGGTTTCCATCGTCCAGATTGCACCAAGTCAGTCAACTCTGTCTGTAAGTCGCTCACAGCTTGGTTTAAGGCAAAATTGGTAGCAGCAAGATTATTCATATTGTTGTGATTGGGGAGAGATCGGCAAATCTAAACTTAGTACAAGAAAAATACATGTCACAACCTTAGCCGACATATCTCACCAATGTCGAACACATTCTTGCGATCTTGTGCATATTCTTGCAATCTCAAAGCTATTGTAGCCAGATCGATCGTTAGAATTGACAGCCACCGGAGAATTACTTGTTATGCCCCCAGTCGGTGGAGAAAGTGGAAACTATTAATCAGAACTAGGTGCTGACTTAGCCATCTGGAATCGTCAAACTAGATTAGGCAAGACTTTTAGCTCTTCAACCATTTTTGTCTTACCCAATGGTGCCCACCGCTCTCCAGATGCCGCTTGGATAGAGTTATCTCGGTGGTCAGGCTTAACCTCAGAGCAACGTCAGAAATTTCCCCCCTTGGCTCCAGATTTTGTGATTGAGTTAAGAAGTGCAACAGATAGACTGTCTCCATTGCAAGTAAAGATGGAAGAATATCGAGCGAATGGGGTTCGCTTGGGCTGGCTGATTGACCCCCAACAGAAACAGGTAGAGATTTATCGATTAGGGCAGGAGGTAGAAGTACTACAATCTCCAACCATCCTGAGCGGGGAAGACGTACTAGCGGGGTTTGCGCTCGATCTAGGTTCAATATTAAGTTAGGCTACTATTTTAGATCCGCCTAATTTAACTAGCTTCAATAATCGATCGCGTTAGATCTCATGGATGTCGAACATATTCTGGCGATTTTGTGCAGATTTTAGCAATTTCCAACCTAATTTCGCCAAATCGATCGAAATTGCTGTGGCGAGACCCCCATCCGTTGCCGAAAACACTTAGCAAAATGACTGGGATTAGCAAAGCCACACTCAGTAGCAATATTGACAATCTTTTTCTCTGGCTGTTTGAGTAATTGTTTCGATCTTTCTACCCGTTGCTGGATTAGGTACTGATGTGGTGTCATGCCGATCGATTGTTTAAATAATCGACCGAAATAATACTGACTCATATCCAATTCTGTAGCAATTTCTGTCAGAGTCAAATTTCGATATAAATTTTCGTTGATATATTCGATCGATTGTTGGATCTGAACTTTTGACAACCCATCTTCTTTAGTTGACATTCTTGCCTATTGTATGAACGTATGAACGTTAACCAAAAATCATACTACAATATCAGCTATAAATTCTCTATCCTGACGATCGAATCTTGACAGATCTATGTAGATTGGGTCGAGATCCGTTGGTACGATAGCTCAACAATCGTACGATCGACAGTTGAACTCTATTCCCACATTCTTTTAACTGGATAGAGAGAAAACGTACTATCCGCACTCACAATTACAACATCTTCTACAATTGATTGAGAAATTAATAGGCGATCGAAAGGATCTCGATGATAAAGTGGGAGAGTAGCAGAGACTTTTATATGTTCGAGTTTAATCTCTAATAATTGAATTCCGTTAGGAATTATTTGCTGGTCGATAAAATCATTGAAAGGTAAACCCAGATTCAACTTACCAATGCCATATTTGATTGCTATTTCCCAGATACTGACAATACTAAGGAAATTCTCATTGTTTTCAATCTGCAATCTCATTTTCTCTGCGATCTTGGGATCGCCCATGATAAACCATCAAAAAGTGTGTGTATCGAGTAACTGATTCACTCCATATACTCCTTCATTTCTTCTAACGCCTCATCAAAATCATCCGACATCCAGACTAGCCCCTTGGCACTACCAAATTTTGGACGAGGTTTGATATATTCGATCGGCGTGAGCTTAATCGCACGAAGACCTCCGCCGATTACAATTACTTCTTCACCATTGATGGCAGCTTCCACTAAATCGCTCAAGTTGGCTGCGGCTTCTATTAGAAATACTTGCATAGTTCAGCTCCGCGAATGCTTTAATTATGTGACATAGTTACAGTAAATTACAGGATTAATAATTTAGTATTCCCATTGAATCGTCTTCTCTGTGCCTATGGCAGTATTTTTTCGCCGCCAACTGGATCGAGCCAGCGGAGCATTTCGCGTTTGAGTTGATGTAAATCACGGTGAACTTCTTGCTTAATCCATTGCCCGATCGCATCAAACGGCGTGAAAAGTTGGGAACTAAGTTGCACCTGAAAATCCTGTCCCAATGGCGTGAGATGACTACCATTGATAATCTGAGTAGATACTTTGCCTGGAAAGATTTTACTCAAGGTTTGTCCCAGCGTATAAGACTGATCGATCGTGTCATTATTAAATTTGACAATCAGATTATGCGGGACATCATAATAGTCCATAATCAAGTCGAGGGTTTCTTGGGGACTGGGGGTGAATTCCAGATTAAACTCTTGGGGTACTTGCCCGATTAATGGTACAGCATCACGAGCTGAAAAATTATTAAACGAGATTAAAATATTACCCGATCGATTAACTTCATACATACTGCCAATCATTAGCTGGAGTTTACACCCCATACTATGTCCCACCCCATAAATCGGTAAATCTGAAGGTATCAGCCGACGGCGTTGGAGCAATTCTAATGTATCTTCAAAACTGTTGTATACTGTACTCGCGATCGAGCGATGATCGAAGGTATTAACAAATGGCGTAGCGATAATTCCATATCCTTGTTTCGCTAAATCTTCTAACAACAACCGATAGGTAATCTGCGGTGCTGCTGCCACAAAAGCACCACCTAAAAAATGGACGATCGCCCGTGGCTGACGGGGAATATAAACCCAATTACCAGAAATTTCTTGCCAATTCATTGTGAGGGTAGGGAGTTAGGAGTTGCTGTACCACCGTATGGGAGTTGCTGTACCACCGTATGGGAGTTGGGAGTTGGGAGTTGGGAGTTGCTGTACCACCTTAGGGGAGAGAAAGGCATTTATCCTTTCCCCTTTCCCCTTTCCCCTAAAGCCTAAAAATAGCCAAAAAAGCTATCATAATCGAGATCGCTATCATCACTACGGGGAGTGCGATCGGCAAATTCGTTTGGGGTGCGTTCGTTACTCCAGCCCCACCAGCTAGTGCCGCAGTGACAGTGGTAAAATTCTTGCCACTTGCGTCGGCGATTTTCGAGCAATACGGGCGAACGACGATTGATCCAAACGGCGTTCGCTTCAGTAGAGCTAGCACGACAGCTAGGGCAGCAAAACTCTTCAGCGTGAGTTGCAAGTTCTGTCCAATTTGGTGGGTTAGGGCTAAAGGCTTCCATGTATAAGGATCGGTATTCGCGTGGTGTCTTGAAAGTAGAAATGATGCCAGACAATGATTTAACAGGTTCAGGCTATTTGGTCGAGCATCGATATTAGCACGATAGTTACATGAGCTACATATATTACCCTTGCATCACTATAATAAGTAGTTTAACGAGGATCTACCGATCCTAGTTAAATTGGTAGGATTTAAACAGACAAATAAATCGCTGTCAATTACGCTGACTAATCAAATTTTTATGACAACCCTTACTGCGATCGCTGATGCTGTCGATCTAACTGCTGATGACTATATCGTCGTCGGTGTGGCTACTTGCTTCTTCCGGGATGATGATGGCGTGCATGAGATCGAGATTGTCGAACCCATCCCTTCCTCAGCCTTAGAAGCCTTGATTAAAGGTATTCCCACCTCTTACCGACAAGCTTATGCTACCAATCTCGGCGAACTACTCGCCGGAGAAGTGCCTCAAATCCCCGCTAGTTTTCCACCTAACTCTCAACTAGGTAACGAGTTTGTCTATCGGACGATCGCTTCAGCCCGAACTTACAAACGTCGCCCCGAAGCCCAAGCCCACATCGCTCAGGGTGAAACGTACACGGGGTTTAACTATTCCACCGAGCGTAAACGCGTGCTGAATGCCGATCGAGTCGTCACTAAGGATGATAACGTTAAGCAACACGTTTATACTCACCAAAAACTCTAGTCGTTATGTCTAGTAGTTGGCATCGACTCACCGATCGTCTGCTCAGTCTTTTTCTCAAACCTAATTGTCCGTTGTGCGATCGCACAGCGGAGGTTGTCTTATGTCAATATTGCCAACAGCAACTACTCGATTCTAGACTAGCAAAACCCGATCGAGATTGGCAAGCTAATTTACCTTTGTTCGCCTGGGGTAAATATGAAGGAGCAGTCAAAAGATCGATCGGCAAGTTAAAGTATGATGGACATCAAGAAATTGCGAATCTATATGGCGAATGGCTCGCTGATAGTTGGCAAAAATCTCAACTTATTACCACTATTTCGACTAAATTAATTGTCATCCCGATCCCGCTACATGAAGAGAAAATGGTAACCAGAGGCTTCAATCAAGCTGAATTAATTGCTCGCAGTTTTTGTCAAGTAACCGGACATAAATTGGATCTGAGTTTACAACGGACTCGATCGACTGTCGCTCAATTTGGACTTTCTAAATCGGCGAGACAGGAAAATGTCGCAGGCGCATTTGCGATCGATCCAAAATCGACGATTAAACCAGGTACAACAGTCTTATTAATTGACGATATTTATACTACCGGAGCAACAGTTCGATCGGCAGCAGATGTATTGCGATCGCATCAAGTTAATGTTTGTGGGGTAGCTGTAGTAGCCGTAACGGCAATGGAGCACTAACGGGTAAATCTATCATTAATTTTCTACTCTCCATCCACTCGTTCCAACTGCCAGAGAATTTGATTACCCTCACGGCGGACTCTAGAAACGATCCAATTGCGCCACGCCCATCTGTCACCACGACTGGTAACTGCACTGGCATTGATATCCATCAAATCGGCGAGTTCAGAGCTAGCAATCAGATAACCATTTTTAGCGATTTCATCGGTGATGCGAAGAGTATCGATGAGGTGATGAAGATGGGCAACTCGGACTTCACGGGGGACGTGTTCGTTATTATCTTGATGAATAGTCTGTTCTTCTAACATAGGGGCAATATGCGAATCCGGGGGAGAGTGAATAGGTTCTGCCCGATCTGTAGAGGTCGGCGTAGCATAAGGATTCGCGGGTGTCTCCATTGTATAGTCTTGCCGCAGTTGTGGTGGTTTTCCACTCGAAAAGCCTCTGGCGATCGTGTCGCAGCGTTCGTTACCAACATTGCCAGAATGCCCTCGGACATGTTTCCAGGCGACAGGGGATTTGATTTGTGCTTGGACTTGGTTATTGAGCCTGTCGAGTTTTTCCCATAAGTCCTGATTGAGCACAGCTTTACCCCCCGCAGTTTTCCAGCCTTTTTTTTTCCAGCCGTTGACCCATTGGGTAATCCCTTTAATCAAGTATTCACTGTCAGTATGGATAACACAGGGACCAGTTTGACTGGTATCGGCAAAAAATTCCAAAGCAGAAATTGCGGCTTGCATTTCCATCCGATTATTCGTCGTGGCAGCATCGCGACCGCCGAGTTCATGACAGGCTCCATCTTCAAAGTAAGCAACTGCGCCCCAACCGCCGGGTCCCGGATTTCCGGAACAAGCTCCATCTGTATAGAGATTGGTAATTCTGGTCATTATGTATTTCAATTTATCTAGATCGGTGGCGTTTGGATCGCAGTGCTGACGCGCAAATCGCCACCTAAAAGGGGAATTAGGAGATCTGCGGCTAGTGTGAAGATCTTCTAGTTAACTATGCGCCGCGATCGATCGATTTAGTTGCTTCTGAAAGGGAATCCTCACCAGCATTTTTGGGCGCAACCCAAGGATCTTCAGGTCTGTATTCCAATTTTCGTGGCGGTGGCGGAGGTGGAATTGCCCGATCTTGACGAGTTGCGGTGGGGGTTGATGGTGGTGGAATTTCCGGTGGGGCTGGTGGAGCGGGAATTTCTGGTGGGGCTGGTGGAGCGGGAATTTCTGGTGGGGCTGGTGGAGCGGGAATTTCTGGTGGTGCTGGTGGCACGGGAATTTCTGGTGGGGCTGGTGGTGTTAGTGGTGGTTCGACTGGTTCATCAGCAGTAGCATTCAAATCCCCGCTAATTAGTTGCACCTGCTGTTGCATTTGAGCGATGACGGCATTGATGATGATTTGTGGATCGGTCGTTTCAATGCCAAATTGCTCCGCTAGTTCGGCAACCAAGCTGGGATCTTTGTGCAGCATCGCCGAAAATTCTTCTAGCGTAATCTCGCGGGTTTCGGTGGTGGGATCTTCTTCTTCCGCCTGAGCTGGAAAGGATCGCTGTGGTTGCGGTGGGGAGGGATGATGATCGATGAGTAGCTCTGGCGGTACTTCGGCAAATTCTACCGCTCGATTGTATTCATCAAATCTATCTACACTAAGTAGTTCTGCTGCTGATGAGCTAAATTCCATAATCGGCAGGAAATCTAGCGGCAACTCTTCAGATTGCCGATTGAGTAGCCTGACAGCATACTCTCCGGCTAGATCCCCCACTTCACCACAGTCGAGTTGACTTAATTGCACCATCCGTCCCGCTAGTTCATAATTGGGTACAGGTGACTCCAGCAAATTCAGCCCAAACCGATCGAGCCATTCTAGCCACTCGGACTTACGGACTCGATGCCTAATTTTGTTAAAAAAGCCGACCGCACGGGGCTGTTGCCAGCCGTGAGCTACCCCTTCGAGCAACTGCATAAATAGATACTCGCGATCGGTATCATCAAGGGGTGGTAATGGATTGGTTTGCAGTCGATCGCGAGATCTACTTGTCCCCCGCCCAACTAATTTACGAAACCACCTCACGAATGATTGCCAGATTTTTTTTAACATTTACTGTTTCCTTGATGCACGATTTCGGTACATTCGATCTAGAGTATCTTAGAGGGTGATGCTAGGTAAATCACCTCAACAAAGGCGCATTACTGTTTGCTCGATCTCCGCCTATTTTTCCCGCAGATGGCATATATACCTCTACATCATAAATATAGACCGCAAACTTTCGCCGATCTCGTCGGCCAAGAGGCGATCGCGACAACCCTCACTAATGCCCTCCGGCTCCACAAGATCGCCCCAGCGTACCTGTTTACGGGGCCGCGTGGGACTGGTAAAACTTCGAGCGCGAGAATTTTAGCCAAGTCTCTTAATTGTATGGCGAGTGCGGTACCAACGGCACAACCTTGTGGTAGCTGTGATGTTTGTAAATCGATCGCTTTGGGTTCAGCTTTAGACATTATCGAGATTGACGCGGCTAGTAATACAGGGGTAGATAATATCCGCGAAATCATCGAACGCGCCCAATACGCACCCGTTCAGTGTCGCTACAAGGTGTATATAATTGACGAGTGCTTGACTGGCGATAGTTTAATCTTGACCAGTAATGGTTGGCTAAGGATTGACGATCGAACATTAGTCGGTCAAAACGTTTTAAGCTACAACGATTGTAAATCCACATGGGAGTGGAAGCGGGTACTCAGATGGCTCGATCGAGGGGAAAAACCGACCCTAACTATTAAAACTACTCAGCGCGAAATTACCTGTACTAGCAATCATTTAATCAGGACAGATCGAGGATGGATCGAGGCTCAGAACCTAAAACCAGGGATGAAAATTCTCTCGCCCCTCTCTCAATCCAGCAACAAGCAGAAGAACTTCGACCACTTTGCGCCTGTGGGTGTGGGTCAAAATTACCTATTCCCACCTACTTGCAGTCAGGCTGCACTCTCCATCGAATCCAATCTTATTGGCAACAACACCTCTACATTAAAGGTCACGGCATCTGGGAGCGGCGAAAGGCAAAATTCATTGCGGATTCCCCAATCCTCTCATCCGAACAACTCGGACTCATTTATGGAACCTTGTTGGGGGATGGCTCTATCACCTACCCCAATAAACACAGCAAACTACCCAGATTGGCTTGGACACATGGAATCAGTCAACAAGACTGGTTATCATACAAAGCCAGTCGATTGTCAGAACTTAGACCAAAGTTACAAATTGTTGCCAATCAAGGATATGGTAAGCAATCATGCACCTGCCAAACAGCCTGTCATCCACAGTTGGTCGAAGTCTTTGATGTTGTCAAACCCACACGAACAGGAAAAACAGTTACCGTCGAATGGTTACAAAAAATCACCATTGAAGGATTGGTATGGTGGTATTTCGATGATGGTTCTCTCACCCTCAGTCCAGAAGGAAGTCCCTCAATCCATCTACACACAGAAGGCTATTCTGCCCAAGAAAACCAACTTATTGCTGACTGGCTTGCCGACCGTGGCTATCCAGCCACGGTTAAATCCTACCAAAAAAGCGGTAAACACCTTCCATACTATTACATTGGATTTAACTCCAGTACCAGTCGTCAATGGTTGGAAGACTTACGACCCTATTCCATCCCATCAATGGCATACAAGTTTGGAAACGATCGAGTATGTCAACCTCGCTGGAACGGAAAGAGTCTACGATCTTGAAGTTGAGGATAATCATAACTTCGTAGCTAATGGATTGTTGGTTCATAATTGCCACATGCTTACTACGGCGGCATTTAATTCTCTCCTAAAAACACTAGAGGAGCCGCCGCCACATGTAGTGTTTGTCCTAGCGACTACCGATCCTCAAAGAGTATTACCGACAATTATCTCTCGCTGTCAGCGGTTTGACTATCGGCGGATTCCACTAGCGGCAATGGTCGGACATCTGACATATATTGCCCAAACCGAGCAAATTGATATTCCCCCTGCGTCGATTACCCTAATTTCCCAAATTGCTCAAGGTGGGTTGCGAGATGCTGAGAGTTTGCTCGATCAACTCAGTTTGCTCAGCGGTGATATTACACCCGATCGAGTGTGGGACTTGATTGGCTCAGTTCCAGAACAAGATTTACTCGAAATTTTACAATCGATCGCGACCAACGACCCAGAAAGTTTACTCGATCGAACCCGCAACATCCTCGAACGGGGTAAAGAACCCCTGACTGTCCTCCAAAACCTGGCTGGTTGCTACCGAGATCTCCTCATCGCCAAAACGGCTCCTCAACGTCCAGATTTGGTCGCTCTCACGCATGAAACCTGGACACAACTATCCCAGATTGCTAAATCTTGGCAAATTGGCTGGATTCTCGCCGGACAACAACATCTCAAAGATAGTGAAGTCCAAATCAAACATACAACTCAACCCCGCCTGTGGTTGGAAATTACCCTCTTGGGTTTACTTGCTGTCAATACGCAACAGCCGCCAGTCAATCCGGCTACATCCTCTGCTTCGATCCCTTCACCCCAACCGATTTCTAGTCTCTTAGCTCCAGTGGTTCAGGCTCTACCCCCACAACCGGAACATCAGCAGCCTACTCAGATCGTCGATGCTCATTCAGCACCGCTACACGATCGAGACAGTCCTGCCACCCCAGCAAATCTACCCCTAGCCGCCTCAGTCGCCCCTGTAGCCGACGATCTCAAGACCACATGGGAACAAGTCCTCCAGCAGCTTTTACCTGCCTCCAAAGACTTATTTAAAGGCTTTGGGACATTAACGGCGATTACAGCCGAGCAAGCGGTTGTCGCGATGAAATCTAGCACCATGCAGCAAATTGCCACAGGCAAAGTGCCCGAATTAGCCAAGGTGTTTAGTGCAATGTTCGGTCGATCGATCGCTGTCAAGCTAGAAGTTATGGGTAAAAATCAAACCCAAGCTGCTGCCTCTTCTGCTGCCGTAGCCGCTTCGGTAGCCTCCACCCCAACGCCACCAACGTCAGTAGCCGCTCCAGTCCCAATCTCACCTAACCCTCCAGCCCCACCAGAGCCAATTACACCATCAGTCCCCGCACCCAATCCGCCGGCACCACCACTGCCAATTGCCGCACCAACAGAATATCTAACAGCAGAGGATGAAGATTCTACTTCATAGATTGAATCAGTATTTGTCCTCCCTCACTTATGCTTTAAATTATAAGCCACATACATTTCAGGTACAGCTGAAGCAGTGATTGGCTTAACGCAAAACATGCGACTCTATATTAATGACAAGTTGTTCTCAAACGAATGCACATCCTTTGCCCTATCACAGACTTTCCTCTCCTTTATCAATTCAACTTCTGGTCTCGCCCATGAACTATTCGTATATGACCTCAACAGAGCATTACCAAAGCCTGCGAATTCCTTTGCTCTCAATGGAAGCATGATGGAGCCACCAAAGCTTGCAAGTCTCTAAGGTGAGAGCAACTTCAATGTCCGAGCAGT
>JANPJH010000070.1:0-9337 GCA_031425415.1 Chamaesiphon sp. VAR_61_metabat_425 | reverse complement strand
TCAAGCTTGAAAAATATGCTGCGTCTGGCTAGAAACAGGATAAGCTTCCATTGTTTTTGGCTTATCTTCCTTTTTACCCTTACAGCTAGTCATCACACACAAAGTCAGAATGCTCACTACAAATAATCGATCGATTCGCATAATTAAAAACTCCTGGAAAATATTTCACTGGCACACTCTATCACAGATACTAGCTTTTATCTAACGTGAAGACTATGTTATGTTTATCTTAGCTTCTAATTATGATTAAATTGTGTCTAATCACAGAAATTTATATTTTTGCATTACAGCTTAGCCCCACAATGTTTGCAAAAACTGGCATCGAGATCGTGACTGGCTAATTGACAGCTTTTGCAGACTTTACTTACCTTACTACCACTTTTAGCAATTTGTTTAATCAAATCGCCCAATTGCCAAGGAATCAGGGCAATTCCCGTTAATATCATTAATACTGTCATCAATTTTCCCGCCTGAGAAATGGGGGTAATATCCCCAAAGCCAACAGTAGTCATCGTTACTACGGCAAAGTAAACAGCATCAAAAAAAGTCCCAAAATCTTTCGGATTGACAGAATGTTCGACTTGATAGATTAAGCCTGAATAGATAAATATAATCGAAAAAATCGTAAATAAAATCCGGATAACGATCGAACTATCTTCGCGATCGAGATTACCCAAGAGAGCCTTACCTTCGATAAATCTTAGCAGTCGAAGAATCCGAAACCATCGCAGAATTCGCACGAAGCTTACATCTGTCACCCCTGTCAAAACGGGTAAAATAGCAATTAAATCGATGAGCGAATAAAAACTGAAAAAATATTTAACCTTATCAGGTGTCGCGATGAATCTTAGTAGATATTCAACCGCAAATATGGCTAAAATAATCAAATCTATCTGATTAACTAGCGATCTTAGCTCGGCTGACAACGGATAAGTTTCCGCAACAAATATCCCCGTAGATATTAAGACTAAGCCGGTGATTAATAAGTTAACTATTCTGCCGATCGGATTTTCGATATCTTCGAGATAAAGTGAAATTTTCTCTGTAAGTATCATATTTAGTCATCAGAGATCGGTTAATCAAGCAAAATTAGAGACATTCCACTGAAATGTCTCTAATCTGCGATCGGTTCTGGGGCTAGCGAGTGCTGCTTAATGCGGGAGCTTTTCCCGGATTGGGTTGCGCCAAACTAGGGTTTTTCTGCAATACCGAGATTGCTTGGATGTATTGAGGATCTTTAGGACTACCCAGCAAATCTGGTGACTCAGCTAGGTTTTGTTGCTCGGCGAAGTTGAGATCTACCTTGACATCCGGAGTCACCCCTTTATGTCCGATATCGGTGCCATTGGGTGTGTAATAGTGCGCGACTGTCACAGCCATTCCCGAACCATCAGAGAGCGAGTGGACGGATTGCACCAACGCCTTGCCAAAGGTTTGGGAGCCAACAACTTGAGCGCGGCGGTTATCTTTGAGCGCGCCGGCTAAAATCTCACTAGCACTAGCCGAGTTACCATCGACTAAAACAGCCAGGGGTAATTGGGTCAGCGCGCCCTGAACTGCGCGAAAATCTTCATTCCCACCCTTGCGATCGATTGTTTTGACGATGACACCATTATCCATCCACATCCGGGCAATTTCGACACTGGCTTGGAGTAAGCCGCCAGGATTGCCGCGCATGTCGAGCACGTAAGCATTGACTTGCTTGCCATTTAGCTCTTTGATCGCCTTTTCCATTTGAGTGGAAGAACGAGAGCTAAATTCTGAGAGTCGGATGTAGCCAACTTTGAGCTTACCTTCTTGTTTAACAGTTGAGAAAACCGAAGATACTTCGATTTGAGCGCGAGTCAGCGGAATGTCAAACGGACTCATCCCCCCACGAGCAATTTTGAGGGTAATCGACTTACCAATCTCGCCACGAATTAGCGTAATCGCATCCTCGACGTTCATATTCTTGGTAGACTTACCATCGATCTCGACAATGATATCCCCGGCTTTAATCCCCGCTTTGGATGCCGGGGAATTTTCGATCGCTTCAGCGACAATTAGCTGCTGGGTGCGGCGGTTAGCTTCGAGCTTAATGCCAACACCGGACATTTCTCCGCTAGTTTGATTATTTAGGGACTGGAACTGTTGCGGGTCCATAAACCGAGTGTAAGGATCGCCCAATTTTTTGAGCGTCGAACGAATAGCCGCATGTGCTTCCAGTCGATTGCTGTAGTTACGCTTGAGCAATTCTGTTCTAGTTTTTTGCCAGTCTAACCGATTAAATGTACCATCTACATACTCACGGTTGACAATTTGCCAAGCCTCATCCACGATTGCCTTAGGGCTGTCTTTAAACGCCGCCAGGACGGAAGAGGACATTGGTACCAACGTTGCGAACAAAGCACTAGTGAAGGTCGCCCCGCGCCAAACTAGTTTCCGGTGCCAAGCAGATCGAGACGTGGAGGATTGCATCATATTGACAATTTTGGCGTTCCTTGAAGGTTTATCTGGCCCGATGGCGACTTATTAGCGACTGCTGTAAGCAAAGCTCCGGATTGACGAAAGTGCCACCGCTGGCGATTCTCGTTCCGTTCACGAAGTGTCTGCCTGCGCAGAGAGGCTACGCCAATGACAGGCGAGATGCGATGGATATCAATATGTCATAACTTAAGTTAAGTTAAATTTGGGGTTAGAGTTTGCAAATATTAACTTTTTGCTTGTAAGAACTGAACTATTGATATCTAATTTTAATTCACAGTTATCGAAATTGTCACTGACTTGGTTAAATTGGGACTGGATTAATCTGTTGGAGTAAACTCTGAGTCACGATCGACGCAGATGGCGTGGAGTCATGTTGCTGTTCGCGATCGCAGCGCGGGGCAAAACTACAGTATTGGCACGAACCTGTAGACGCATCTATTTGGGGAAAAGGTTCCCCTTTAGCATGATAGTCATCTAACCAGTTAGTTAGTTTACTCAATAATTCGAGCAGTTCTGTATGGGTTTGACGATGCTGACTAAGAGTATAGCTAATCCGTACCGATTTTGGTCGTGGGGTCGATTGGATAAACCAGTAGGTGAAATTAATTTGTTTGGGTAAATACGCGCTGGTCTCGGCGAGGACATACAGATACAGCCTGGTTTGCCACTCGCGATCAAGATCTTTTTTGTATCTGGGTAATGGGTAAGTTTTCCAATCAATGATCTCTGCTCGATCGGGTTGGAGAATCAACAGATCGTAAATAACCGTAAATAGATAATCATCAATGGCTAACGTCCGCACATGTTCGCTTTCCCGCCATGTTTGCGGATCGGTCTGAAATAGTTCGGGTGCGGTGGTGACAATTGCTTCGATCCAGCCATCGAGCTGCGGCGAACGTGCTAAAATCGGCTCGATCGGCAGTCCCAATTCTCGCTGCTGCATCAAAAGGTGAAAGTCACTGCCCAACTGAGTTTTAACCTGTTGAACTGGAGAAATGGGCTGTGTCAATCGATCAAAATAAATATGCTCGAATTGACGCGGACAAGTGGATAAGATCTTGAGATGTCGTTGAGAAAGTCGGAGCATGGGATTAGGGGTTAGGCTTTAGGAGTTAGATTGGGTCTTTGGTTAAGACAAAAACATTACCTTCGTTACCCCTGCCAATGCGGAGGGTATCGTCGAGATAGGTGACTTCTAGCCAAGCGGGTTCTTTGTCGCCACGATCGATTTTTAGATCGATCGCCGTAAATTTTTGACCGCTTTCAATTGCGGCGATTAATAGATCGGGATCTGAGTAGCCCATTAAACCCTGGAAGCTAACCAAAGAGCGGTTAAACTGGACATTGACCCGAACATCACTAATTGGCGTAAAAGCAGCAACGATCGTCACTAAGCCATTCAAGCCCGGAAGTAAACTATTCACTTCGGCAATATTATAAATCGCCCCAGTTGTCGGTCGGATACATTGATAAATATTACCGAGATTGACAAGTGGAAATTTATCAATTCCTAGCAAACTCTGACTGCTAGTGTATAGCAGTCGCCAGTTACCGGCCAACAGATCGATCTCAGTTGCCAATGGTCGCGGGTGGGGGTTATGGGACTCTAATTCGGTAATTGCGGCTAGAATTGCCGACCGATCGATATTGGTGGCGAGAATACCCCGATTCTTTCCAGCGATCGCGGCTAGTAGTCTGGCTTTAGGCATAAATCAATATTTGCTCCAATCACTGTTTACGATCCACCGTCTTGATTTGCTTGCTTGGGGAAACGCACGCCGTAGGCGAAGACCGTCTAACGACACGTTTTCGCCTACGGCGTGATTTCATCCACTCCGACAGGAGTTACGCAAATCGCTATCCCCTATCCCCTAAAATGATAGACTATGAGAAATTGGAGCCGATCAAATTACTATGCCTGATACGTTTAACAATCCAGCCGTAAAACAACAGCCACGCTATGAGCCGGCACCAGTGATCGCCGTCCAACGAGATACTTCAATTTTAGAGTGGCTCGAAGCTCAAGGTAGACTGATCGATCGGGATGAGCGAGATCCAGCAATTTCTGCCATCGACCAGCCCAATTTGGAAGAAGAACTATTTGAAGATGACAATAGCTATCAGGAAGAAGATGATAGTGACGATTCTGACGATGCTGAGGAAATCTAGGTAGATCGAGCCTTTCTAGCTAGCTAACCGAAGGCTGTTAGTTAACTAGCAAGCCAGTTGCCGCAAAAGTGTTATTCCCCTAGATCCGATCGATCGCATCTTCACATACAATTGCGGTGGTAAGTTTTACCCCCAGAATCAAGTGAGGATTGAGTGATGAAATTGGCTTGGAGGAAATAAATGGAGAGCAAATCGGTATCTTCGCGAGGAATTAATCCGACGGGAACTGGGTTACTCATTTTCTTAGGAATTTCACTCAGTGGAGCAGTTATCTGGCTGGATTTGCAAGGTAGTAAGGGTGGATCTACCGCGCTACTGTTGCCATTTTGGGTCTCTACCGCGCTGGTGGCTATGGTTGGCTATTGGGCGATTCCCCTACTCAAACAGTTAAAAATGGGGCAATTCATCCGCGAAGATGGTCCCCAAGCACATTTACAAAAAGCTGGAACCCCGACAATGGGCGGGGTATTTGTCGTACCGATCGGGGCAATTGTGGGGGTACTATGGTCGCAATTTAATCTTGATGCGATCGCCGTAGCGTTAGTAAGTTTAGGTTACTTCGCGATCGGTGGTGTCGATGACTGGAAAAGTTTGAGTAACCGCAAAAATGAAGGATTAAAACCTAGAGGTAAACTAGTCTTACAGCTAGCGATCGCCGCAGCATTCTGTGGGTGGGTGTTTTACAGTCGGAGTAATCGAGATATTACCAGCATTCATTTACCGTTTAATTTGATTCTGTCCCTGGGGATTTTATTTTGGGCACTGGCGGTGTTTGTTTTACTGGCAGAAAGTAATGCTACAAATCTTACCGATGGTGTAGATGGATTGGCTGGGGGTACAGGGGCGATCGCCTTATTGGGATTGGCCGCGACAATTCGCACTACAGAGCCTAATTTAGCCATTCTCTGCATCTGCTTAAGTGGTAGTTATCTGGGCTTTGTCGTCCATAACCGGAATAAAGCTAGAGTATTTATGGGCGACACCGGATCGCTTGCCTTGGGTGGTGCCTTGGGCGCGGTAGGGATTATTACCGATAATTTGTGGGCATTGTTAATTTTAAGCGGCATTTTCTTGCTTGAATCGATTTCGGTCATTGCCCAAGTTGGTTATTACAAAGCGACTAAAGATGCCGAAGGTAAAGGTAAACGTCTACTTAAAATGGCTCCCTTTCATCATCATCTGGAGCTGAGCGGTTGGACAGAAACTCAAGTTGTGGGAGTATTTTACGCGATCGAGTGGTTGCTAGTGCTGCTATCTGTTTGGATTAAAAAAGGTTAGCAATCCCTATGAATGAGCTTCAAGCAGCGAACGCCGCAGCCCAAAGCGGGAAATGGTCAGTAGTAATTGACTGTCTCCAAAGTTTACCAATTGGCTCGGCAACTTGCGCCTCGCCCCCTAACAAACTACAAGCATTACGAGCGGAAGCTCTGGATCTAGCTTTACAGGTATTATTACAGGGTGACTTTGAAGAACAGTGGGAAATTGCCAAAATCATCCCCAAACTAGGTGAAATCGCCATTGAGCCGCTGTTAGATAGCATAAATGACCTTAGCTTAGATTTAGAGGATCGGTGGTTTGTAGCGCGAATTTTGGGGGAATTCGATCGACCCCAGGTCATCACAGCCTTAGTGGAGTTAGTCAAACAAAATGAAGATCCGGAATTAGTCACGATCGCGACTAGCGCGCTGGCAAAAATCGGTACTACCGCGATCGCTACTTTAGCAGATCTGCTCAAGCCGCCTGTTGGTGGAGTCGTTGTCCCAAAACATCGAGTCTTGGCGATCGCTGCTCTAGCTCAAATTCGGCACTCACACACGATCGAACCATTACTCAGTGCGGCTAGCGATCCCGATGACCAGATTCGGACGATCGCGATTGAAGCTCTGAGCAGTTTTCACGATCCTCGAATTCCACCAATCTTGCTGGCAAAACTAACAGATGCAACAGCTAGCGTTCGGAAGGCAGCCGTAGTTGGCTTGTGCTTGCGGAGTGAGCTAGCCGCCGAATTAAATCTAGTTCAATGTCTTCGACCATTACTCTTTGACCTCAATTTAGCTGTGTGTGAAGCAACTGCACTGGGTTTGGCCCGACTGCCAGATCCGCGCGTGGTGGAAATCTTACGGCAAGTAGCGATCGCGCCAAACACGCCAGAAACCTTGCGTGCTCAGGCAATCCTGGCTTTGGGCTGGATTGGGACAGAGTCGGCAATTGCCTGTCTAGGCGAGGTGCTGACCACTGCCCCGACAGATTTAGCCAGGGAAATTATCGCCAGCATTAGTAAGACAGAACATGAGCGAGTCTATGCTAGTCAATTACTCATCGCTTATCTAAATACTGAGAATGCTCAACAGTCAGCGACACTCAAACAAGAACTTGTCGCAGCTTTAGGGAACTTGGGTAATCCTCAAACTGTCTCCGATTTAGTAGCCATGTTGGGCGATCCAGACGATCGAGTCAAATTTTACACGATCGCGGCGATCTCTAAACTTTCCCCCACCGTCCCACCGCAAATCATTGAACTAGCTAGTCGCCCAGATCTGGCTTCAGAACTCCAGATCGGTGTTCGGATGTGCTTAGCGCATTGGCAAATATAGCGACAATTCACGTTCAGTAATCTAAGGGAGTTGCCATAACACCGTATGGGAGTTGATACACCAACTCGTGCCGCTTAGTAGTGGCAATTTGAGCTAGCAACTTGTGGAATAACCCAGAGAATGTTACATTATGGGTGCCAGAACTGGGTTTTAGCACTGTTATCTAGTCCAACAACGCACGAAAATCTAGATTTTTTAGCCGCTTGTTGAAAAACTGTCCGGACGGTTGTTGCGAAGATTGTAAAATATATTGGGTACCATATCAGTGTTTATTGTTAGAAAACAGTCCAAACTTTTAGAGTAAACAGAGTTTAACCATGTTTCAACATTCCAATCCTTTTCTGCTCAGGTCTGGTTTAATCGTTGCCACGCTCCTGGCGATCGGTCCGACTCAGCTCCACGCACAGACTACCTCTGTACCTGGTCAAAACCTTTCACCATCGTTAACATCATTAACACCAACCCAGCCGAGCATTCAAAATCCGGCAAAATCGGCAATCACTACAGGCAGCGTGAGTGAGCCAGCCACCAAGGCAAAGCCCAGTAATGAATTGCAGACCTCAGCAAATACAGCAACCGGGACTAAACCAACAACTAGTAGTAGTCACACCGCCACAAACACCATAACTGGCCCTAAACCCACAACTGCTAGCCCTCAGAAACAACCAGCATCGGCTGTGAGCACTAATTCTCCACCAGTGATGGAGACAGTCAATCTGGTTCTCAATCTTAAAGAAAAGCACGTTTACGTTTACAAAGGCGATAAAGTTCTGACTAAGTATCCTGTCGCGATCGGTAAAAAAGGCTGGGAAACTCCAGTTGGCGAGTGGTACGTGATGGAAAAAATCGAAAATCCCGGCTGGACTAGCTTTAAAGATGGCAAAACAAAGATCAAACCAGGTCCAAAAAATCCCCTCGGCGAACGCTGGATCGGATTCTGGACTGATGGAAAAGATATGATCGGTTTTCATGGGACTCCTGATGTCAACTCAATTGGTAAAGCTATCTCTCATGGCTGTGTGCGGATGCACAATCGCGATGTCAAAGCCTTATTTCCATTAATTAAAGTAGGTACTACCGTTAAAGTAGTCGCACAGTAACCATCATGCTGATGACATTAGATCGAGCGTCTAACCAAAATGAGTTGGCATATTAATTTAATCAAAAAAAGAGGTGAAAATTAATTTTCACCTCTTGCTTTTTAAATCTACTTAAATAGAATTTCGGATACTCAACTTGTACAGTTACTTCGATTCAATTTAAGACTATACTGTTCCTCAACGGCTTACTGGCAGATTTATAGTAATACATATTGAGAGACTAAATCTCCCCCAGTGTCGGAAGATAATTGAGGATCGGTCACTGCGCTAATCGCGGAAAATCGTCCCCGCCATCTACGAATCAATCCCGAAACATTAGCCGAATCAGTCAAGTATGCGGATCGAACAGTTGCAAGCCTTTCTGGCGATCGCCGAAACTGGCAGTTTTCAACAGGCTGCTCGCACCTGTGGTTGTACCCAATCGACAATTAGCCGGCAAATCCAGGCATTGGAAGCAGATTTAGGAATTCCCCTATTCCATCGCTACCATCAAGCTACCTTAACAATTGGCGGCGAGTGCTTGTTTCCCCACGCTCGCAAGATTTGCTATGAGTGGCAACAAGCTAATCAAGCAATCGGCGATCTGCTCTCCGGTAAGCAACCGGAACTTTGTGTCGCCGCGATTCATTCCGTCTGTGCCCACTTTTTGCCGCCGATCCTGCAACAGTTTTGTTGTCAGCATCCCCAAGTCCAATTGAGAGTAACTGCATTGGGAAGCGATCGCGCTTTGAAAGTTCTCAAAGATGGGTTAGTCGATATTGCAATTGTCATGGATAATCGGCTGTTTACAGCTAGCCCCGATATGGTGGTTTCTAATCTCTATGAAGAACCAATCGAGATTCTGATGTCTGCACAACATCCCCTCAGCCACCATGTCCAAATCCCCTGGAGCGAATTAGTTAAATATCCACAGGTAGTATTTAAGGATGGGTATGGAATGCAGCGATTAGTCCAAGAACAATTTAGCAAACAGGGTAGCAAACTCCAAGCGGTGTTAGAATTAAATAC
>JANPJH010000069.1:0-5548 GCA_031425415.1 Chamaesiphon sp. VAR_61_metabat_425 | reverse complement strand
TAAAAGTAATGCCTGGAAAATGTGTAACAACAAGCCTGCGAACAAACCAATTTCCAATATTCTTACAACCGGATTGTGTGCCATAAAATCGGCGCCCGCATTAAAACTTACGCCACCATCGTTAAAGAAAATAAAGCTGTTTAAACTTACGTGTATTACTAAAAATGAAATAAGGAATAAGCCGGTTAGTCCCATTAAAAATTTTTTCCCGATAGAGGAAGATAAAAATCCTGTTTTTTTACTCATAATGGTATAAAATAAATACTTGAAATTGTGTGTCAAAGGTATTAAGCAAAACGTTTAGAATCAAGTTTTAGGCTAAATGTTTTTCATTTTAAAATAATCGATTTTGCTCTCAAGTCATTCATTTGTAGTATTAAGGCAAAAAAACCTTATTTAGACTTGTTTTAAATATGCTCTTTAGCTTTTATATCCTGAATCCCAACACGGTAACATCATCTACTTGGCCCAGTTTTCCTTTCCAGCCTGTAAAATTGTCTTTAACTACGCTAAACTGTTTATCCTTGGTACCAGAAATCTGGTAGCCGACCTTATTGGCGGTACCTTGCAAGCCATCTTTGAGGTGTTGCAGTTGACCAGAAATCTTTTCAACATTTAAGTCCGAAATGTCGGTATTTTGCAACACCTTGCCTAATAGTGCTGTGAAGCCCAATTGGATTGCGCGATTGGTTAAACTACCTTCGGTAGAGACTTGACTGGAAACTTGCTTGACAAGTTTATCTAATTGACTAGTTACGTCAGTAGAACCAAGATCTTTAGGATCGATCGACTTGAGGAGATTTGCTAATTGACTTTGGGCATCCTCAATTTTGCCAGAATTAGTATATTTCTGCCAAGCTTTCTCTAATTGCTCGGCAACTTTATTCACATCTTGTTTAGAAAAATCTGTTCGACTACTCACTAGATCGACAAAGGTTTGACGATTAACATTTTTGAGTAAGCCACTGTCGGCAATATCCTTGAGATCCGATTCTTTCAATAGCTTCTCAAGTTGGCTACCAATTTTGTCGAGATCTAGCTTTGGTAATTCTAATTTACCGATCGAACTTTGGAGCGTTTTTTGAATACCTTCGGGATCAAATCCAGCCGTTAATTCTCGCCGTACCGCCGCAGTGATATCTTCAGCCGTTGAAACTACTTGATTTTTAGCCACATTCGCGCCAATTGCGGCTGTTGCAGTACCCATGAGTCCCTGTAAGCCAGAGGTTGCCGTACTAATCAAAGATCCTACGACAGAGCCGACTGCACTCGAACCCAACCAGACAATTAGTGAAAAGTAAGCAGACCAAATTGTTACACCGACGATCGCACCGAGAGTAGTATTTGTCACCATACTCAGTTTAATCGCCAAGAAGGTGGCGATCGATAAGGCAATTGTCACTGTCAGCAACGCAAACATACCGACCTTAGTTTCGATACCGCGAATTGTATCGCCAATGCCATCTGATTCATTATCAGTGTCTGGAACCACACCTGGAGTTGCCACCAGTGCAACAGAAAGATTTGTCAATAAGAATTGAAAGGCAAATGCAATTAATAATCCCGAACCTAGTGCGACGAAGAACTGGGAACTAGAGAAAAGATTAGGTATCTCGATAATTGTGGGTTTTAGTACCACAGGTGTTTTCAGCATGTACATTGCTTGTGTGCTGAGGTCAAGCATTTCTTCAATGTTTCCAAACATATATTTTACCAATTAATTATGGTTGTATTTATTTTTTGATAATGCTTTAGTCTCCAGTATCGATTGAGGTGTCAAGCATTATTTTCATCAAAGCTAAGGAAAATTTAGATGTCGATCGCGCCACTATATATCCCAACAATCAACAAAGATAGCGGCAGCAGGATTAAGATGCCATTAATAGTTGTTTGGATCGATGGAGTAATATTATCAGGTGGATTTAATTCAGAAGATTGAGGAGAAGGTACTTTCATGTTTTGACCTTGAAATGTAAAACTAACTACAATTCACATCCTCTATTAATTTACGATCGATAGCATCACTCTATGGAAAGATTATGATTTTCAGTAGATCTACCAAAGTGAACAGTTAAAACATCAATCTAGTCTAGTGTAGATGGGGAATTGTGCTGTGATATCAGCGTCAGTCCCTAAAGACAGCTTTATTGCCACTCAAAAATATCTGGGTTGTCCCATCATCCGAATAGCTTACCGACGATCTCGCCACAATCATGCTTTAGGGTGATGTACTCAGCCGTGATTTTTGGTTTGATACTTACATCAGCATAAATAACCAAAAACGTTGGTAATACTCAGATATTTTTTTTAATCCTAGATTATTCAGGAGAACTCCGATGCGAATTGCCCAAATTGCACCATTGTGGGAGCGAGTTCCCCCACCAGCTTATGGGGGAATCGAGCTAGTAGTTGGTTTGCTCACCGATGAATTAGTCAGACGCGGACATGAAGTGACTTTATTTGCATCGGGCGATTCCATCACTTTAGCGAAATTAGAATCAGTTCATCCTCAAGCATTACGACTAGATCCACAGGTGAAGGAATGTGGAATTTATGAGCTGCTGCAATTGGTAAAAGTTTACGAACGAGCAGCCGAATTCGACCTGATTCACTCTCACATGGGTTGTGCTGCGCTGCCCTACGCGATGTTGAGTAAAACACCGACAGTACATACACTGCATGGGATTTTCACGCCTGATAATGCAAAAATGTTTACCTATGCTAAAACCCAACCATATATTAGTATTTCGGAGTCGCAACGGGAACCCCAATTAGACTTAAATTGCGTGGCAACGGTGTATAACAGCATTGATGTTAGTAGTCATAAATTTTTCCCCGAACCCGATGCCCCAGCCTATCTTGCCTTTTTAGGGCGGATGTCGCCAGAGAAAGGCCCTCACCACGCGATCGAAATTGCTAAAGCGACTGGAATTCCTCTGAAGATGGCGGGCAAAATCGATCCTGTCGATCGAGAATTTTTCGATCGTCAAGTTAAACCGCAGATTGATGGTGAGTTCATTCAATTTTTGGGTGAAGCAGATCATCCGATGAAAAATAACCTAATGGGCAGAGCGATCGCAACATTATTTCCGATCACTTGGCGCGAACCGTTTGGACTAGTCATGGTGGAATCAATGGCGGCGGGTACCCCCGCCATCGCCATGAATTTAGGCTCGGTGCCCGAAGTGATCGCTCATGGCAGAAGCGGATTTATTGCCAATAATATCGAGGAATGTATTGCCGCAGTCGGTAACATTGCCTCAATCTCCCGACGTGGGACGCGAGATTATGTCTCTCAACACTTTGGGGTCGATCGAATGGTCTCAGGTTATGAAGCTGTGTACCACGAGCTAATTGCCCCCAGATTTGTCACCAATGGACATCTCGCTAGTACCAAAAGTTTCCGCGACGATCGGCTAACCATGCTGCATTAGATCGTCGGTCAAACCTAAGCAATAACCCATAGAAATATGTCTAACCAAACCCAAGCAGTTACGCCACATCTTGTCAAGCAACCACATCAGCCCTTTGCCACTGCCTGCACTAAAATTCCGACCCGTCAAGCAATCGCCCTAATTTCCGAACACGGCGATCCAGCCGCAGAAATTGGTAAAGATGCCGCTGGAGGGCAAAATGTTTACGTTCGTCAAGTTGGCGAAGCATTAGCAAAGCTGGGTTGGCAAGTGGATATGTTTACCCGCAAGAGTAATCCAACCGATCTAACTATCGTCCAGCACAATCCTTACTGTCGGACAATTCGCCTCGTCGCTGGGCCGGAAACTTATATTCCACGCGATCGATTATTTGAATATATGCCCGAATTCGTCGCAGCATTTCAGAAGTTTCAACAACAAGAGGGGACTAATTATCCGCTGGTGCATACCCACTATTGGATGTCTGGCTGGGTGGGATTGCAACTCAAGCAACAGCAAAATGTCCAATTAATTCACACTTACCATTCGCTTGGGGCAGTGAAATATGCAGCGGTGAATCAGATCCCAGAGATCGCCCAGACTCGATTAGCGGTCGAATGTCAGATCTTAGAACAGTCCCATTGTGTGGTTGCCACTAGTCCTCAAGAGGTCGAAGATTTGCGGCAATTAGTATCGCGGATTGGCAAGGTGGAAATCATCCCCTGTGGCACAGATGTCCAAAATTTCCACCCAACTTCCCCAGCCGAAGCGCGTCAACAATTGGGCATGAGTCCCAAAGATCGAGTAGTCTTGTATGTAGGGCGATTCGATCCCCGGAAAGGCATTGAAACGCTCGTTCGAGCCTGTGCTGAGTTACGCGCTCAGTTAGAGCGTGACCAGATCGCCGAGCAAAATCTCCGGCTGGTGATCGTTGGCGGTAGCGACCCCCAAGAAGCTGACGGCAATGAACGACAACGGATCGAAGCAATTGTGGATAGTTTAGGCTTAACCTCTATCACTCAATTTGTGGGCATGGTGGGGCACGATCGATTGCCGCTGTATTATACTGCCGCTGATGTCTGTGTCATTCCCAGCCACTACGAACCGTTTGGACTAGTGGCGATCGAAGCTATGGCTTGTGGTACGCCAGTAGTTGCCGCCGCTGTCGGAGGACTAAAATTCACGGTGATCCCCGAAGAGACTGGATTATTGGTACCAGCCCAAGATGTGCAAGGCTTTGCAACGGCAATCCGGCGGATTCTGACCGATGACATCTGGGCGAATGAACTCCGAGATCGAGCCACCACCAGGGTACAGGAGAATTTTAGTTGGGGTGGGGTTGCCGTGCAACTCAGTGACCTTTACCGCCGTCTGCTGGCGCAATCCTTACTCGACCCCAAATCGATCGTCACCAGACAACGTACCAACTCTGGCAGTGCTAATTCCGTGACACACTTGACTCCCGCTCTTGCCAGAGGTGCTGTCTCTCGCCCCGCAACGGTGCCTAATGGTACTAAATACCCTATCCGCACAGCCAGTTAAGCTCGAAACAAATGCCATTAATCGATGATTTATATGAGTGGAATAGATTTGCGTTCTATGGATTAGCCTTTCTAGGGATTATCCTAGCGCGATACTTTGCGATCGCTGGGGGTTTACATTTATTCTTCTACTCGGCAGGGGGCGATTTCTTGTCCCAGCGAACCGCGCGGTTCGCTGCACCGTCGGGGGCGGCGATTCGTCAAGATATTCAACTGTCGAGCTGCTCTGCGGTAATTTTCGCGCTTTGTGCTGCGGCGATCGTTTCTGGCTATGATGCTGGTATCACCCGCTTATATGCTGATGTCCACTCTTATGGACTGTGGTATTTAGGGGTGAGCTATGGACTGGTGTTAGTGCTTCAGGATACCTATTTTTACTTTGTCCATCGGCTGTTTCACCATCCCAAATTATTTCGGTGGTTTCATCAAGGACACCATCATTCGATCGATCCCACTCCGTGGACATCTTTCGCTTTCGATCCGCCTGAAGCTGTTGTTCAATCACTGTTTTTGATCGCGATCGTTTTTATCATGCCGCTGCACTTTATCACGGTGATTGCGGTGTTGATAACGATGACGGTATGGGCAGTTGTC
>JANPJH010000068.1:0-44558 GCA_031425415.1 Chamaesiphon sp. VAR_61_metabat_425 | reverse complement strand
CAAAAAATTTAAGAAGTCAAGATGAAAATATTAATGGTACTAACCTCACACGACCAGCTCGGCAATACGGGCAAAAAAACTGGGTTCTGGCTCGAAGAATTTGCCGCTCCCTACTATACATTTCAAGACGCAGGTGCAACTATTACCCTAGTTTCACCGCTAGGTGGTCAGCCACCGCTCGACCCCAAGAGCGATACCCCAGAGACCCAGACTAGAGACACCGAAAGATTTAAGGCAGATTCTGCCGCCCAATCCGCACTGGCGCACACACTTAAATTAGCCGAGGTTGCTGCTAGCGATTTTGATGCGGTATTTTATCCTGGCGGACATGGCCCGCTCTGGGACTTGGCTGAAGACCCAGCCTCGATCGCTTTAATTGAAGCCACGCTGGCAGCGGGTAAACCAGTCGCCTTAGTTTGCCACGCACCGGGGGTACTAAGCCGGGTGAAGACAGCTAACGGCAATCCTGTGGTGCAGGGTAAAGCAGTCACAGGCTTCACCAATACTGAAGAGCAGGCCGCTGGACTGACCGAGATTGTCCCGTTTCTGGTCGAGGATATGCTCCGCACCAATGGCGGAAACTATACCAAGGCTGCTGACTGGCAGCCCCATGTAGTGAAAGATGGTCTACTGATTACCGGGCAAAATCCCGCATCTTCTGCGCCAGCCGCCACAAATTTACTAGAACAGCTCAGTTTGCTGGTCACTTCTGAGAACTAACTCTTCTAGTACCCACAAATCAGTCACTGCAAGTGCAGTTGAAGACTTCGATCCGATGCACTTAACTGAGTGTTACTTATACAGATAATTTAGGAGCACAATCGATGAAAGCCAATGCCTACGCTGCTCAAAACGCCACAACACCCCTCGCACACCTTGACATTCAACGTCGCGATGTCGGCAAACACGACGTGCAGATCGAAATTCTCTATTGCGGGGTGTGTCACTCAGACCTACATACCGTCAGCAATGAATGGCAGAATACCACCTATCCTTGCGTCCCAGGTCATGAAATCATCGGGCGTGTCGTGAAAGTTGGTAAAGAGGTCAACAAATTCAAGAAAGGCGACACCGTTGGGGTTGGTTGTATGGTGGATTCCTGCCTCACTTGTGCCAACTGTAAGGAAGATCTAGAACAGTTCTGCGCAGATACAACCTGGACTTTTAATTCCCCCGACAAGCACCTGGGTGGCATGACTTTGGGTGGCTACTCCGATAGTATCGTCGTGGATAAGGCGTTTGTGCTAAAAATTCCGAAGCATTTAGATCTTGCTGCCGCTGCTCCGCTGTTGTGCGCAGGAATCACCACTTACTCCCCCTTGCGTCACAATAATGTCACAAAAGGTCAGAAAGTCGGCATCGTGGGACTCGGTGGATTGGGGCACATGGGGGTGAAATTGGCAAAGGCTTTCGGCGCACACGTTGTCGTCTTTACCACATCCCAGAGCAAAGTTGAAGATGCTTTGCGATTAGGAGCCAATGAAGTCGTCAATTCCAAGGATGCGGATGAGATGAAGAAACATCTGAATAGTTTCCATTTCATCCTCGATACTGTATCTGCCCAACACGACATCAATGCCTATCTCGTGCTGTTGGGGCGCGATGGCAATCTTACCCAAGTTGGAATACCAGCCGAACCCCTGTCTCTAAACGTGGGTAGTTTAATCTTTGGACGGCGTAGTCTCAGCGGCTCCCTAATTGGCGGCATCAAAGAAACTCAGGAGATGCTGGACTTCTGCGGCAAGCATAACATTACTGCCGAGATCGAACTGATCCAGATCCAGAACATCAATGAAGCTTACGAGCGATTGGTGAAGAATGATGTTAAATACCGCTTTGTGATTGATATGGCTTCGTTAAAGCAGTAACGCGCATTTCCAAATGGGTGGATAATTTTGCGTGCAGATGCCGGATTTTCGTTACCCAAAATTTTACAGGTTAGGGGGATTCATCGGATCTAGGAGTAACAACCTATCCTTTCCAAACATTCTCTTAAACCAACACCGACGATAGTGATAGTTTCACTTGAGTTTGCTGATAATAGTTGCCGCTGTCGCCGATTTTAAACCAGCTACTTCTGACATCGCTATTTCCCAGCTATCAAATTTTTGTTCTGGTTGAAGATTGCGCTTGTTGATGATCGAACTCACCAGTTTTATCCCACCAGCAGGAACCCCAGATTTCTGCATTTTGACTAAGAGATCTGCTTCGCTGAGTGTGTTGATGAGATCGAGTGTATTTGCTGCTTTGATTGGATCGATCGATGGATCTAATACTAATCTGGGTTTAGTTGTCGATTTAGCCTTTTTAGTAGTTATCGATTTAGTTATGGCTGGTGTCGCTATTTCTACTATTTTTGGCTCTAATGGTTGCTCGACTGGTTCTATCTTACTAGATTTGGCTACTTTTGCTGTTGTCTTCGTGGATTTAGATTTCTCAGTTAACTTTTTATTCGTTGTCGATTTTGATTTTGATTTTGATTCTATTAATCGATCTGCTGGTTCCTTGCTGAGTATTACATCTATTGGCTGTCGATCGTGTAGCGTCACCGCTGGCGAATCGCTCATCTGTTCGGGCTTTACTAATGTATTAAGATCGACATTTACTGTTTGAGGTTGAAGATCGATAGAATGTAGCTGCCTAGAGCCAAAGGATTTTAAAATATTTTTGTGCTCGACCAGTTCCGCAGCAACATTACTCAGTTGTTGCTGCAATGGCTGTAACTGTTGAGTGATAATTGATGTTAACTGCTCGATCAAGAGAGTAATATTTGTCGAATTAGGCAGAACATTAGCCGAAGTTCCTGATAGTAATGTGAGTTGTTCGATCGCAAATTGTTGATGGTTATCGGGGATGATAAAAGCATTGACCATTTCTGCTCGACGTGAATCTTTTTCCTTCGCTCTTACTGCTGCATAATATTCTAGGTTGCCTTCAATCACCGTATATTGCTCTAAGCCAGTTTGTTTTAAAATTAATGGACGAATTAATCCATCAGTTGCTAAAATCACATCAGCTAAATGTTCTATCTTTGATCGATCGAATGCAGATCTAGGTATATCTGAGCTAATACTTTTGATGTCCGCAAAAAAACACTTAATCATAATTTTTTCCCAATCTCGATCGATAAATTACCTCAAGCCGATCTTAGTTAAAACTTCATCCGCTAACACTTCAAATTCCATTGCCGAGGTTTGGGCTACGGTTTTAATTTCATCCGCATATTTAAAAATTGACTTTGGATCGGGATACTCCAGTTCACCAACATCAATAGTTTTATTGAATGATTCTGATAATGCCGCGCGATCGTAAATCACTGATTCCATTAATGGCATTGCGTATCGCCGTTCAATTACCTCGCGTTGTTTGGGAAAGGTATATTGTAAATACCGAGCATTTGTCGAGATTTTAGATGCCAATACACCCAATAATTCGAGCGGTTGTCTACCAAATGTTTCGCGATTTTCATTAATGCTCTTAATAAAATCTTTAACGGTGGGTAAACCTTGATTGGCAAATGGTTTAAGATCGGATGGAATCAGCAAGTAATCTGCGGCAATTAGGGCAACTTCAGCATAAATATCGCGCGAAGGTGGCGTATCGATAATGACCAGATCGTAACTACTTTCAACGCGCTTGAGCTTACCTAGCAGTCGCGTTCGACTTGCCATCATAGTTGTTAGCTCACTTTGCTTATCAATCAGATTGATATGTGAGGGAATCACCCCAATTTCTGGATCGTTAAAATATTGAGACTCCCGGACGATCTCATAAATAAAGTCGCTATCACCACTAGCAATTAGATTACAAACATTTCGATCGCGTAAATCATCGTCTTCTTCAAACTCAAACTTGACTAAACCTGTCGCGAAGGTGCTATTTGCCTGAGCATCGATATCGATTAATAGCACCTTGTAACCCTTTTTACTAAAAGCAGCAGCAAGATTAGTAGAGACGGTAGTTTTTCCGACTCCACCCTTATTATGATAGACGGCAATAGTTTTCATAGATGATACATGTGGAGATGGAACTTCTGCCTTAATAGTTTCGGCTTGAATCGAGAATATTTGAGATTGTAATCTATCTCGTCCAACTAATTTAATAATATCTGCTAATTTAGTATCGATATCTCGTCCTTTACAGCGAAATACGATCTGAAGCGATCCAAATATATACTGATAAATTCTTAACTCTTTTCCATTTGTCAATAGACCATAACAAATATTTAAACTACTTAAATAATGTCGGATCTGATGAACGTGACTGTCTAAATTTTTGCGTGGATGCTTGGCTTCGAGTACTAAGCCTAGTGGTGACTTTGGATCTAATTTAAAAGGTAGTTTTTGGGTAAAAGCAAGAAAGTCCAGCCGGATACTCCCAAATGTTACCTCCTGATGCCAAGTATCCGGAGTATAGCCAAGTTTTGGGAGTAAGTATTGAACGATGAGCTTACTTTCAACTTCACTTTCATTCCGACATAGTTCGGGATTGAAACTCAATGTTAACCTCGATCGTGATTGATAAACCGAAATTATTTCGTCATGCCCCGAATCATATATCCTAATACTAACCCCACAACTGAAGCACCAGCCTTACCTGAATGGAGAAAGTCTGTCCAACCAGCCTGTATATTCCCCAAAATATCGACATTGGGGATCAATTGCGCGATCGTTAAGCCGTGGAGTGAAAGAGTAGAGTATAAATCTAAATTAGTCCCAAGCTCCAACGGTAGAGCGGGAAATAACTGAATCAAATCGGTTACGATCGCCATAGCTGACATAGAGGTTGGAATAGCACTACTGAAACTATACCTATGGTGCCCCAGATATCACTAGATCGATCGACTGGAGTTAGGGAGATTTAGGTACAATCGCCAGATTGCGATCGGGATCGCCGAAGTATGCCGGAGCGCGATTATTTCGAGTGACAGCTAGAGGTGTAGGCGCGACTTGTCCCCACTCTTTGACTAGAGCTTGTAATAAAGTGTCCTGCTGTTGGCGAAGTTGGGCAATTTGCCAACCTTTGTTGACGATGACAAACCAGACTAAACCGCGATCGCGGGTCGGCAATACGCCCCCCAATGCACTAACCTCATTTAAGGTACCAGTTTTAATCGTTGTCCCCACAGGTAAATTTCGATCTTTGAGTGTGCCGATATATTCTGCCCCAGCGACAGGAAAGATGTCTGGCAGTGTCAGATTAGCTGGTTGCAATGTCTGTTGTAGGGTACGGAAAATTTGGCAAACAGCACGCGGGGAGAGGCGGTTTTGCACGCCTAAGCCGGAACCGTTAATGAGTTGAATTTCGGCTGGGGGAAATTTAGCTTTCGTCGCCACGATTTCCATGACCTTAGCCGCTCCACCAACACTATCTGCAAGGATTTGAGCGATTTCGTTATTACTATAAATATTCATCTGCCGCACGATTTCAATTAGCGGCAAAGATTGATGCCGAATTAATGGCAAAGTGGGAGTTGTTGGCGCGATCGTCACAATTACGTTGCCAGCGATTGGTGCTTGAGGCAACTTTTTTCTAGTTACTCTAGGTACTGTCGGGAGTTTGACCAAGTTTACATCTTTAAATTCAGTATCGAGCAACGCCGGGGGCAGATCGATCCCTGTCAGAGCCTGTTTGAGTAGATCTCCAGCCTGTTGAGGATTAGATTTATAGTTCATGTGGAAGTTACCGACCACAATCAGATTGCCACTAATCCGGTTGATGCCCAATTGATTCAAGCTTTGGGCTAAAGTAATTGCATCTTCCCACACAAACAGCGGATCGCCGCCCCCTTGAACGATCAGATCTCCTTCTAATACACCGTCAGCGATCTTGCCACTGGCACTAAAAAAAGTATCAAATCGTTTATCTAGTCCCCAGGTAGTTAAAGCCGCCAAAGACGTAGCTGTCTTGGTCAAAGAGGCCGCCGGAACTGGAGTTGTACCATTTCGATCGATCAGCATGGTACTCTCTGTCCGCAGCCAGATTGCCTGCTGATTGGGATCTAAGCCTTGTGCTTTGAGAGTTTGGATATATCCAGCAACAATCTTCTCCACCCCTGATTCGACTGGTTTCGGTGGATTTAGCCACGGTAATCCTTGCCAAGTGGCAACTTGGGCTGGCGATACTAGCTGTGGATTCACACTAGCTAGATCTAACCACATTCCTGCCAATCCCGAAGAAACTAGTTGCAGCATGATGTATCGTTCGATCTAAGGCAAATCAGCTACAACAATACATTAATTGAGGGGATAAATGATAGTACTCGCCATCTCCTTATCTGGCAAACACACCAGCTATTGGGCGATACAAATAGCCATATTCTAGTTCGCTCGCCATCACCTATTTTTGTAACCTAACCCAATTGTAGATAGTAATCTTTTTTTCTCCATTCAAACAACATCTATTACTTATTACAGTTGTCGTGTATACAGCGATAAGCTGTTCCGCCGACTAAGATTCCTGCTAGGATAAAGGTTTGAGTATAAGGAGATTATAAAGATGAGCGCAATCCAAGCATTAATCTTCGATGTCGATGGAACTTTAGCCGATACCGAGCGCGATGGACATCGGATTGCCTTCAATCAAGCTTTTGCCAACGCTGGACTAGATTGGGACTGGTCGGTAGAATTATATGGCAAATTGTTGGCTGTTACGGGTGGGAAGGAGCGGATGCGGTTCTATCTCAATACTTACCGTCCCGATGTGCAAATGAATGACCAACTCATCGCTGACCTGCACAACGCTAAAAACCAGTATTATGCTCAATTACTAGAACGCGGGGGGATTCCCCTGCGTCCCGGCGTAAAACGGCTGATTGATGCAGCAAGAGCGGCTAACCTGCGATTGGCAATTTCTACTACTACCACCCCAGCGAATGTGTTCGCGCTATTGGAAGGTAATATCGATCCCGATTGGTTTGAAGTGATTGCGGCAGGAGATATCGTCCCCAAAAAGAAACCCGCAGCGGATATTTATGAATACGTGCTCACACAGATGAACCTGCCAGCCGCCAGTTGTCTCGCTTTCGAGGATTCGGCTAATGGTCTAATTTCAGCGATGGATGCCGGAATTGTGACGATCGTCACGATTAATGACTATACCCAAAATCATAATTTTGATCGCGCCCGACTAGTATTATCCGATCTCGGCGAACCTGATCGGCCCTGTCAAATTCTCCAAGGGGATAGTTATGGCTTTAGCTATGTTGACATCCCACTGCTAGAGCGGTTGGCATAGCGAAGTAATTGATAGAAGCATCATCGATTCAGATTGAATGCGCTAAACCTATGTTATAATTGAAAGGCTGTGGGTAAAAATTGTAACCCACGAAAAATTATCAGTTAAATTGCGGCAACATGATTAAGATCCGGCTCAAAAAATTTGGTAAAAAGCGGGAAGCTAGCTACCGCCTAGTAGCGGCGCAAAGCACCTCTAGACGCGATGGTCGCCCCTTGGAAGAACTAGGCTTCTACAATCCCCGAACAGATGAAGTGCGTCTCGATACCGAAGCGATCCTCAGAAGACTCCAACAAGGTGCTCAACCTACCGACACCGTGCGCCGGATTCTAGAAAAAGCGAATGTCATCGAACAACTACAACCAAAATCAGCGTGACAGGTTCTCTGACCCCATCCAATGTGCCTGATTATGGGCAACTAGTCAAATTTTTATTCCAACCGTTTTTGATCGTTGCTGATGCCTTGAGCGTCGATTGTGAATACACGATCGATCGCCATCGTGTCTGGATTCGTGTTGCTGTTGATAACGCCGATCAAGGTAGTGCTTTCGGTCGAGGCGGACGCAATATCCAGGCAATTCGGACAGTCGTCCAAGCCGCTGCATCTGCGGTTGGACAATCGATCGTGCTAGATGTCTACGGGAATAATGCTGGCTCTAAATCAGAAAATTCAGAGCGATATGACAAGCCATCTCCTGCGGCAGATGGCGGATCGGACAGCCGACCACCGCGCAGCGTGCCCACCCGCCGCTCCGCCACGGGAGATCGACCAAATGGACGCGATGGCTCTGGCGCACCACCACCGCGTCCGCGTCGCTAGTTATAACTTTTGCAACCGTTAATTAATTAACAATAGCAGGTATTAAGTTTTTCTTATTACCTGTTCAAGCTGTTAATAGGTATTATTAGGATCAACCCATCATGACTTGCTGGGTTGCCATTAGCGCAGTTAGACCGATCGGCCCCCGCAGATAACAATGATGATTGGACATTCCCAGCCAGATCCGATCGCTGCCACGTTGGTGACGGTAGAAGCGGGGTGAGGCATTGACATATACGCAAGCACTATTCACACCAGCCACAAATCGTTGAGTTTCAAGGTAGGAATCTGTAATAATACAGTCAGCGTGTCCGCTACTGGATCGATCGATCGTTGCAATCGCTTCATCCACATTTTGCACCGATTTAAACGCAACAATTTTGCGTAAATATGGTTGATGCCACTCCGCATCTTGGGCTAATTTCAAGTATTCGCCATAGCTGGCAACTAACTCTCGATCGCCGCGTAGTTGAAAACCCTTATCTTTTAAACTTTTCCAGAGCAGGGTCAAAGAAGCGGATTGTCGATCGGTATGAATCAATACCTTTTCGATCGCATTCACTGCATCTGGTTCCCCCACATGACTATCGCAGATTGCCTGACGAACTAGATCCAAATCCCCATTTGCTCCCCAATACAAATAACAATTGCCGATCGCGGCTGGTAAAATGGGGACAGTCGCCTGTTGTGTGACCTGATGGATCAGGCTAGGTCGCCCATAGGAGATGGCTAAGTTTACCTGTTGAGTGTGGGTTACTAGCTCATATAACAAGCTTGGCGTAGAATCGATGAGTTGAACAGCATTAGGTGACAGATCGGCCTTCTCTAGGCCAATTTTTAGAGCTGTGACGATCGCCAGATTACTGTGTTGGGCCTCTGTGCCCCCACGCAAGATAATACTATTACCTGTCTTCAGACTCATTCCGGCGGCAATTGCCCCCAATTCCGGTAGTGCCTCATAAATAAAGGCGACTGTGCCTAGAGGTTTAACCTGGCTATAACTATGCAAATTGTGTATCTGGGAACCGAGATCGACATTGCCATGTGTCGATGCTAGCTCGCCCAAACGAGTTAAGAGATCGATATACCTTTGCAGTCGTTCGGGGGTGAGTTTCAACCATTCTAAGAGCAAATCAGAGATGCCGAGTTCCCTACTAGCCTCCAAGTCGAGGGTATTGGCTTCGAGAATATCCTGAAAGGCCCCCCGCATCGCTGTCGCCATCGAACAAACCGCCCGTTCTCGCTGCTGGCGACTAGTGAGCGCAAGCTGCCTAGCGGCTTGAACGGACTGCTGCAATATGCTGGTTAGGGAGGGATTGACACTCGCATTTTCCATAAAAAGACTATTAACCTTGGTTGAATAACCAGAGTGTTGTGACAACAAGGACGATCGTGGCTACAGCCATCGATAATCCCACATTGAAGATCGGACTAGCTGCTGCTAATCTACGATAGAGCGGGAATAGTAGCAAGAGTAAGGTGATTATTCCCATCCATTGAAGCCACAGAACCCAACCATCCCGTGGGAGTAAAAATCCACCGAAGGTTAAGAATGTCCAAAAAGTGCTGCTGGGGAATGGTCGGAGAATTTGCCAGCGCGTACCACTCCAGTAGTAACGTCGTTGATAGAGGTGGTTCGTCGCTAATTCCTCGATCGAACAACCATCTGCTTGCATGACAAAAATTCTTTGGCAGCGATTGCATCCAAAAGCTTCCGTCAGGATGATCTGCTGAAGTTGTCCCTGACGATGACATGGACAGGGGTATTCTTGGGTTAAATAAATTTTTTGGTAGTGTGGTGGCACGATATGTAAGAGGCACGAGCAGCGACTGATTCTTCCCGAAACTAAGCTCCACCTCGACAGAGCCGCCGATCGAAAACCGACTGGAAGTTATTTAATCATGATATAAAAGAGTCCCCCGATTTGGGAAACTCTTTAAACAATTTTCTACTATTGGCTTGCATAAGCGGGAGACGCGATTCGAACGCGCGACATCAACCTTGGCAAGGTTGCGCTCTACCACTGAGCTACACCCGCAAGTAAGTGGTGTTTTACTCACATCTATCAATATCGCATCCTTATCGAAAATTGTCAATACTTTTAGTTGAATTAAGGGGGTAGGGGAAAGGGGAAAGAAATAAAAAATTTCTTGTTCTCTCAACTCCCGCACTTTTGCTAAGGCAGAGGCTACTCTCAGTGAAAGCCTCCCAACTCCCATACGGTGGTACAGCAACTCCCAACTCCCTACCCTCTAAACTGCTGCTGATAAGCAAGATAAACTGCTTCAATTGTTAGATGTCGATCGAGTGTTGGCGGTCGATCTGCTAATTTGATAATCTCTAATAGTCGCTGGGCTAACCTGTCGCTGACTTGAACTTTAGCCGCTGAGGTCAGGTTGGGATAGCGATCGAGATATCTACGGATAGTAGCAAATTCGTCAGGAGTGAGTGCCACAATTTGACCGATTTCTAGTAGCCTAGTTGCCAGGGCTTGAGCTTCAGGGGAAAGAGTGATTTGTTGATGAGAAGTAGTTTGTCCTTCTTGAATCACAATCGTCCCAGCGACTAGATCGCCGAGTCGTTTCTCTCGATCGGTAAACAGTATGAGCAATAGCCCCACACAAAAAAGATCGTCAATTGGGCGTAACAGCGATCGTAAAATCGACTGCTGTAAACCCACATTGCGTCCATCTTCACAAATTACCCGAATTTTGGCATACCGCTTACCGGGAGTTTGACCATGCCACAGCGTTTCAAACACCACGAAATAGCCAATATACACAGCAAATAAAATTAATAACTGGATCGCAAAAAACCACAGCCGAATCGCTTCGGACTGCAACCAAGTCACCTGAATTAGCAGAAATGCCCAAATTATTAGCAAAATAATCAGCGCGAAACTCCAAATCAAGTAGTCTACGACTAGAGCTTGAGTGCGACTACCCACGCCAGCTAGAATAAATTCTAATTCAACACTCTCAGGTGTTTGAGAGCGAACTTTTTTCAAAAAGTGCATATTTTTTATATTTTCCCCTTTCCCCTTTCCCCCTTCCCCTCTCTCCTAAATTACTAGATCGCTACCTTCCCGTCGATTCCGAAGATCGTAATAAATCACCGCTTTGATAGATTGCCAGAACGGCATGATAAATAACTCACTAATCATACCCAATAAAAATCCACCTACCATCAAAGTACTACCGATTAATTGAGTCTCTTTATTCGGCGAAAGTACCGGACTAGCCATAAATTGACCGATGAAACTAGGTGAGTTGCCCAGCACACTAATTGGCAGCGTGATTAAAAAAGCAATGAAAATAATTAATTGTAATCTCTTCACGGCAGTATTACTCAACTCTCGACTACGGCGCATACTCACACTGGCAGAATTAGTTGATTCGACAGCCATCGGCAATTCAGCGACAAACCAGTAAGAATAATAACGGATTAGCACCAGGATAAACAAACACAATAAACCGATCCCAAGCAGCAAAGCCAGACCAACCGTGAGGGGATGTCCAGTAAGATTTAGTGCCGCAACAATGGCAACAAATCCAGTAAGTGCAATCAGCAATAAGATATAACCCACAATGGCGACCAGCGACATACATAATCCTAGCAGCCAAGATAGGCGCAGGAATCCCCAAGTACGCGGCACCAGTTGTTGAGTAGCTTCGGCAATGGTTTCGGGTCGATCGATTAATTCTTGATAGGCTAGTCGAGAAACTACGGCTCGATCTGTTGTATATCTAGCTAGACAGTATAAAGCAACCCCAAACCATCCCAACCCCAATGGGACAGCAACCAGCGGCGAATTAGTCAGTCCAAACAGCACACCACCTACAAACATGAGGATAACTGCTGATAACACAATCGCTATTCCCCATGCAGTTGCCCGCAATGACACCTGAAAATAACGCTTAAAGTTGGACTTGTATAAAGTAGTGCTGGCACTGACGACATTACCCACAGTTAGGGTACCAACTGGATCGGAAGTAGACTTTGCCATAATAGTTAATATTTAACAGTTAATTGAGAATTGAGTAAAGAATACATCAAATATGCAAACAATCTAGCTCTTAACTATCAATTGAGAGATAACCCATGTAAAGAAGATCGGTTTCCTCCCCACAACCATGCCGCGCATCAGGGAGAATGATAATTGTTAAACTCTGGAATTGAAGCAGCGATGATTGTTTCTAATTGGCGTAAGGCACTATTGCCGATCTTATTATCAGCAACCTTACTATTCTCAGCTTGTTCGAGTAAAGCACCATCTCAATATGCCCAGACTCAAAAAGAGACTTCCGGCAGAAATGCTCCAGCCGCAGTAGCTAAAAAGGCGGAAGCTGGTGGTGAATTTAATAAATTCTTTCCGCAAGGTGCTGCTGGCTATTCACGCGTATTCTCCCAAGAAAAGAAAGGCTTTGCTGAAGCTAAATTGAATAAAGGTGGGATAAATGTTGCGGTACTGTCAATCAGTGACACCAGTAGCCTCCCGGCTGCGGCAAAAAAATATGACAAGAGTACAACCAAGCTCGGTAGCTATCCGCTTTTAGATGAAGCACCACTCAAAAGTACTGGGGTGTTGGTCAATAATCGGTTTCAGGTTAAAGTAGCTTCTCGCAATCCATCCTTCACAGCGGTCGATCGCAAAGCCTGGTTACAGAAGTTTAACTTAGACGGATTATCCAAGCTCAAGTAAACACAACTTTTTTTAATAGTCGATTAGTAATTGTCATTATCTTCAGGAGTTATCTGTGAGCAAAGCAATTTTTGAACTGGTAGACGAGTTGCCTACGGGAGGATTAACCGTCATGTCATTGAATGCACTGGATTTTGTAATTCCCGGCCAATGGCAAAATATCGTCGGATTTAATAATACAATTACGGCTGTTACGGGAACCGACGATCCAGACTATATTCAAGCGATCGGCGAACGTGCGGTTGCCTTATATAATGACAAAAGTGAAGGCTATCAAACAGCGATGTGGCTCTACAACACTGTAGATTCTGGTTCTCGGTTGCTTGGTGCTGCGGCAATGGCTAATAAAGTTGGCGAAAATTTCTCAATGTTGAGCTTTTTGGGTAATATTACCCCCAAAGCCGAAACCGCCCAAACCATCGATTTGAGCGTTAAGTTGGTCGCCGAAATCGTTGCCTTCTGTCAAATTAATGGTATCCCTGGTGATAGCGTCGGTGATTTCCTAGCTGCTCTGGGTGACTACGGTGGTGAATCCCTGATGCGGATGGCTGCCTTGATTTGTTTCGATGGCTTGATTCCGTTGGGACCTGATTTTATCGGGATGGTAATGGATAAAATGGGGGGAATGGGTGCGCGTGAGTTGGAAGGTAATCAGACTTTTAAAGGCATTCAAGACAAAATTCCCGGCAGCGATACCGGCGGCAAATTAGGTTTTATTACCGAAAGTTTCGGCTCAGTGAGTGGCTGGATGAGTGATTTTGTCACTTCTCGTGGCTTGTCACCAGAGCTGATTGTTGGCAATCTCCGCAACTTCGTAGATATCAGCGATGATAAATTGGACTATCTGGGCGCGTTTCTCGATGTAAGTACCAATTATTATGCTCATACGGGCACTCAGACGCTAGCCAGACGCTTGATCGAACGTGCAGCGGCTGAAATGTAGAAATTAAGCGTTAAGTCGTTTGGACGGAATTTTAAGCTTTATATAGTTTTTAAAAAGCCCATGTCTACATGGGCTTTTTGCTAGAATAGATCGAGTCTATGCCAAAAAGTTCAACACTAATCGAGCGAACTTATCGGGATATTCTAAATAGGGATGGTGTCCACAATTGGGGAAGATTTCTAATTGGCTATTTGGTAAACCTGCTACGGCAATATGAGCATGTTTGACAGGGATAATTCGATCGCATTCGCCCCAGATAATTAATGTCTGCTGACTGATTTGAGCTAAACTATTGACGATCGGTTGATAAACATCGGCACGAACGCCACGGAGAGTGAAGTTACTTTGTCCGAGGTTGAGGATGACATGATTTCGATCGGGGATAGCAAAGACAGAGTAACGCAATTCTATCCATTCTCGCGGTAGTTGCTTGCCATTATAAAAGTTAGACTTCAACATTGCGGGAATCATCCATCGTCTAGGACGAAGCAGATTAACGATCGTACGTAAGGTAATTAATCGAATCCCTAGACTAATCTCTCGTCCTAGACCCATACTATCTACTAATACTAATTTATCGACTCGATCGGGATATAATCTTGTGAATTGTAAGGCGACTCCCCCACCCATAGAGTTACCAATTAGAGTAGCCGAATCGATCGATAAGACTGACATAAAACCTAATAAGAATTCAGCTTGATAGGTCAGTGAATAATCAGCAATTGGAAAATCAGATTTGCCCGAACCTACCATATCAAAAGCATAAACTTGATGATGTTCAGCTAGCTTTGAAATATTGTACAGCCAAAATTCGATCGAACCATTTCCGCCGTGAAGTAAAACGAGCTTACTTCCGGTATCCCCCATCTGCCAATAGCGAGTATTAATTCCATTTACTCGGATATAACGATCTTCAGGCATTGATAACAGGGTTGACATCGCTTAATATTCAAGTTCTCTTACTTACTTATTCTCCATAAGGCCAAGGAAAAGGTTTGAGCATTTTTTGAGCTTGGTAAACACTAAAAATTTCAACTACCTCACCACCACGAAGAATTGGAATTTCGCCTAATTTAGTTAACTTATCAAAATAACTTGGATACCTTTCCTTGGCATGTTTATCGACTTCAAAGGTTCTGGTGCCGACATAGAGAGCATTTTTGCCTACCCATTGTGTTGGTTTCGACCAAAAAGCAAAACCACGCGGATCGCCATCAAAACAGGTAACGGGTTTATGGAAAATTGGCTCGATCGCCATCCCAATTTGTCCACCCGAATAGTAGCGATTGGTAAAGATAAAATCTGCTTGTTTAAGTGCTGAATTTAGTTTGGGATTGTTGACAAATGCTTGGCGTAACTGTTGAATATCAACGAGTTCAGCCGAAGTATCACCTTTGATTGGTAATAGTCCAATTATTGATGATTTACTAGGAATTTGGAATGTCCCTGCGGTAACGTGAGATAGCGCGATCAACAATAGCACAACGATCGTCGCGATCGAACCAAAGAACCAGCGATATGGAAGATTAGAACGAGAGTAGCGATTGGTAATAGTGACTCTTTCAGCTAGTAATATTGTTGCCGACCAATACCCAGGCATTTTCCAGGCGGGTAAGATTTGTTGATAGCCAGATATTATGGTAAATCCAAGGATAAGCGGCAGAGAGAGCCATAACAGTAGGGCGCGTTTATCTAAGTTCCAATCAGTCAGAGATGCACTGCTAGTACTGTACTGTCGCCAGCGAAAGTTGCTAATTAATTGAATACTTGTGCGAATAATCGACCATAATAACGGGAAACCAAAGACGGGAAATAGGTAGAGCATTTCGACTAACAAAGTGACGATTGCCCGATCGAGATGATAGCCACTATTGGGGACAGCACGTTCGGATTGGAACCGAAAGGATACCCACTCATGGCTAATATTCCAATACAATACTGGCGAAATTGTCAGCAGAAATACTGGAAGGCCCAGTAAGAACCACGGGGATGTTAGCGCACGACGATAGATCGGACTAAACAAACAAAACCCAAATAATCCCAGCCCTAAAATGAACCCGTGATATTTGCCCAGACAAGCCAATCCTACGGTAAAACAAATAATTGTCAATCGAAAACTCGGTCGATAGACTTGATAGTCAAAAAACTCTTGGACGGCTAGCCATAAAGAGATCGCCCAGAAAAATAACAGTGGGGTATCGGGAATATTTAAGGTGCCAAAAGCTACCTGAAAAATCGGAATAGCTGAGGCGATCGCTAGAGTACTAATGGCGATTTGCAGCGTATATAATCGTAGCGCGGCTAAATATAAAAAGATTAGCGAGCCAGTATAGAGGAGTAATGTCCCAATCCGAATCGTGAACTGAGATACTTGTCCTGTCAACCAAACACCGATTCCTGTCGTCACAGCCACTAACGGTGGATGATCGAAATAACTCCAATCAGGATGGAGAGTATAAAGATAGTAATATGCTTCATCATAGCCAGGGTGCAGCCAGATCGAGATGACTAGCCGCATCAAGAAGCCAATCAGCAAGATGATTATCGCTGCTCGATGATAAAAAGCCGAAAACCGTTGATAAATTTGGATTGCCACGAATACTTAGCTATAAATAGGCACTGAAAAATAGAACCGATGCGATGGGTAATAATAAATTGGAAAATCTCGATTACCCACGGTAGGTTACGCCAACGATGTCGACTGCGACGAATACTTAGCTACAAATGGGATCTAGGCTCTAGCAATATTAAGGATGGTAGTTGCGATTCTCTACAGGAGAGGTTTTGCCAACGCACGGAGAAGACCTAGATAAAAATTTTACCTCGTTTGTGACCATTGTGTGAAATTGGAACTAGCCGAGCGACATTCATAATTTTGGAGCGAGTGGGTGGGTACTCTATTAAAAAGACCCTACCTTGCGAAGTCAGAGCTGTCTCCAACTTTGTGAAGATCGACTGTTCGACTCCCAAGCTAGTGGATCGATTTCTAACTAACGGCACAAATCCGGATGCACATTACTAAATGGCTGGAAACTAACTGGGTGACTCCTGCTTATGCTGGCTGGTTGCTAATCACGATCGTGATTTGCTTTTTCGGTGCAGCAACTAATACGATGGCGGGGTGGTTGTATGTACTCAGTGGCGTGGGTGTAGCTTTGCTTGGTGTCGCCGCAATTTTACCCGCTAGATCGATCCAAGCTTTGACAATTCGGCGGATGTCCATTTTACCAGTGACAGCCGGAGCCGATTTAGAGGTGACTCTCACCCTTCATAATCCCACCGATCGAGTCCAATCCCTGTTTCAAGTCCAAGATCTAGCTCCATTCAACCGCTTGAAGCCCCCTGTCACGGTGGTAGAAGCGATCGCCCCCAACAGTGAGTATCAATGGGTTTATCGCCAGCCTACCGAGCAAAGAGGGGTATATCAGTGGGAACGGATTGCTCTCCGCAGTGGTGCGCCGATCGGGTTATTTTGGTGTCAGCGATATCGTCAAGCGCAAGCTGTAGCTTATGTCTATCCGCAAGTGCTGAAGCTCGATCGATGTCCATTAATCGACGGCATGGGCGATCTCGATCGCACTACAGACAGACAGTTGGCCAATCAGCGGTTAGAACTAGCCCAAGAGGGCATAACTCGTTCTCTCCGTCCGTATCGGTATGGGGATTCCTTACGCTTAGTTCACTGGCGCACTAGTGCCCGCTATGGCGAATTTCAGGTGCGGGAACTCGAAACCTCTCGCGGTGGCCAAGATCTGGTAATTTACCTCGATAGTGGCGCAAATTGGATCGCCGCCGACTTTGAGCAAGCGGTAATTGCCGCTTGTTCGCTGTACTTCTATGCCAGCAAATCTCCTCACCTGAATGTCAAACTGTGGACGGCTGGCACTGGGTTAGTTGCTGGCGACAGACAGGTGTTAGAAACCCTCGCCGCCGTCCAGATGGATGAACCAGCACAGCCAGAAATTCCCGCAACTGCCCTGGTTTATTTAACCAGTCAGCCCCAAAAATTAGCGACGCTACCCCCCGGTAGTCGTTGGGCGTTATGGACACTCGATCGAACTACGCCGATAACTATAAACCCAGGGATTGTCATCAACCCCAAACAATCGCTTCAGCAACAACTCAGTAGTAGTAAATTTTCGAGCGAACGCATCGCAACGCCAAATCTTCATTCACCACTGAAAACTCAAAACGCGCAACTAAATTAGTGAGCAAACACACTCACTAGTCCCTATCCCCTATCCCCTATCCACTATCCATGCGTCAACCATCAGGGAGCAAAATTCAACTGACCAGTACCGCCGATCGATTAGAGATCGTGATTCCCGCTAGGTTTCGCCCAGATCGTGCGGCTCGTCATCAACTGGGGTTGGTTGGGGCGATCGATTTTGCGGTGTTGCTGCTCATCATCCTGACAGTTTATATTAGTGTGCCACTCTCCGCACCCACGACAGAGCTAGCTGTCAAAGTTGGCTTAAGCGTTGCCCTGATGTTTGTTTTACCGCTGACGTTATGGTTATTGAAGGGTGGGTTACGCATGTCATTCGATTTGGCCGACAAGTTTTTATCCCATACTAAAATCGATATCGACAGGCGACAATTTACCCTGTCACAGCATCTCTATAGTCTCGAACGCAGTCGTCCCAAATATCTTAAAACTCATGAGATCACTCAAACGATCGTCGATACTTATCAGCATCCGGATCTCAAGGTTAAAAAAGTTGCGCTGATGCTAGAATTACGGCAAACCGACCCAATTAGATTGCTCAGCACCGGACAAGATCTCACCGCCCGCGAGATCGAATGGCTGGCGATCGAACTTAGTAATTGGCTAGGGATCAATGTCTTCGCTGATGCGATCGATCTAGAAAATCTCTAGAGCAAAATTTTTAGCTGGAATCGCACCAATAAACTTATGTTAAACTTGTGTACACAAAGGTATGCAATAGACCAAAGCGAAAATGCTGCAAAGAATTGGAATGCGAAAGTTTAGAAACAACCTAGCTAAATATCTGAATGCCACATCTCCAGTGGCAATTCTGCGGCATGGGCAGATAATTGGGTATTTTTTCCCGATCCAACAACAGCCGGAAGAAGCAGAATTAGAAAGATTAAAACTAGCAGCAGACAAACTAGATACACTTTTACAGGCGGAAGGAATCGAAGAAGACATGTTAGTTACGGAATTTCGCCAGATGCGAGAACAGCAGCAGTAGTAGTTAAAAGCTCGCTAATGGTTAATAAATTTATTTTATGCGGAGATTCACCGTTTGAGCGCGATCTGATCGCTGTGATTAATGTATATCAAGGATTTTGGCAACGTTGATAATCTTGCACTGATGGCGTATATTACTAGTTCTGTTCAGAAATTAGCATAGCTCACTCATGGTTAGAGGACTTGACCGAGTTCGTCTTGTAATTGATGCCAACATTTTAATTCGTGCTGTACTTGGTAAAAAAGTTAGAGATATTATCCAGAAGTTTGCTCCAACTACACAGTTTTTCACCCCAGATCTTTGCTATGAAGATGCTGCTAAATATTTACCCGTTCTGTTTGCCAAGCGGAATCTTCCGCCTGAAGATGCACTAGCTGTTTTGTCAGGTTTAACCTGTCTGATTCAGCTTGTAGATATTAGTCTATATAGCTTATATGAGGAAGAAGCCAAACAGCGGATTGTAAGGGACATTGATGATTGGTCAATTGTCGCTGTATCTTTAATGCTAGATTGTCCAATTTGGACAGAAGACAAAGACTTTTTTGGGACTGGAATAGCTACTTGGACAAGCGATCGCGTTCACTTATATCTATCCTGATATTTTCATTAATATAAGTTAGAAAATTTTCAAGCTATGTGCGGCAGAAACTAGCTCGGCAACAGCCTCAGCTTGCCAATTACCTTCACAACTGCGTCCGGTATTCACAATTAATCGCAGATTGTACTTGCTAGGAAATCCTTGTACTTGCAGCCAAATCAAATTGCTTTCAGCTTCACAGGCGATGCTTTCTTCATCCATCAACTCTGTTTGCATTAGCTGCATATTAGCCACCAATTGCCCCAGCAGCCGACAGAAATCTTCCAGTTCATCAGCCGTAAGTTCGATCGCCCAATCCTCAGCACCAACTAATCCTGGATATTTATTCATTGGATTCCAGCCCAGTCGCCAGCCAGTGCCAGATTTGAGGACTTTTTGCATAGAAAAACAGTCTAAACTGTGGTTTTTTGGATTAACTTAGATTAACAAACCACAGGAACGATAGATTCACTAAATTTCCCACCTTTTGGAGAATTATTGTTAGGCTAAGGTCTGAATCCTCAACCCAACAACCCAATTATTAACTATTAATTATTAATTAATTTAAGGCTAATCTCCCAAAATTTCTGGCTGAGTGAGTTCGTCAGACATCTCGATAATGGCACGCATGACAGGTTTCATTGTTGGATCGTCAACATTATCAGCTTCATAGCGATGGCGTTTTTTAGCGCGGTTGGCTACTTGGACGGTAATTTTATAACGATTAGAAGCTGCGCCAATCAGTTCCTCGGCTCGATAAGCAATCTGGATCGAGTCAAAGTGGGAATGCGACGAACGACGTTGAATCATGTTTACTCCAAATACAGTCATGTCCTCTTCTAGTGTACCCGACGACGGATTGACTGGGTAAATCGAAATCATTACATTTGACCAGTCCAACAGCCATCAGGGAGTAAAATTCCACCCCATTGGTGAATTCGATCGGGTGTCATCAAATAAGTCCAAGCGGGAATATTAGAAATACCTTCGGGTGTGTATGTATTTACCAGTTCGCGGGTGTAATCATTCTCGGCTGGTTGTCTGTCAGGCTGGTAATCTTCGAGTTTGTCTAAATCGGCTAAAATCGCCGCGTCACCAAAAGTTAGGACAAATCCATGTACTTTGCTGGTACCTTGAATTGCCCCCGGATAACCGAGCGATCGAAAATGATATAACTCGCCATGAATATAGGCGCGTTGGCTGGTAATGACTTTGGTGCCACAGTAACGATCGAAATTACTTTCTCCAGGCTTGAGCGTCCCATAAACAAAAAGGTGTAGATCTCGAATCATTCGATTTTGGACATCGCTAAATTACAATCTTCCTGACTCCGATACGGTGGTACAGCAACTCCCTGGCTATGCCACAATATTTAAACCACTATTTTAAATTCTAAATAATCAAAATCAATCTTATGGATGCTAAATATACTCCTAGTAACATCGAGTCCAAATGGCAACAGACATGGACAGCACAAGAATTATATAAAACCGATACTAGTAGCGACAAGCCTAAATTTTACGCCCTATCGATGTTTCCCTACCCGTCAGGGAATTTGCACATGGGACACGTTCGCAACTATGTAATTACTGATGCGATCGCGCGGTTCAAGCGAATGCAAGGGTTTCGGGTATTGCATCCGATGGGTTGGGATGCTTTTGGGTTGCCTGCGGAAAATGCGGCGATCGAACGCGGTCTACATCCGGCAAAATGGACGTATCAGAATATCGATCGAATGCGCGGACAGTTGCAGCAATTGGGACTATCGATCGATTGGGAGCGAGAAGTTGCCACTTGTTCGCCAGATTATTATCAGTGGACGCAGTGGATTTTCTTACAGTTTTTCCAGGCTGGATTAGCTTACCAGCGAGAAGCAGCGGTGAATTGGGACCCGATCGACCAAACGGTTTTAGCTAACGAACAAGTTGATGCACAGGGGCGTTCCTGGCGATCTGGGGCGATGGTTGAGAAAAAATTACTCCGCCAGTGGTTTTTAAAAATCACCGACTATGCCGACCAATTAGTCGCTGATTTAGACCAATTATCAGGCTGGCCAGAAAAGGTTAAAACCATGCAGGCAAACTGGATTGGTCGATCGGTCGGGGCTTATTTAGAATTCCCCATTGTCGATTTAGCCGCGAAAATTGCCGTATTTACGACTCGTCCCGATACCGTCTATGGCGTTTCCTACGTCGTCCTCGCTCCCGAACATCCATTGGTGGCTGAAGTCACCACGGCAGAGCAATCGGCGGCTGTAGAGGCGTTTATTGCCGCAGTTAGTAGAGAGAGTGAGATCGATCGCACTGCCGATGATAAGCCTAAACGCGGCGTACCTACAGGCGGTTATGTGACTAATCCGTTTACAGGCAAGGAAGTGCCAATTTGGATTGCTGATTACGTTTTATATGAGTACGGGACGGGGGCTGTCATGGGCGTACCCGCACACGACGATCGCGACTTCAAATTTGCCACTCAATACCAATTACCCATTACCACGGTCATTCTCAACCCCAAAGCTGACCCAGCAGAGAGTGCCAAGGCTGCTTATACCGAAGTGGGGGTGATGACCAATTCTGGTAAGTTTACGGGGATGGACTCGATTGCTGGTAAACAGGCAGTAATTGCCGAAGCTGAAGCACAAGGTTGGGGTAAAGCCAAAATTCAATACCGGTTGCGGGATTGGTTGATTTCGCGTCAACGTTATTGGGGTGCGCCAATTCCGATTATCCATTGTCCCAATTGTGGGGCTGTAGCCGTACCCGATCGTGATTTACCCGTTCAGTTACCAGAAGATGTGGAGTTTACAGGCAAAGGCGGTAATCCCCTGGCGAAATTAGCTGATTGGGTAAATGTGCCCTGTCCTAGTTGTGGCACTCCCGCCCAGCGTGAAACCGATACGATGGACACATTTATCGATTCTTCCTGGTATTTCCTCCGTTATACCGACGCAAGCAATCCTGACAAGATTTTCGACAGCAGTCGAGTTAATGATTGGATGCCTGTGGATCAATATGTCGGTGGAGTCGAACATGCGATTTTGCACCTCTTATATTCGCGCTTTTTTACCAAAGTATTACGTGATCGTCCAGATAACAATAATTCAGCCACTAATCTCCTCAAATTTGATGAACCATTTAAACGGTTACTCACCCAAGGGATGGTGCAGGGTTTAACCTACATGAATCCCGCCAAAGAAGGGAAAGATAAATGGATTCCTTCCCATTTAGTCAACATCGCTAATCCGGTAGATCCGACAACTGGCGAACCACTGGAAAAACTCTACGCTACCATGTCCAAATCGAAAGGGAATGGGATTGCCCCAGAGGAAGTAATTGCTAAATATGGTGTCGATATTGCGCGGATGTTTATCCTGTTTAAGGCACCACCAGAAAAGGATCTAGAATGGGATGATGCCGATGTTGAAGGACAAGCACGTTTCCTCAATCGCGTCTGGCGATTGGTATTTGATTTTGTGAGTAATCCGGCTGCGGCGAAATTAGATCTAGCTAAACTACCTGTGGCGACGACTAAAAGTGAGAAAGACTTACGCAAAGCAATTCACACCGCAATTAAGGAAATCACCGAAGATTTAGATGGTGATTACCAATTTAATACCGCGATCTCGGAATTGATGAAACTAAGCAATGCGATGAATGATGCTGAGTGTAAAAGTTCACCAATTTATGCTGAAAGTATTATCGCGCTGATCTTGTTGCTATCACCGTTCTCGCCTCACATGTCTGAGGAATTATGGCAACTCACCGGACACATTGGTTCTGTTCACACTCAAGCTTGGTTGAAATTCGATCCGGCGGCTCTAGTTGCTGATGAAATTACTCTCGTAATTCAAGTAATGGGCAAAACACGCGGGACAATTCAAGTACCCGCAACAGCGGATAAACAGGAGTTGGAAAAATACGCCCGCGAGTCGGAGTTTGCCCAGCGATTTATTGCTGATAAGGAGGTTAAAAAAACGATCGTCGTGCCAGGAAAATTGGTTAATTTTGTGATTGGCTAGAATTCATAAATCCTCCCATTATTGGGAGGATGTCTAATTCCGATCCGCTCTCAACGCATATCCCCAATTGCACTCATCGCTGTAGCAGCGATCGCTTGTTCGGTAGCTTTAGGGAGATGATGATATTTACCATTGGCTTGTTTAGCTAACTCCTTAGCAAATCCAGTCGAAATAAATTTATTTTCGGTATCGATTACTAATAATTTAATCCCAATCGCTCGAATTCGGGCCGCAATATCTAATAACTCTTGCTTAATATCTGGCTTATTGTCGGGGTCGATTGTATCACCCAAAGAACGTGCTAAAGGCACATTCCCCCGTCCGTCGGTAATCGCGACGATCACTACTTGCCCCACATCTCCCGTACTTTGAGCATTCACACCGACTCGCACCGCTTGAGTTAAACCATGTGCCAGGGGCGAACCGCCACCGCAGGCGAGTCGCTCCAATCGGCGTTTAGCCATAGCGATCGATCTTGTCGGTGGTAATAGTACCTCAGCTTGTTCGCCGCGAAACGGAATTAAGGCAACTTGGTCGCGATTTTGATAAGCTTCCGTGAGTAGTCGCATCACCGCACCTTTTGCCGACTGCATCCGGTTGAGTGCCATCGAACCAGAAGCATCTACGACAAATATTACTAGCGCACCCGATCGACGCGCCAGTTTCTTACCCCGAATATCGCCCTGTTCGACGATTACCTTGCGATCGGGTTGACGTTCGCGCCGAGATTTTTGGTAAGGTGCCGCTGCTCTGAGTGTCGCATCTACGGCAACTCTGCGGACTTTTCCCTTGGGAATAATCGGTTTGACGTACCTGCCCCGGTCTTCCGAAAATACCAAGCTTCGACTGCCGGATTTGCCCTGCTTTTGTTGCGCCGTCTGGGCAAAAAACAAGACCGTATCATCTAAGATTACGCCTTCGATATCAAAGATAAATTCTTCCGGAATATTCGGTGGTTCCTCCGGTTGGTCTTCATTTTCCGGCTCATCATCATCTTCATCTTCATTATTATTTTCCTCCTCCTGCTCATCCTGCTCCTGCTCCGATTGGTCTTGGGGTGGTGGCGGCGGTGGCGGTGGGTTATTTTCGTCTGGGGGCGTTTGAATCACAGTCGCACGCGGCACGATGACTAATTCCACCGCCCGACGCAAATCGTCAGCATTGACATTCGTGCGGCCCTCCAGTGCCGCCGCTGCTTTCGCCACTCGCACGGCAAATAATTCGGCACGATGTCCCATCACCCCGCCCCGGAGAGCCTCTGTGACCAGATAGGCAATTTGCTCGCGGGTAATCTGGACATCCTTGAGCCATTCTCGCGCCAGCACGATTTGGGTTCGGATATTATCAACTTCTTCATCGTACTGTTCCAGAAAAGTTTGTGGCGAAACGCTATAGGCGATCGCTTGTCCTGCCGCCTCTACCCGCTGGTCGATTTCCAACACCCCATCCGCCGATAGAGAAATGGCGATCCGATCGAGCAAATGTTCTCTCAAAGCCCCTTCATCGGGATTATAGGTGGCAATTAGCAGTGGTTTACAGGGATGTTGAAAGCTAATCCCTTCTCGCTCGATCTGATTGCGCCCATCAGTTAAGACGCTCAATAACAGATTGGCAATTTGGTCGTCTAAGAGATTAATTTCATCGATGTATAATACGCCGCGATTAGCTTGCGCCAGCAATCCTGGCTGAAATACCGACGAGCCAGACAGAATTGATTTATCTAAGTCTACAGAACCCAGCAACCGGTCTTCCGTAATTCCCAACGGAATTTGAATAAATGGCGTGGGCACAATTGTCGTCGGTACTTCTCGATCTGGCTCTAATGATTGGATCTCTAATAATCGATCATCCCACTCGCTGGGCTGATTTGGGTCGCAATTACTCACGCCGCCAATTGCCACTTCGATCGGTGGTAATAATGCGTGAATCGCCCGCGCCATCACTGATTTAGCTGTACCTCGACCTCCAGCGATCGCTACTCCCCCCAGACTTGGATCGACAGCAGCTAGGAGCAAAGCTAGTTTAATTGCTTCCTGTCCTACCACGGCAGTGAGTGGAAAAGCAGTCAGATTGGAGGATGTGGTCGCTGTCGGCATTGTTGGTAAGTTTTTCAGATTGTCTCTTATAGTTCTATTATTAACGCAAGTTGCTACTCAGAATCGCCTACGATTGAAATCGTTGCTGGGGACTCAAAGTCCGCGACTTTAGTCGCTGGCACGGAGCGAGCGACTAGCTCCAGTCTACGAATAGATCGGTTATGGCTTTAGTTAAGTTTCGCGATCGATTTGGAACAATTGGAAACTTAATTTAGTCTAGTTTTTCTGGAAGCTTATCTAGAGAATAGATACTTATCCAATCCTTAGCTATTTGCGTCCATTCTAAGCTATCAGCTTTACCCTACATTATGCAGCGATCGAGCATAGAATTCAGTTCAGTAAAAGTGTTCGCAAGTTGATACTATAAGTGTTTTTACTGAAGTATTTAATCGAGCCAATCGAGCCAAAATACTTGATGCAGCTAGTTGCCTCAATTCCTTTGCTGAAGCGAATTTAGCGGATTAGGCTCTGCTTGGGCTGGGTACCATAAATAACTTCTTTATTGATGGTACTAAGGCATCAAGTAATTTACTCAAATCCTGATAGATTGGGAGCTGTGTCGATATCAATACTGGACATAGAAATATGACTTTATCGATCGTAATAAGCAATATGGCTGAGGCTGAGAGATACTGCCATGTTAGTATTTAGATAAGTAGGTTACAGGTAAATTTAACCCATCTTAGCAACAATGCTGAGAGTATCGATCGAGTCGCATCGCAACGTTAGTCTAAGAAAATCTACGCCTAAGATCTTTATATTTCGGAAAATCTCAATCATGAAAAGATTACTGTGGTACGTTGGCTGCTGTTGGACGCTGTCCCTATTCGGTGCAGCAGCTAGCCAAGCTAGCCCTGGAGAAACCCCCACTGTAGACACAACAAATGGTACCGCAGCCGATCTTGGTAGATTTACAGATACTGTCGATACTGACCAATTGGCTATCTCAGCAACTAGTACAGTTACCGATGGTACTCTAGCACAAGCTCCCCCACCTCCACCTGGTGCTCCAGAAATTCCCGGTGGGGCACCCGCTGTTCCCCCCGCACCATCAATCAAGCCTTCTGATTCGGAGACGCAAGACTTACAAAATCAGCTCAATAATATCAACAATCAGGCTCCAGCCCCTGACAAGTTCAACACTTATATTCCCAGAGTTTCACCTGGTTTTAGTATTTCCAACCCGACTGGATTTGGTGCTGATAACAACTTGTTCTTCGCTGGACTGAGCTACCAAAACCGGACGAGGTTTACCCAAACTTCTGATGGTGAAGCCGGTTTTGGGATTGGTTTAGGGGATGCGGTCAACTCAGTTGGGGTCGAGTTATCCTACAGCATCAATAGTTTCGGTTCTAGTCAAGCGTTTGGCAGTGGCGCATTCAACGCTAAAATCCATAAACGACTGAGTGAAGATTCGGCTGTGGCTGTGGGCTGGAACCAATTTGCTCAAATTAATTTGGGAAATGGTCGAAACGCCAGTAACATTCAATCTGACTTTCCCTCAAATTCTTACTATGCAGTTGGCAGTAAAATCTTCCGCACTTGTGAAGATATCAACCAACCCTTATGCCGGATTGCGGTAACAGGTGGAATTGGGAGTGGAGTATTCTTACCCTTCAGCACCATTCAGAATGCAGTTGCGACCGGAACTACCGCGACTGGTTTGAATGTATTCGGTTCTGTAGGCGTTCGGGTTGCTAGACCTGTGAGTGCAATTTTGGAATGGACTGGACAGGATTTAGCTGCCGGTGTTTCAATTGCGCCGTTTGATAACTTCCCATTAGTAATCACTCCGGCTGTGCGCGATATTACCGGAGCTGGCGATGGAGCTAGGTTTATCCTTGGGGCTGGTGTCGCGGTTAATTTTTAAAGTCGGAAGACCTTCGACAATATATTTTTAGGAAACACACAAATGTCTAACAACTTGTTGATTAATTCTCTTAAATTCTCTAGCGGCGCAGTTGGTTTGTTCTGCCTGACACTTGCAGTTGCCCCTGATGCTAATGCTTGTGGTGGTTGCGGTGGTAACATGTCCAATGGTTCTGGTGCTGGTGTAAGCAGTGGATACAAAGGCTATCACGGTTCTCATGGTAGTCATGGAACTAAGCCTTCTATGGATGGTTACAACGGCTCCAATAGTTCTGGTCATGGCATGAAGCCGCCAATGATGGGCGGTAATATGTCCAATGGTGGTGGTTATGGCATGGGTGGTAAGCCTCCATACATGGGTGGTGGTTATAACATGTCCAATGGTGGTGGCTACGGCATGGGCGGTAAACCTCCATACATGGGTAACATGTCCAATGGTACGGGTTCTGGCATGAATAATCCCTGGATTGCTGGTGGCTGTGGCGGCGGAAGTTGTGGTGGCATGGGCGGCGGTGGTAGTACAGGTGGTGGTAGTACAGGTGGTGGTAGTACAGGCGGCGGCAGCACCGGCGGCGGCAGCACCGGCGGCGGCAGCACCGGCGGCGGTAGCACAGGTGGCGGCAGCACCGGCGGTGGTAGCACCGGCGGTGGTAGCACCGGCGGCGGCAGCACCGGCGGCGGCAGCACCGGCGGTGGTAGCACAGGTGGCGGCAGCACCGGCGGTGGTAGCACCGGCGGCGGTAGCACAGGTGGCGGCAGCACCGGCGGCGGCAGCACCGGTGGCACAATCACTACCCCTGGAAATGGGATTGTTTATCAACCTGGAAGTAGTGTAATTAACGGGATTAATCCTAGTGGTGTTTCTGGTGGTTATAATGGCAGCATTATCGGTCTATCCCAACAATTCCAACAACGGTTGTTAGGTGCTCAAACGGCCTATGAGCAAGCCTCCGCACGGTTAGCAGCGGCAGAAACAGCTCAGCCGATCGCTAGCTCTGGCCCAGTCCGTTATTCGCGAGTTGCCGATTTGGCAGATTGTGGTTGTCTCAACCCTGATACTGCTACTGCACCAAATAGCTCGGAACTCCTAGCAGCTAAGGCGGCAGAAGCAGAAGCTGCGGCAGAACTTGCTAAAGCTAAAGCTGAGGCTCGTCAGTTCTTGGAATCTGTAAAAAATGGTAATGTATCTGGTAATGCAACAACCTACAGCCCAATTTGGTAAAGGTTGGTAAAGAGATAAAATCACTCAGTGAGGGAACACTTTGTAGATATGACGACTGCTTGGGAGTTAGAAAAACTACACAGAACGATCGGTTGAGTAGTAACGACGCAGCCGATCGCCCACTTAGTGACAATAGCTTGCTACAATTTTGACGATTGACAAATTGACATTTATTAAGGAAAGGTTGGGTACCAATGAATCAAATCGCTAAATTTCGTAACTTAACAATCGGCTGTGGCGCGATCGTTGCAGCATTATTCGCTGGTTTTGGTCAGTCTGCAAGTGCAGCCGAACAATTCAACGAGCAGAATATTCAATTCGATCGAGACACCGTAATTGAATTTGAGTTTCTCAGATCCAATAATCCCGCTCAATCGACCTTTGGGGTAGTCAACCTAGCTACTGGTGAAAAAACACCATTAGTTGGTGAAACTAGAGCCACAGACAAACCGGGTAAAATTTTTACTGGGACTCCTGGTAAAGCAGTGAGAAAACCTTTCGCTGAATTTACCTTTAAGTCTGGCACGCCCTATGCACTCTACCTAGAGTCAACCGTTAAAGGTAAGGCCGCAACCACAGTCTACTCTACCCCTGACAAAAATGGCGGGGCACAGCTAGCCAAATTTGATAATGCTGTTGATGCCTTAGGCAGTCAAGGGATTAAGATTGGCTGGAATGACGGTACATCCTCCAAAGCTGGTAGTTTCAACCAGTTTATGGTGATTGCTGGTGGTGGTGTCGGTTGCCCCTGTAAAGCAAGTCCAGCACTCACTGCCCCGATCGCACCCGAATTACCACCAACTCGGAACAACGCACCAGCTGGTCGTGGTTAAATTTTCTAACTAGCGATCGATTAATATCGATTAAGAATAAGGGTGAAACAATGTTTCACCCTTTGTTTTTTTGGAGCATATTGTGTTTTCTATCCTTTGCTGACTGGTTGATTCATCAAACCGATCGATTGGGTGAGATGTTCGATCTCAGACAGCAACGCAGAGATTTCCGACTGTGATGGTAAACTATCGCCGATGGCAACTAGTTCTTCGAGTTGAGTTGCCAACAGCTCGATCGCCACAGCTCCAACATTGGCACTAGCACCTTTAATTTCGTGGATACGGTATTGAATCGTCACGAGATCTCGATTTGCCAGAGCCGTCCGTACTATCTGGAGTTGTTCTTGGGTATTTTCGACAAAAATTTGTAAGATCGTTCGTTCAAATTCAGTGTCACCTTCGGATAGTTGATGGAGATATTCTAAATCGACGGGTAATTCAGATCGATCGGTATTTATGCCCAGCGACTTGTCATGATTTGAAGTTGAGCCAAAGGATCTGCGACGCGAGCGAGGGGCATCTTGCTTTGGCGCAACAGTGGAGCTGTTCGCTTCGGCGCAGGGAGTCATTTCTCCACCAGGGAGGCTCCGCCAACGCCCACCATCTGCCTCCACAGCTAAGTGCCAGCGGTTGGCAGGTTCGGTATTATCAGTCGGAGTAGGCACGACAACGAGTGATTTCTGTGTCCACTGGGTTATTTTAGCGGCTAGCTCTTCCTTCCGAACGGGTTTAGATAAAAAGTCATCCATGCCGGCGGCCATCGCCAACTCCAGATCCTCCTTCATCGCACTGGCTGTCAGGGCAATAATAATTGTATGGCGAACTTCACCTTCCCGGAGGCGGATTTCTCTGGTAGTAGCGTAGCCATCGAGCCGAGGCATGTGACAATCCATCAAGATGGCATCGTAGTGTCGATCGGTAAGTCGGGTGAGGACTTCTTCGCCATCGCCGGCGAGATCGGCTTCATACCCTAAACTCTTGAGCTGATTGAGAGCAACCTTTTGGTTAATTTTATTATCTTCAGCTACCAAGATCCGTAAGTTAGCACCAATCTGCTGGGGCAATGACTGTTGGGAATGTGGATTTGGATCGGCAAACCAGCCGAATGGCTTGGTGTTACCGTCAATCAGCAGATCGCTCGGCTCGAATAATTTGGTGAGTAAGCTTAATGGTTTAGCTGGTTTAAAAACATAGTGAGACAGGAGCGAGCGCGCTTGAAGCAGTTTGGCGCGATCGCACTCATTATAGGTAATCGTGGCGATTGTTCGCAGATTTGCTAATTCGGGATAATGCCCAATTTGTTCGGGCAGGGTAGTATTAGGACTATCGGCGAAGACGAGATCGGTAATCAGGATCTGGAAGGATTCACCAATTTCCGCAGCGGCGAGCAGTAGGTTGAGAGCGGCAGCACTAGTTGCCGTCGTCGTAACGATCGCACCATAATGTTCGGCGACAGCCGCGATTGCCCGCCGACTGTGTTCCCAATTGCCAACAATCAACAAGCGTTGACCCTGAATCATTTTAGTCAGTTTTTGAGCGATCGCCAATTCATTGCTATCGGAGGTGCTAGCGCGGGAGCAGGTGAGGGTGAACCAAAAACTCGAACCAGCATCTGGCGCACTAATTACCCCAATTTCACCGCCCATCATTTCGATCAACCGCTTGGAGATTGCCAACCCTAAACCCGTGCCACCATATTGTCGGGTAGTGGAGGAATCTGCCTGTGAAAAGGAGTGAAAAATTTTGTCTTGACTATCTGGATCGATGCCAATTCCGGTATCTTGAACTTGAAAATAGAGCGTTGTCTGACGATCGGTAGTAGCGATCGCACTAATATCGATCGAGACCCCACCCCGATCGGTAAATTTGATTGCATTACCGATTAAATTGGTTAATACTTGGCTCAATCTCGTCGGATCGCCTTGTAAATTGTTCGGAATATTTGGCTCGATCCGACAACTCAATTCAATTCCTTTAGAATAGGCATTATTTGCTAAGACTTCAATAATTTTCTCAATGCAATTAGTTAGATTAAAATTAACTTTTTCTAGGTGCATTTCTCCAGCTTCGATCTTTGAGAAATCTAAAATCTCATTAATAATTGTCAGCAATGTATCAGAGCTACTCCGAATTGTTTCAACAAAATCTCGCTGTTCATCATTGAGTTTTGTGCCTAGTAATAAATCTGTCAAGCCGACAACGGCATTCATTGGCGTGCGGATTTCGTGGCTCATATTTGCCAAGAAGGCACTCTTCATTTTTCCAGCTGACTCCGCTAACTGGCGAGCTTTTTCTAGGGCAATATTTTCTTTAGTTAGTTCTTGACGGCTGTGACGTTCTCGATCGAGCAGTAGAGATTGAAGTTGTTTAGCTGCGGTGATATCTTCAATTACTAACAAAAATCCTGACACGACGGATATTTCTTCAATGTTTTTGCCATCAATAATATCTCGTTGGATCTCTTGCCAATTAAATAATGGCTCTAGTTTAACCGTAAAGAATTTATCATTGCGCTGTACTTCTTTTGCTGGTAAGCTGCGACAAGTTTGCAGATCTTGAAGATGATCTGCCCATTCTTGTGGTGTCAACCAACTCGGAATTAAAAATCGATCGATCCGATCGCCTATATTAACATTTAATAGCTGAGAAGCCACCGGATTACAAAACCAGACCGTGCCATCTAATTCCGTTGCCACCAAACCCATTGACAAGCTATGGGCGATCGCCGCCTGTGCCGACTGTGCTCGGCCTAATTCTGCGGCTAGAGTAGCTAATTTAGCCACTTTACCAACTGGAATGGGCGAGAAAAGTTGATTCTCTCCGGCTTGGGGTGTGCGTGCTACTAAATTAATTTGATAAGTTTGCCATAATTGATCGATTTGCCGCTTGACCAAAAAATCTGTATATTGGCGTTCACAATAAGCTACGCCGATTGTCGTGAGGAGTAATAGAGCAATTGGTGCTGATACTGGCAACCAATAATTACTAGCTAAAGCCACCGTTGAAGTCCCAATCCAGCCCCCACATAGCCCCAGCATGGCAACTAACCTTTGGCCGTGGGTGAGTCGAGTCAGTTGATAACTAAGTAGGGGACTGACACCCAGCAGCACCAAAAATAGCCAACTATCCGGCACGATATTTAATTCGACATGTTGGAGCAGATTGTTGATGATCGCGGCATGTAAATAGATACTACTAGCTTCATCAGATCGATCGAATGGTGTATCGATTCGATTCGCCCCATTTGCCGTAACACCGACTAAAATAATTTTGTTGTTAAATCCTTTTTCAAGCCACTTTTTATCTTTCTCATTTTTGGGATTGAGGATTGCCCCAAAAGAGTAGTGATTAGCATTACTGACTCTACCCGGCCAACTAATCCAGAAATTACGATCGGCTGGAGGGCGTTTAATTTCTGGGTAATTACTGAGATTATGCCCCTCTACAGCCATCCAAGCCAGAGACTCGACACCTTTTTTGTAGAGTTCGATCTGTCGGACTACCCCATCGTGACTTTTGATTTTATCGATGTGTCCGATCGCTTGAGCGGCTGCTTTGAGCCGCCTGGTTGGTAAAATCTGATTGCCCTGGCGATCCCAGCCTTGCGCGAGGATGACTGCTTTATGTTTGGCAATTGCTTTGATAAATTCGTCATCAGCGGCAGTAACTTCGTTAAAGATCTGGTCGAAGACGATCGTACTAGCGTTGGAAGTGCGGAGAATGTCTACTAATTTGGTATAGTACGAGCGATTACCAAGTAAATCTCTAAATTCAGTAATGCTTGGATCGTCGATTTCTACGACTACCACTCGATCGTCCCAAGCACGTTCGCCGCGCAATTCGGTTAACCGATTATAGGCAAAGTCTTCTACTGGCTGACTAGCCCCTAGTTTCACCAATCCAATTGCCATCGCCGCAGCCAGTGGTCCGGGGAACCACCGCCACACAGATCGCAGATTTGCTGGGATCTTTGCTGAAAGGTTGGTGAATCGACTGAAGTAGTTCAAGATGAGTGGATCGAATGGTGGTGGATAGTAGCAGCAAACACGAACGTATTCGCTTCAAATCTTACTCGTCTCACTTAGAATACTTGGAATCTAGCCACTTGTAATCGGCAACATTGCGGTTAAGATCTGCTTGATTAGATCATCTGATACTCGATCGCTACTAGTAAAATTCGGTTCATAGGCGATCGTTTGAGTCGCACCGATTTTAGTGGGGAGGATAAATACACCTTTGCCTTTTTGGACTTTCTTGTCGTATTGGAGGGTGCCGATAATCTTGAGGATGTCGATCTCGGCGGGTAATTCGATCGATAAGCCAGCTTTTTGAATCACGGCATCTTGTCGCCTGGCATCATCTTTCGACCAGAGATTAAGCCGCACAGCTAGTTGTCCGGCAGCAACCATGCCGAGGGCAACCGCTTCGCCATGATTGACGATGACAAATTTCGTAACACTTTCGATCGCATGACCGATCGTGTGACCATAGTTAAGCGTTGCCCGCAATCCGAGTAATTCCTTTTCATCTTTACTCACCACCTCCGCTTTCGCCCCTGCCGATCGCGTTAAAATAGTAGCGAGGAGTTCGGGACTAACATCCCCCTGTTTCAGTCCAGTTGCCTGCTCTAATCGCGCAAATAATAACTCGTCGTTGATAATCCCATATTTAATTACCTCAGCCATTCCTGCCCGAAATTCTCGCTCTGGTAACGTTGCCAAAACTTCTGGATCTGTGAGCACTAGACGCGGTTGATGAAAAGTCCCAATCAAATTTTTGCCATGTCGATCATTCACACCAGTTTTACCACCGATAGACGAATCGACCATCGCCAGTAAACTAGTCGGCACCTGCACCACATTCATCCCTCTCAAGCAGGTAGAAGCAGCAAAACCAGTCATATCACCAATCACCCCACCACCTAAGGCAATCATGGTTGAAGAGCGTTCTAGCCCCTGCTCCAACGCAAGATCTTGAATCTTGATAATCGATTCTCTGGTTTTGTAGGCTTCCCCATCTTCGAGTAGACAAGGCACTATATCGGATTGAAATCCAGCTTGCTCCAAGGACACGATCGCGCGGTTGCCATACAGTCCAAATACTGTCGGATTGGAGACTACCATGACTTTATCCCCCAGTTTGAGCGCGCGACACTTTTCGCCCAGACGGTCGATATTTCCAGGGCTAATCGAGATCTCGTAAGGGTTGTGAGCTAAGGCAACCTGGATTGATTCCATTGAAGATAAGTTTTGAAATGTATTCTAAATTATAGATCTCGTGGCGGCTACTATCGATCTCTTAGAGAAATTCCCTATGTACTCTGGGCTACCCTCAATGATTTAATGGTGTGTAAATAGTTTTTGTGGAAGTAGATTTATGTCTGGAGCGATCGCTTATTTAGTTTTGATTGGTGTCATGTTCGGCATTGCTATGGCTCTGTTCTTCGGGTTGAAAGCAATTAAATTGATCTAGGGGAAAGGGGAAAGGGGAAAGGGGAAAGGAAATACAAAGATCTCCCAACTCCCAACTCCCAACTCCCAACTCCCATACGGTGGTACAGCAACTCCCAACTCCCAACTCCAACCTCCCAACTCCCTGCGATGAAATCCTACCTTGCTGCTGCTATTCAAATGACGAGCCTACCGGATCTAGATAAAAATCTAGCTCAGGCAGAAGAACTGATCGAACTGGCTGTTCGTCGAGGAGCTGAGTTGGTCAGTTTGCCAGAGAACTTTGCTTTTTTGGGTAATGAAGAGGACAAAATTAAACAGGCTGAGCGGATCGCTGCTCAGACTGAAAAATTCCTCAAGACAGCCGCCCAAAAATTTCAAGTCACCATAGTTGGTGGCGGTTTTCCAGTACCTGTCGGCTCTCAGGGGAAGGTATATAATACTGCTGTGCTGATCGCTCCAAGTGGAGAAGAATTGAACAGATACGAGAAGGCACATTTATTTGATGTCGATCTCCCCGATGGCAATACTTATCGGGAATCGAGTACAGTCATGGCAGGAGTCAAGCTACCCAATGTCTATCACTCCGCCGAATTTGGTGGACTGGGTTTATCAGTCTGTTATGATGTTCGGTTTCCAGAGTTATACCGTCATCTTTCTAAATTAGGTGCAGATGTGTTGTTTGTCCCTGCTGCCTTTACTGCTTACACTGGCAAAGACCACTGGCAAGTTTTATTACAAGCACGGGCGATCGAAAACACCTGTTATGTCATCGCTCCCGCTCAAACTGGTACTCACTATGCTATGCGTCAAACCCACGGTCATGCGATGATTATCGATCCTTGGGGAGCCATTCTTGCTGATGCTGGCGATTTACCTGGTGTCGCGATCGCGGAAATCAATCCGATTCGACTCGAACGCGCCCGCGCTCAAATGCCTTCCCTCCAACATCGAGTTTTCGCTTAGAATTTAGGTAAGATCGCTACTAGAAAACCGACTTCTTGAAGAAGCGGCTCGCAGCCGGGAGGTTTCCTCCCGGATTATGCGAGACAAGACAGCCGGTTTTCTGTCCTCCCAACTCCCGACTAGATTCTATGACTGCTGAGAATATCCAATTAATTAGTATCGTTGTGAGTATTTTACTCGCGGTGATGACATTCTTATTTATCTTTCGGATTGTGCTGACTTGGTATCCCCAGGTAGAGAGTCAGAAGTTTCCATTTAGTATTGTCATCGCCCCAACCGAGCCATTTTTATCACCGTCGCGTAAGGTAATTCCACCAATCGGTGGTGTTGATATCACGCCGATTGTTTGGGTGGCAATCTTTAGTTTGATTCGCGAAGTGCTGGTCGGACAACAGGGTTTGATTACCATGTTAGGTCATTAAACTCGCTTTAATAAAAATACTTGATTTTGAATTTAACTGGCTGAATGTAGAATCAAAATTTATGATTAGTTAGTAATCACTCAGATGAAATTCAATCATTTATTTGTGGTGTACTTAATCGATTAGATTGTGGTTTATAGTTAGAGATTCTAGAGTTGATTTCGGGCTTTAATTTGGAGGTAACGATCGACTAATTGATCGCTAACTTGGGTAGCTGGGGCATCTAAGACTAGAACACCTTTGCGTTGGAGATTAGCAAAAGCGAGTTGGCGTTGCTGAAGAAAATCTAGGGCAACAGCTTGGGTATATGCACCAGGAACATCTGCGGCTAACTGGTGAGCGCGCAGATCGACTTGAGGATCGCGTAGCGTGACGCAGAAAGGGAGATAGCGCGGAGTAAGTCTACCGATCGCCGTCAGAAGTTCGGCAGAGGCAATATCATCAACAATATCAGTAATAATCACGACGAGAGCGCGACGGCTCTGTTGTTGGATCATAGTCGTAACGGCTCCAAGATAGTCCGGTTCAAGGAGTTCAGGCTGAAGCCGACTTACTCTGTCGAGGATTCTTGAAAAGTGTTGTTGTCCCCGCTGGGGCGGTATCCAGGTAGTCAAATAGCGATCGAATACGCCAACGCCAACTCGATCTCCCCGTTGAGTGGCAGCGAGAGCTAGGGATAGAGTTGCATTCAAGCCGAGATCGAACCGCTTGTAACCCTGAATATTAGCCGTCATCAGCCGACCGCGATCGAGTAGGATGATTACTGTTTGTTCCTGCTCTGGTTCTAGCACGCGAATTAGGGGGCGATTGCGACGAGCCGTAGCTTTCCAGTCGATCGATCGGGGATCGTCGCCAGTATTGTACTCCTTGAGTTCGCTAAATTCCGTCCCAATTCCTTGCTTCCGCACTTGCCGCATGGCTCCAGTCGATTGGAGTGTAAGTCTAATCGAGAGGGCTTTTAAACCGATTAAATCGGGATAGACAGCCACAGTCTGCGCTGCATCTACTCGCCACTGATGCCAAGCCAGTCCCCAGGGACTTAATTGTCGGATTTGAATCCCCTGCCACTGATACTCGCCACGGCGGTAAGGATGGACTGTATAGGTAATTGTGTCGCTGGTATTTACCCCCAAGCATCCGCTGATTAATTCGGGCGTTCCTGGCAAATCTTGGGGCGCACCATCGCGAATTTGGTAGCTAAACTGCTGGGATTGATGGCGAGAAGAGCCAGCTTGAATTGTTAGTGTCACCGGATTATCCCGCCCGATCGACAGTTTTCCCAATTCAGCTCGGCGCACATCCACTCGATCGGCTTTAACCCGCAGCGCATCGATTCCAGCGAGGATGAGGATCGCCAAATACCAACTAACTGTCAGCCAGAAAGCGATCGAAATCCCTTGTGGTGCGGGAATGAGCACAGCGAGAATCGTGCAGACTAATCCGCCACTGATTAATAGCCATAATGTCCTCGCGCTAGGAATAAAGCCAAAGATTTGTGGCATGGGAAATTAGGCATCATGGATTGTAATTTATTATCCACTATTCACTAGCCACTCGTAACTTAGGTTGGGAGTTGCTGTACCACCGTATGCTGTACCACCGTATGCTGTACCACCGTATGGAAGTTGGGAGAGAAAAGCATTTATTCTTTCCCCTGTCTTGATTCGCGCTCTGGAGGAAACCTCCAGAGCGCGAATCGCTTTCCCCGTTCCCCTTCCTTCACCAATAATCTATAACTAGCAACACAGAAAAACCCGATTCCCAACTCTAAAAAAACTTCAATAACATCGAACTCAACCCAGTGATCAAATCGACAAAATTACCATTTCCGGCACTACCTGGTTGAGTCGGCTGAGTAGAGAGTTGGATTTTTTGGAGCAGTGCTTGGGCTGTTTGTACGCCAGGGCGATTAGATTGAGCAAAAAATAGTCTTTCGGCTGCCATGGCATCTTTAACAGCCCCACGATCGTCTTGGAGTCGGAATTTAGCCATCGCTCTGCCGAGATATGCACCCGGAAATTCTGGTTTGAGGGCAATTGCCTGACTGTAACGCTCTACCGCACTAGAGAAGTCATTTTTCTGCCACTCGGCAAAGCCCCACTTATAAAAATCATCTGCTGTCCCTAGACTGCTTGCCATCCCAATTGCCCCCTGGAGATAGGCAGTGCGGACATCTACACCGTCAAGATTAGCATTGGAGAAATATGCCGAGCGCAGATCCGTACCGTTTAAATTTGCCCCGCGTAAGTCAGCACCCGTCAAATTGGCTCCAAACAGCGACGCACCTGCTAGATTAGCTCCGCGTAAATCCGCACCCATCAAATTAGTCCGACTGAGATTAGCTCCAACGAGATTAGCCTGATTGAGTTTGGCACCAGCTAAATCGTTCATGACTAGTCCCACGCCGCTCAAATCGCACTTTTCGCAGCTCTTTGTCGATAGTAGTTGCTTGGTATGGGAAAGATTTTCCGCTCTAGCATTCGGTGGAAAGCTAATCAATAGCAAGATTGTCGTTGCAATGGGGGTGAGTTTCATCAGGGTTATCGGGTATTTAGGATTCGGGGATGGGGAAATCTCTCGCTACAGCCGCTTTGCTACTGAAAATTTCCCGCATAAATTAAATTACTAGAAGGGGAGATTACCGAGATCGTCGGGAGCATTTAGATCGGCTGACGACTGGATCGCTTTGGCTTGTTCCCAAGCTTGATTAGCCATCTCAATGCGATCGAATAAATCGGCTGAGTGACGAGGTGGTTGGTTGAGTAATCGATCGATTTGATACTTCGATCTAATTGCCGCTAGTTCGGTGGGGGAAAGCCTTGGTTCATTCCATTCAAAGTCAGCCGCAGTGTATACTGGCAAGCGAGAGCCGAGTTGTTCGATCGGCATATCTGGCAACCTTACTAGTAAGTATTCCCGCACGCGGCGGATTTCTGCAAATCTTTGTTCGATCTCATTCAAAATACCCACAAATTGACTGAGATGATGAGTAGTAATTGCGACACGCACCTCGATATCATCTAATGGAATCCCCAATCGATCGGCTTTTGTCAATAGTTCGGGGGAAATTTTATCTAGTGAGGGTGGATGGATTGCGGCAGCAAGTTCGGCTAACGCTCGACGGATTTCTTCTACCGTAGTAGCAACAGTTTCTCTCAGGGGTTGTTCGGCGATGGGGGTTGCTGCTAATTGAGTCAAACTCTGAGTCGCTGAATGTAGTAACTCGATCGCATTATCTAAATGATTGGTCATTGAATTAAGCCAGAGTGAAATGTATGCAGATCGATCGGACTAACTGTATGGAAATTATTCTCCAAGAGTTCCCGGCTTTTCGCCCCCGATGGGATGAGCATCTCAAGTCATGGAGTCCAGTTATCGCTCGCCCTGTGGCTTTAGATATTGCTGAATTTTCAGATTTTGCTCTAGAACTAATCCAGAATGGCACTAATGCTGAAATCGAGCGATTGTCCACCACGATCGAACGGATGCTCGTCGAAGGTGATTCGATCGTTAATTATACTTTTCGGGTGTTGTTTCTCAAAAAAATTGCCAACGCTCGCAAGAAAAATAGAATCCAGATCGATCGGTTCATCGCCAAGCTACAACCAATCTCGGACTACTACTGTCAATCTCTAGATATATTCTGGGGTGAAGATATCCCCATGGTCATTACTGATGATGAAGCATAAAATCCTTTTCTACGGAAATTGTTTATCTAATTTATCAATTAAAAATAATCGATCTAGGGTTGAAAACCTAAAGAGATGAAAAGCAACTTTTCATTCTCCAGATAGAAGTCAATCTCTGTCTAAAGAATGATTTTAAGCATGATTTTATTGCTTATGTTGAAATGGCGAGGTAATTACCAAGATTTGGAATCTGGATTTACCTCGCCATTACTGTAAATCGCATCAGCCCAAAATAGTACTCTTCAGGAATATCATGAGCGAACAAAATTCGATTGACGAACAGAGCAAAAATCATAGCCTCGATGACTATCGCAAAGGGGCTGGCGCAGAGATGACGACCAATGACGGTCAAAAGATTAATAGCACTGATAATTCGCTCAAAGCGGGCGGACGCGGCCCTACCCTGCTCGAAGATTTCCATTTTCAAGAAAAGCTCTCAACATTCGATCGCGAGCGGATTCCCGAACGAGTTGTTCATGCGCGCGGTACAGGTGCTCACGGCTATTTTCAGCCTTACGCATCGATGGCCGAATTTACCAAGGCTAAATTCTTGGCAGATCCCGCAGTCAAAACACCCGTATTCGTGCGGTTTTCGACGGTAGGTGGTTCACGGGGTTCAGCGGATAGTGTCCGTGATGTCCGAGGCTTTTCGGTGAAATTTTACACCGAAGATGGCAACTATGACATCGTTGGCAATAATATTCCCGTTTTCTTCATTCAGGATGCAATTAAGTTTCCCGATCTCGTTCACGCAGTTAAACCCGAACCAGACAATGAGATGCCCCAAGCATCTACGGCACATCCCAGTTTCTGGGACTTTATTTCGCTGATTCCCGAATCGATGCACATGATTATGTGGTTGTTGTCCGATCGCACTGTGCCCCGCAATTTCCGCACGATGCAGGGCTTCGGGATTCACACTTTCCGCTGGGTAAATGATGAAGGTAAATCTCGGTTTATCAAATATCACTGGAAGCCGCTGGCTGGGGTACATTCTAATGTATTTGATGAAGCGCAAAAGATCGCGGGTAAAGATCCAGACTTCCACCGTCGCGATCTGGCTGAATCGATCGACAAAGGCGATTACCCAGAGTATGAGCTAGGTGTGCAAATTATTGAAGAAGAAGATGAACTAAAATTTGACTTCGATATTTTGGACTCTACCAAGCTGATTCCAGAGGAACTAGTCCCAGTCCAGCCGATCGGCAAAATGGTACTAAATCGCAACCCAGATAACTTTTTTGCTGAAACCGAGCAGGTTGCCTTCCGTCCATCAAATATCGTAGCGGGGATTGACTTCAGCGACGATCCTTTACTCCAAGGGCGGTTGATGTCCTACCACGATACCCAGCTCCATCGCTTGGGTAGCCCCAACTTCGTTCAATTGCCGATTAACCGTCCTGTCTGTCCGTTTAGCAATAATAACCAAGACGGGCGGATGCAGATGGAAATCAAAACTAGCCGCGTCAACTATTCGCCCAACTCCCTCGGTGGTAATCTCCCCGCGCCAGTCGCTGAAGCCGATGGGGGTTTTGTCCACCACCCAGAGCGGGTAGAAGGGCACAAAGTGCGCGAACGCAGCCCCAGTTTTGCCGACCACTTCAGTCAAGCAACCCTATTTTGGAATAGCCTTTCCACTGGCGAACAAGATCGCGTCGTCGAAGCCGCTCACTTTGAACTGGGTAAAGTGCCCCAAGTGGAAGTCAAACAACGAATGCTCGATCGATTTAACAAAGTCGATGGTGAACTCGCCAAGCGCGTTGCTAAAGGGTTAGGAATGCCAGCCCCAACCGAGCCAGCCACCCCCAATCATGGTCAAAAGTCCCCCGCATTGAGCCAAGAACACACCACCAAGACCGCCAAAGGTCGCAAAGTGGCAATTCTCGCCGCAGATGGGGTAAATGCCGCTCAAATCGCCATGCTCAAGCAATCTCTGAGCGCACTGCACATCAACTCCGAACTCGTGTCGCTATATGGTGGATCGATCGTCAATAGCGAGGGTGGCAAGATCGAGGTCGATCAAACCTTCTTGACTACGGCATCAGTACTCTACGACGCGATCTATGTTCCTGGGGGCGATCGCAGCATCGAGGCTCTCACCGCCCACGGCGACCCCTTGAGTTTCATTCATGAGGCTTTCAAGCACTTCAAACCGATCGCGGCAACTGGTGAAGGTGTCGATCTGTTGATGCAAGTCAATCTCCAGGGAATCGACTCCAGCCAAGTCAATGGCAAAATGAGCAACCAGTTGGGTGTAATTACCAGTCGCGATGCGGCGGAAATGGCGACTTTTGCGACTACTTTTATCGATGCAATTAAAGAGCATCGGTTCTGGACGCGCCCCATTCCTGGTACTGCATCTGTGAAGGCAGCCGCCGAGCGGATGCTCATGGAAAAAGAACGAGTGAAATCCTAAGTTGTGGTTACAACCATTCTGGTCCGGGTAATCGATGAATTGCCCGGACTGGAAGGAACATCGCCTATGTCAATCATTATCATGCTTTTTGGTCGCGAAATTCTTGGAGGCTGGATTGTCGATTATCGCCGATCCTCTGCCAACACCAAACCTTTAATTTACAACTTTTAGACAAATGAAGGATACCTTATTTAATCGATTATTTCGAGACGGCACTGGAGAGATTATCATCGGTCAATTACCCAATCTGCCGATTTTAATTTGGGGAACGGCTACATTACTAAAGTTAGTCTTTAAAACTGGTCAAGTTAAACTTGGACTGGATTTATTAGCTTTTAGTTCTCTCCTTTACTGGTCGTTCCTCGAAATCACCCAAGGTGTTAATTATTTTCGTCGAGATTTAGGTACGATTGTTCTGATCGCGTTAATAATATCTGTAATTCAACAATTTGGTCGTAATTCTCATCCCGATCGAGCTACTTCTTGAGCTTAATAATTAGCTTAGCTCGTTGGTGGTAGCAGAGTGTTTGCCCCCGCAATAACCTATAGTCGGTAATCGAGAAATGGATGGGAAGAGACAATCGTTAGGAATACCTAAAAATTTTCAAATACAGTACTTACGATAGAGCTATTTTGTAACTAGCTTGGATAAACTGTTAAGTAATTAAGCCAACGATTTAGATCGGTAGTCGGCGATTTTTAGCTGACACGTGAGAAAAATCGCCCACATAATAAATAATGGAATTCAAACTCATGAAAAAATCATCTTCAATTGCCTTTATCAATATTGGCATTCTAGCCACCATTGTTTCACTTGCAACGATGACTCCCCCCGCTGTTGCTCAAACTAATACCCCCCGTACAGATACTCAAGAGCCACGCACCACGACTACATACGAACGCAACGATGACAATTCGGGTCTATGGGGATTGGCTGGTTTAGTCGGTTTGCTCGGATTCTTGGGACGACGTAAAGAAGAAGATCGCCCCAATACGCCTGTCTACCGCGATCCCAACGTTCGGTAGTTTTAGCTAAACAACAGACGAGCGAACGAGCATCAGCTTAAAAGAAATAATAACGTTGCTGAATTAATTAATTAATTAGGGTATGATTTAGTGATCGCCGCTAAGGCGGCGCGCAAGCTTCGAGTGATGTAAATACCTTAATTGTAAGAATATGGAATGGGTAGGTTATCAAATTTAAGATCATGAATTAGTAGTCTAATTGAGTGTTTTAGCATTTCTTTTATGAAAAACCCCTAATTCTTTCAAGAATTAGGGGTTTTCTATGGTAACCAAATACTTCGACTATGTTAAATTGGCATCAATCTGAAGAGATAGGTATCATTCGGCCTATTGAGAGACGTAAATATCTAAGTCTAAGAGAGAGGACTCCATGCAGCATGACCAAAAATTGCAGTCATTAACAGGAATAATAGTTGCTATAGTTATCGTGATGCTCTGGATTAGTAGTCTAGAATTATTATCATTTATCGATATTTATCAGTTACTACCTTTATGGACTTTGCTAGCTATTTTAGGGCGAACATTTATCCAAACGGGGTTATTCATTGTCGCTCATGATGCAATTCACGGATCTGTGTATTCGATCGACCATAAGCTAAATCACTTGATCGGTAAATTTGCCGTGACCTTATATGCACTCCTAGATTATCAGAAACTAGCTGCCAATCACTGGCAACATCATCAGCAACCAGGGCAAGCTGGCGATCCTGACTTTCATGATGGTAATCGCTTTATTTGGTATCTAAAGTTCATGAGAGGTTACCTTAGTCTTCGGCAAATAATTATTCAGTTCTTGGGGCTAGGCACGATCTTTATTATCTTGCATTTTGAGCTACATATTTCTGTTATTAATCTATTTTTATTTTGGATATTACCAATTTTTTTGAGTACGATGCAACTGTTTTTCTTTGGAACTTATTTACCACATCGACCTAGTAATCCTAAAAACTCTCATCATGCAATAAGTAGTAATTATCCACCAATCTGGTCGTTTCTAACCTGCTATCACTTTGGTTATCACTGGGAACATCATGAGTATCCTTTTCTTGCGTGGTA
>JANPJH010000067.1:0-7891 GCA_031425415.1 Chamaesiphon sp. VAR_61_metabat_425 | reverse complement strand
GCGGCTGGATTGGCGATCGGTAAAATCATGACTAACTGCTGCTGGGGCAGTTTGACTCGATTAGATTTACCTGGAGTAGCGGCAGGATTATTTAAGTAGGCGAATAAAATTTGTTTGCCAATCCACGGTTGAATATCTCGTTGATAGTCATAACCGTAATTAGTCAAAAAGTCGGTTTGAATTTTGCTAATCTGTTGCTCGAATACGCTTCGACTCTCCGGGATGCCGAATTCTCGGAATTTTTGCCACCGTTCTGGATCGGTAGAGATGGTGGCGGAGAGGAGAGTATCTTGCGGTAATAAATTTACGCCACTACTAATATCTAATTTGCCCGATTTGCCTGGGAAAAATTGCCAGATCCCGATCGCTACAGCACCTACAGCGAGAGTAGCTGCACCTGCACCGACTAAAATTTGTCTGCGCCGCTGCTTTTGCTGTGCTGTCACAGGTGCTAACTTCGATTTCTGGTTGGGCATTTTACTGGGCATGACGATTCCGCGATCGGTTACAGGAAGGGCTGAATGACAGTATACAATTCACGGGGATACTCTTCATGTAATCCTAGCGTACCTGGCAGAGTGCAACTAGTGACCCCGGATACTTCGGCCAAGGCCAACATTTCTGCTTTCGATTTAGGTGGGCTATTTTCACCGATTACCAGCATCACAGGGATAGTTAGAGCTTGAAGTTGGGCGATGATACTAGCTCGATCGAGATAGGGATCGAGTCCCCCTGTTACAAAAGCAGCCGCGCCAAATCTCGCCCCTGGTTGCTGAGTCGATTCGCGTTTATGGCTGAGTAAATCGGCAGTTAAGCGATGCGGATCGGTATAAACATGTCGCCGATACATGAAGCTCAAGAAACTGGGCGTTGTGGTAAGTTGGTACAAAAATTGACCGATTATCGGCGTGCGAATCAGTGCTCGGACTGACTTTAACCAGGGTTTTTGACCCCGCACCATTGTCGGCAATGGCCCGCGCCAGGTGGGGGCAACTAGAATCAGTTTGGAAATGCTATTTGGCACCAGTGCCGCTTGGGCGATCGCATATCCAGCCGCATGTCCAGCGGCGATTACGATCGCGGGTGCGTTATAAATATCCCGTAAAAAGTCGCTCAGGAACTGACGATAAAACGCAGGTGAATAGTCCACCGGCGGCCTGGCTGAGTCGCCAAACCCTGGCAAATCAACGGTAGTCACTTGAAATTGGGGCGATAAGTACTCTGCCAAACCAGCCATTTCTGTGCGGCTAGAGACGGTACTGAACGCCGGCAAGAGCAGAATAGGCTGTCCGGTACCCGCAGTTTCATAGGCAATGGCTAATGTCCGATCTTGCCAACTCCATTGATATCTGTGAGTAGTAACAGATTCAACAATCGGCGATTCAGGACCAGTTAGATTTGGCATGGCAACTCATTGCAATAGCGACTATACAGTTAAGGTTCAATCGATCGAGCCTCGATAACAAAAATTTGGGTTAATGTAAGTTGGTGACATCCTCCCACACTATATCGCGTAGCGATATGGTGTGGGGATTCCCGCCTGTCTCGCTAAAGTCCAAAACCTAAAGCCTATTTCGATTGATAGTAGATCTTCGAGCCTTTATTTGAGACATAGTGACAGTTCTCCTTAGCATCCCAGAAGGCTGCCCATAGAGAGCGATCGGATTTATGATAATAGGTGCCTAAAACTGGTTTAATCGCTTCTGTAGCCTCTAAAAGATGGTAATGAGGGATTGTTAAGAAGATGTGGTGAGCGACATGAGTACCGATATTATGGTGAATATCATTGATGAAACCATAGTCATGGTCGATCGTTGAAATTGCACCTTTGAGGAAATACCAATCTTTACCGCGATACCAGGGTAAATCATCATCGGTATGGTGTAAAAAAGTAACTAAATCTAACCAGACAACAAATCCTAAATAGGGCATGAGATAGAACTTAACCAGCCATAACCAGCCCCAAGTAAAGGTACCAGCAGCAATTAAAGCTACCATCAAGGCGCAGCAGACAGTACTAGTAATTACATCCCACTTTTCTGAGGGACGAAAGATTGGGCTATCAGGATGAAAGTGAGAACCACCTGGACGTTCGGGCGAACGACGGAATAAGTATAGGGGATAAGCTAGTAACAGTGTGATGTCGAACCGGAGAAACTTCTCCCACCACTGCATCTCATCATATTTATCTTTAGAGACAGGATACCAACTTTCATCCGTCTCGATGTTGCCAGTGTTTTTGTGGTGCGTGCGGTGACTGATCCGCCAACCGTGATAGGGTACTAAAATGAATGAGTGGGTTAGGTGTCCAACTAGATTGTTGAGCCACTTGTATTTCGAGAAGGAACCATGACCACAATCATGTCCGATTACAAACAATGCCCAAAACATTGTTGCCTGCATGAACCAGAAAATTGGATAAAAAAACCAAGAATCCAATGTATATGCTAATGCATATAGTCCAGCAACGATCGCGACATCACGAAAAAAGTAAGATAGAGATTTCCAGGTCGAAGGTACAAAACAATGTTTGGGGATCGCTTGACGGACATCTTGGATGGTGAATGGAAGGCGTTCTCGCTCAAATGAGGATTCACTGCGGGGATCGAGGTCAACTAGATTAGATTGCACGTATTCTTAAAAATTATCAGATAATAGACCAACCGCATTCTTACACTGTCCTAAAATTTTCGCAACCGAGGAAGTCCGGAGTTTGTAGATGATCCCATGACACCAAACACTAAATTTACCCACCCATCCGAATTTCTGAGTAGAAAGAAGCTAGTGTTTCACCACTGGAGTGTGTAACGATAGTCGTTCTGAGTCGGACATTGTTACTCTCAAACCAAATCCGTTCTTCAGAGCGTCGATCTCGATCTTCGGCGATTAGATTGAGCGCATCATCGTCGCCGAGGCTATATTGAGCGATTGCCGGAGTAGTTGTTGCACTATCCGCAAATCGAAATAGTCTACCAGCACTGGCTCCTGGAGCATCTGGGATTAAAATGGCGATCGCAACACCTTGCTGATTAGTGGTGTTTTGCGATTGGGCATCCCATTGCATTGTGCCTTTCCAAGTATATTTAGCACTGACCCCAGCTAGGGTAGGATCGATGCCTACTTGTTGACATAATTCAATCGTTTGAGGATCGTCGCTAGGCAGAATGTCGATGACAAGATCGGATTTGCCATGTTCAGACTGTTTCAAAGTTAGATGATGGCTCGTCTTTTGGGAAAACCATTTGCCAGCACTCAACTCAAAAAATTCTTTGACATCCATAGTGAATCCTAAAAACTGTATTTAAACCATCAATCCAGTATAACTTCTCGATCCCCTCAGTCCGATCGCCTCACACGAACGGACGAATCAACCGATCGTTATTTTAGTTCCTCTCCCATCCGTTGGAGACAAATAGTTGCGGCAAGGGAGACGTGGGGATGACTATCTTTAGTGAGATACTTCAGGGCCGAAATACTCTTAGGAGTATGTAATTGTCCGAGTGCTTCAGCCAATCGTTGACGGACTAACCAATCTTCAGCCTCGACAAATAGCAACAATCGATCGATCGCCTTAACAGCTTTAATCTCCCCTAGCGCAGCAATAGCGGCTTGTTGGAGCACAACTTCAGGAGAATCTAACGCTTGCATCAGGACATCAAAAGCACGAGGATCTTTGAGGTTACCCAAGGAAACCGCCGCACTAAATCTGACGAGCCAATCGGTATCCTCATAAAAGGCTCGGACTAAACCCTCGAATGCCCGAATATCTTCTAGATAGCCTAACGCGCCTGCGGCATCAGCTCGAATGCCATAATCTGGGTCATTAGTAAGGATATCGATCAAAATTGGGTATGATTCTGATGTGACCTTGACACCTAACGCAAATACTGCCATCGATCGCAATTGCAAGCTTTCATCGTTGAGGACTTTTTTGATCAGTGGCAGGGCAACATCAGCAGGGAGATCTCGGAGTGATGCCAGTGCCACCATTCGATCGCGCAGATCCGGACTATCCAACTTTTGGGCTAACTCGGCTGCTAGCAATGGTTTCCGCTGGTCTAGTCTTTCTTCTGTAAAATCGCTCATATACTTTTTATTGTGATTTATCTCTAGATTGTAACAAATTTTATTAATTCAGCGGCTAGATCGAGCAGGTAGTGTTTGCGACTACCGATATAATCGATCTCCGAGGGCTATTCACTATGTCGCTTTAGCTCACCCCGATAAATATGCTCAGCCACCCCGATTCGACTTACCTCTGTCAACTAACCGCTGCCCAAATTCAAGAAATTTTGGTGCTCAACGGTGTATTGATTCAACAATATCAACCGAGATCGCATCGATGGTTAACGATCGTTCAGTTACCAGAAATAGGTGAATTGATCTTGAGACTAGATCCTGATAAAGTTCAGGAGATAGACATTGGACTACATCGCCATGAAATTATTGAATTCACAGCCACGACAACAGTGATGAATATCCATATCTGCGATCGATATGTATTTATTCCATTACTAGATCGGACTAAACTATGGGGGAGAATTTGTTTATTAGGCAACCCAAATAGTGTGTGGACACCGCAAGATTTATCTTGGGTGCAAGCCTTGGGACAACAATTACTCACAGCGATGGATGTGGCAATTGGCATCGCACCGAGTCAATCGATCTCGATTGCTAATTCATCACCACTTACAGATCTAGCTGAATTAATCGAACGAATTACAGAACTAGAGAATGTCTGTCAACGCAAGGATGAGTTCATCAATAACATTTCTCACGATCTGCGAGCACCATTGATGAATATTAAAATGGCTGTGCGGATGTTAAAGATTAGTTTAACTAACGATCCAGATATTGCTAAATTACTGACAGAGCATCGAGCTGCAAAATATCTAGCAATCTTAGAACAAGAATGCGAACGTGAAGTAGAACTAATTAATAATATTTTAGATTTACAGCGATTGGAACTGGCGATCGAGCAAGTAAATCTCGAATCGGTAGAAATTGCCACCTGGCTCCCAACTGCGATCGAACCATTTATTCATCGAGCCGACACCCGACGGCAACAACTAACAACCTCTCTCTCTGGACGGATACCAACTGTAGCCACTAATCGAATATATTTGACTAAAATTTTAACCGAACTACTCAATAATGCTTGTAAATATACTCATGTAGAGGGAAAGATTCTTGTGGCGATCGATAGTCAACCTAATTCTGATTGGTTAACAATTACGATTAAAAACCAAGCAGAAATTGAAGCAAAACATTTGCCCCGAATTTTCGATCAATTTTATCGAATTCCTGGCAGCGATCGATCGGGACAAGGTGGCACTGGATTGGGGCTATCGCTAGTCCAAAAACTAGTCGCACAATTGAACGGTCAGATTGACGTTGCCAGTACTGATGGTTGGACAGAATTTGCAGTTAAATTACCTGTGGGTTAGATAGGGAATAGGGGGAAAGGGGAAAGGGAAAAGGATAAATGCTTTTCTTTCCAAACTCCTAACTCCCAACTCCTTACTCTCTAAAACTCAAAACCAAGCCCAACGGTAACACCACTAGTAGAACCAAAATTGGTATTAAAATCGGCCAGAATTGCCACGCCTGGAAATAGATTGAGATCCACGCCAACAGTACCTAATAAACTGAATTTATCGCCGGCAACGCTACCACCACCAGAGGCAAATTCGACCCCCGCACCAGCGTGAAAACTAGTTAGCGGATTAGCTTCAAATGGGTCAGGTTCACCGAAGCCAAAATCATAGGTGAGCGGAACTCGCACAGTTGTGCCGTTAGAACCAAACGTAGCCGACGGACGGATCGAATATTTTTCACCAATAGCGAATCTACTCACCGCACCAAAGGAACTCGCACCATTACCAAAACTGATTGCCGGACCAATATAATTGACAGGAATTCGAGTTGGATAACCGCGACCGGTATCTTGGATCGTTCTGGGTTCAGGGGGAGTAGAACCACCAGGTAGTTCGGACTGAGCGATGCGGTTGGAGACTGGAGGCGAATTGATGTCAGGACTAGTTAAAGGTATTCCTGCTGCAAAACTCGCCGACGAAACTTGGTTTAATCGATCTTTACCTTGGAATGTGCCGAATGATTGAGCAGTACTAGTACTTTGTTGTGGGATGGCGATCGCGGTGACAGGTGTGGCAGGTACGGGTGGGATCATAATGAATACTGATTACTCCTCAAAATTAGCTTTTAATCCGATTAGTAGCGATGCGCCGTCAGGGGATACTTGAGACAAACAATTCTCAAGGTGAAATCTCCATTAGATTTAGACTGCTAACTGATTATATAGTTTCTTCAATTCAGATCGCCTCAATCAGATGTCTCGATTTCGGACATGGCTGCAACAAATTGCGCCGATATAAAAGGGAGAATTCGCGAATTTTGACTGTTATTAGTTCCTTCGGTAAAGACAATTAGTAAATAAGGCTGACGATCTGGTAATTCGATATAAGCGGCATCATGGCGCACCTGAGATGTCCACCCAGCTTTCGACCAAATTTGACTCTCTGGCGGTAAGCCCGCCCCTAAAAAGCCATTTACCTGGTTCTCCTCGCCTGGATTGGGGGTGACTTGAGCCAACTTGAGATCGCGGTGAAGTAGCTGCATCATTTGCCCAGATCGATCTCCACTCACTGCCTCCCCACCGACAATACTATGCAATAATCTCGCCACAGCATCAGTGGTTAGCATATTCCGATTTTCTCGCATTTCACCCACAAATGCTCGTTCCCGTCCATAAGGGCCTTCGCTCCAAGTCTTTTGATTGACATTAATTGGGTCTAATTCTAACCAGCCCAGGGATTGATAATAGCGGTTAATCAGATTGCGCTGTGCTTTCCAGGTGGTAAATGGCCCGACTGATAATTCTGGCCCACTCGTGGTGCCAGTCAGGGTATCGACAACTAAACTAGTCGCATCATTACTAGAGTCTACGATCGTATCGTGGATAGCTCGATCGAGTTCTGGTGAAGCTGTCGCCATTCCTTGTTCGAGCCACTCATGGATGGCGACTAAATAAAATAACTTCACCAGACTCGCTGGATAAATCCGTTCGCCACCCCGATAGTTAAAACCCCGCACGGGATATTTCCACAACTCATCAGCGGTGATTGCCCCCCCAGTATTAACGGGAATCGGTCGATCGTAAACAATCCACGTTAGTCCAATCTGTTCGCGCCCTAAGCTGGAAAATTCCGCCCAAGTGGCCGCTAGAGCTTGCTGGGCAAGTTGGGTGAGTTGTGAATCGGCGTTGTAGAATTGCATTATTTGGTTATCAGCTTAGGAGAGTGTCAGCGATTAAAATCGCCCCTAATGTTTCAAAGTCCGCCTACGCGGACTAACAAACTAGTCTGCGTAGCGAAAAGTGCGGTCTTGGGCTTTGTATTCTGAGGAGCGGTTTCTAACCGATTGGGCTATAGCTAGCAACTTGGATTATTAATCATACTCTATTTACTTTTGTCTACTTAAAGTGCTGAAATCCAGCTTGTAGATCGAGATTAACGATCGGGAATTGACGGCTAGAATCGACTAGCAATATTTCTGAGTGCTCGGTGATTTTACCAATAATTGCGGCTCCTTGACCAAGCTCTAAGACTAACTCAGTTGCAGTAAGTTCTGGTAAACATAACACTAGCTCAAAGTCTTCTCCGCCGAATAGAGCCGATTCTAGCGCGGTATCTGGAGACATATTGGCTAGGGCTGGGGCAATAGAAATTCGATCCCTTTCGACGATCGCGCCGACCCCACTAGCTCGACAAATTTGGACGATCGCATCGGCTAGACCATCGCTACTATCCATCCCCGAAACTTGCCATCCTAGACTCCCACTCAGGAATGGGAGAACATCCAGTCTAGGCTG
>JANPJH010000066.1:0-14290 GCA_031425415.1 Chamaesiphon sp. VAR_61_metabat_425 | reverse complement strand
TTAGGTGGTAGCAACTCCGGTGGCAAACAAGACCACGGCGACAAGAATGGTTTCTTAGGTGGTAGCAACTCCGGAGGTAAGTCGAACAATGTTGACAAGAGCGGTGTCTTAGTTGGTAGCAACTCCGGTGGTAAATCAAACAATGGTGACAAGAATGGTTTCTTAGGTGGTAGCAACTCCGGTGGCAAACCCAACCACGGTGACAATAGTGGTTTCTTAGGTGGTGGTAACTCTGGTGGCAAACAAGACCACGGCGACAAGAATGGTTTCTTAGGTGGTGGTAACTCTGGTGGTAAACCCAACCATGGTGACAATAGTGGTTTCTTAGGTGGTGGTAACTCTGGTGGTAAACCCAACCACGGTGACAATAGTGGTTTCTTAGGTGGTGGTAACTCTGGTGGTAAACCCAACCACGGTGACAATAGTGGTTTCTTAGGTGGTGGTAACTCCGATGGAAACCCAAACCATGGGAACGCTGGTAATGTTCCACCTCGACCAACCAACCAAATTATTCAAGGTACTACTTGTAATGACACTTTAACTGGCAATAATTCTGGTCAAGATACATTAGTTGGGACAACACAAGTGGCTCGTGGTGTTGGTGAACGCGATATCCTGATTGGTGGTAGAGCCAGCGATACGTTTGTCTTGGGTGATGCGGCTGGTAGTTACTACGTCGGTCAAAAAGATAGTGACTATACACAGATTCAAAACTTTAACCGTTGCAACGATACAATTCAACTAGCTGGCTCTGCTCAAGATTATTTAATTAAGTACGCCAATGGAATTTCCTCAATTTATCAGAAGGATGCTTGTGGTTGTACTGACTTGGTTGCTACCGTCGATACTGGGTGTAACGCACTCAATTTTAGTGCCAACTACTTTCAATTTATTCCACAATCCAACAGTACTGCGTTTGTGTAGTTCTAGCCTGAATTGACTTTAGAGGATTAACTAAGACTTTTGGCTGATGGTTGATTGCCAACTAATTAGTATTATTAGTAGCATTAGTTACCCAATAACTACTGCAACATAGATCGCCATTTACTGGTGGTCTATTTTTTATATCTGTCCGAGTAAAAAAATAAGTTCAAGACTTCTATGCCTATCTATCACTGAGCTTCAAGCTATGGAAGCTAAGCAATCATCAATAGCAGAGATGGGCGATCGCTATGAAAAAATGTCAGAATGACAGTACATTATTGCCCTAACTAGCTAAAATACTTTATGCAACCGAATATAGAAATCTACACATGGCAGAGTTGCCCATTCTGCATCCGCGCAAAAGCCTTACTCAAAAGTAAGGGTGTAGAATTTACGGAATACGCGATCGATGGTGACGAACAAGCGCGTGCTAAGATGTCCGACCGCTCTAATGGGAAACGTTCTCTGCCCCAAATCTTTATTGACGATCGACATATTGGCGGCTGCGATGACATCTACGCGCTAGATGCTCAAGGTAAATTAAATTCACTACTAAAAATTGCTTAAATTCACTGTATTGGTTTCTTCAATAAAAAAAGAGACGTTTTTTAGAAACGTCTCTTTTTAAGTCAATTATGAGCACGGAGGGATTCGAACCCCCGATCCTCAGGACCGGAACCTGATGCTCTATCCACTGAGCCACGTGCCCTTAGGCTAACCGATAGATCATAGCACAGTCGCGGCAACTTTGGTGGTTAATTGTTGGGCGACTTCCTCGATCGCGGCTAAGGCTCGATCGCGGTAGGCTCCATATCGCTCTGGCTTACTTTTAATTTTGGTGGGGAACTCTGGCAAAATGCCGAAGTTTGGAGGCATCGGTTGAAAATGTTTCGGTTCGGCAGTGCTGATAAAATCAAACAAAGCACCCATCATCGTCACCTTTGGCAACACGATCGGTTCTAAGCCCAGGAATAACCGCGCTGCATTCGTCCCCGCCAGCCAACCACCAGCCGCCGCCGCTGTATAACCCTCAGTGCCAGTTATTTGTCCCGCCGCGAGTAAGTCCCTGCGGGTATGGAACTGGAGCGAAGGCGAGAGTAATTTAGGTGAGTTAATAAAGGTGTTGCGGTGCATGACACCCAACCGGACAAACTCGGCATGTTCCAAGCCAGGAATCAGCGAGAAAATGCGCTTCTGTTCGCCCCATTTGAGATTAGTTTGGAAACCAACCATATTCCAGAGTTGTCCGGCTTTATCTTCCTGGCGCAGTTGAATCACCGCATAAGGGCGGTGAATTTGGTTCTCAGGGGCGCGAAAATCGCCCCGACGACTATCGAACAAGCCGACGGGCTTTAAGGGGCCATAACGCATCGTTTCCTCCCCCCGTTGAGCTAATTCCTCGATCGGCAGACAAGCTTCAAAGAATTTAGCGGTTTCGCGATCGAAATCCTTCAATTCTGCCTGTTCCGCATTGCATAATTCTTGGCGGAAGTGCAGGTATTGTTCTTTATTCATCGGACAATTGAGATAGGCTGCCTCACCTTTGTCATAACGAGAGGCAAAGAAGGCGATCTCTTGATTAATCGAGTCACCAACGATAATCGGACTGGCGGCATCGAAAAAGCTGAGGTAATCCATTCCGGCAAATCGCTGTAAATCCGCAGCCAGAGCCGGACTAGTCAAGGGACCTGTGGCGATAACAACTATTTCATCGCGGGGAATTTCTGGTACAGCCTCACGGCAGAATTCCACCAGAGGATGATTGGCTAACGTCTCAGTTAGATCGTGACTAAACTTACCGCGATCGACTGCTAATGCGCCACCCGCAGGCACAGCATGTAGATCTGCCTTGCCGATAATAATCGACCCTAATCTGCGTAGTTCTTCATGTAATAATCCAGCGGCTCGATCGGTAGATTGGGCACCAAAAGAGTTACTACAAACCAGTTCGGCTAGTTCGGCACTATGATGGGCGGGACTAACCGTGTGGGGACGCATTTCGTACAGTGTCACAGGCACCCCAGCCTGAGCAATTTGCCAAGCGGCTTCGGTACCCGCCAATCCCCCACCAATGACTCGAACGCGCATAGCTACCAATAATTTGAAGTCTGCCTGCTTATTATAAACGTTACTATTCTACCCTCGTGCGATAACGCAAATAACCGTAAGAAGTTGATGGTTGCGCCGTACCAGTGCTGGCAGGGATTTCTGTTAAATTTGGCGTGCCAGTATTCACATCGCCAGTTAGATCGATCGTGATGACACCTTTACTGGTGTTTACACTGGCGAGATTGCAGTTGGCAGGAACATTGCTACTATTGGCGATAAATTGACCTCGATCGACTGTATCAGCAGTATTAGTCAGATTCAGGGTTGTGCCATCGCCCAGCACCAGTCTTATCCCTAAATTTGGGCTACCATAAGCTGTCGGCAAGAAAATTTGATTGATAGCAATTGGTTCGCAAATTCGCACTTTAAGAGCTTGTCGATTGCCAGCATTGAGGAAATAAACTGTATGCTCGATCTCATCTTGAGGTTTGATAATACCACCACCGATCGCTCCATACAGATAATTACTCGGCCAGCCAGGGTTAAGATCTTCGCCTATATTTGCTGGGTTGGTGTTATAAACTAGCGAGTTTAAGACAGTGCCATCGTTAGGATTGATGCCTTGATTCTGAATTTTGGTAATTCGTTTGACTAATAATAATTTGGGTGCAGTAGCGATCGGTAAAATCGTTGGATCGATCGTTGCCTGTGGGGTTTGGGGAACACTGTTAGCTGGAATACTGAGGTTGTAAGGTGGGGATGTCAATAAAAGTGGTAAATTACTGGTGCTACCAACATCATCAGTTAGTACCAGATTAGTTAAACCAGTACCCATCGCTTGAGCTTGGTTTGTCACCACAGTATTCACGCCTGAATTTACTGTGGTAGTGATATTTACGGTGACGGTACCACCAGCTTTTAAGGTGAATGGGGTAGATGAATTATTAAATAGATTATTATTACCCGCGCCATTATAACTACCGTTAATGGTCGGTAAAAGAATTTGATTACCACCGATCGATACTGTGGGAGAATTTAATTTAGTAATTTGGGTTGGTAATAGATTGATAATCTGGAAATTAGGAATATCTGTCGCGCTGATATTAATATAAGTAATTGTCCAAATTGCTCGATCGCCAGGTACAGCATTGGGACGATCGTTCGTGACTCTCACCGACTCATAGCCGACGACGGGTGATGAAGCAACGACAAAAATAGCCTGACTTGCAATGCCTGTTTGTTCGCCGCTAGAAGGAGCACCAGTGGCTTCATTGAGCGGGACATTATTAGTTGTTGTATAGTTAGGATTATCTTTGGTTGTTGCTGTTAATTTTACATCTAGTCGATCGCCAGAAGCTGCTGTCGCACTCACTTTGACTGGCACGCGAACTTTAATTGTCCCGCCTACAGGTACAGAACCATTAGGTAAACCCAACACCCCAGCACTACCTGTATCTACTGTCCCACTCACAGAAATGGGTGTAGTTAATAAGATGTCATTACCAATACCAGTGAGATTATAACCAATAATTTGAATGTTGTTATTAGCTAAAGTCCCCCCAGTGACGATCGCATTAGTGGGCGAGATTGTAAACTGGGTTGGATCGTTACCCGTATTTGCTAGGGCAAAATCAAAGTAAACAATATCACCCTGATTGATTCCCCCAATTCCTTGATAAGTCCCACCACCAGATATATTACTGGGAGCTTCCACAATACTCGTACCGACGATCGCGATTCCGGCTATTTCGGCGACTGTTACGGTGACAATGTTAGACTCAACTGGAATCACCGCATTAGTGGTATCCCCTTCGATGCTAAAACTACCTGTAACTTGATTCTCAATAATTGTACCGGGTGGAGGTACTTGGGCGATTGCGGTCAATGTCAGCGAACTAATAGAAATCGTTGCATACCCAAATCCAGCCAGCAAATACATAAATTTGTTGACTATTTGATTGAGATAGAAACGATCTGTTTGGTTGCTAAACATTTGAGATACTTATTAATGAATTTAATCAAAACTGAACATCTAGTTGATTTTAGTTTTAAAGCGAATATATCCATAAGAACTGGTGACAGTATTGGCTTGAGTTGGCGTAGCATTAGAGTAGGGCATAATACTCAAATTGGGCTGAACACTAGCACCAGTTCCGGTAAGATCCACCACCAATACCCCATTACTATTCGTGCCTTTGAGATTGCAACTGGTGGGAGCATTAGTAAGCGTAGCAATGAATTGACCGCGATCAACAGTAGTTGTATTTGCGTCAGTTAAACTAATCTCATTCGACATACTACCTAGTTTTAATTTCAAACTATTGGCAACATAAGTTTGATTGGGGGTGATTCGATCGCAGATTTTGACATTTTTTAGATCGATATTTCCGGCATTGAGGACATAGATTGTATATTCGATCGTGTCGCCATTCTTCACACTGCCAGGATTAATTGCACCCAAGAGATAATTAGCTGGCCAACCTCGATCGTTATCCAGATCGCGGTACGGTGAAGTGGTATCATCCACAAAGACATTCAGGGGCACGTTATTATTAGGATTAACTGAATTACCATTAATGCCCGTGATCCGTTTCACAAACAGCAATTTTCCCGTACTAGTAGTAGTGTTGACAGTAGTGGAATTATCGCTGGGATTGATATCTGTAAATGGCAAAGATGTGCTAATCGTCGCGGTATTCTGAAACGTTGTATTGTTGGCAATGTTGGTAGCTACTGTCCCTGTCACCGTATAAGTAATTGTGCCATTGACGGGCAAACTCACCGACTGGGCAATATTGCCACTACCACTAGGATCGCTACATTGCGCGCCGCCAGCCGCCACACAAGTCCAAGTAGCATTGGTGAGCTGACTAGGCAGAGTATCCTTAATCATTGCCGCTGGATCGGTATTTGGGCCTTTATTGACAGCAAAGATCTGATATGTAATCTGATTTCCGGCGATCGCGGTTTGGGGATAATTGGTCGTGGTAATTTGGAGATCGGTTGGGGTAGTAATTGTGACATTGCGGATTTCATGAACATTCGTCGAACCACCTGTCGAAGCCGCAAAGCCTAATTTCAGATTATTCGGTGGCGTGTGACTCGTTTGGTATTTATTGATCACAGTAGTCGTTCCGCTAGCCGTCTGAAGCTTAACGGTAATGCTATAAGCACCGTTCGCTGGCACGATATCCAAAATGACTTTGTTCGGATTTGCCCGTCCCGTGGCGGCATTCACACCGTTACCTCCAGTTGCGAGGGCTGGGGCTGTGGCATGGGTGAGATAATTATAATTATTAGTTGCCGAACCGCGCAGAGTAATCGAATTCTGAATCCTGCCATTGATGCCACCGTTATGACAACGATCTCCAGTGTTGACAAAGTTGCCAAATTGATCGATTGCCACCCCAACATAACCACCGCTCAAGCCAGTACTCGCACCCCCACAATCATTGGCGTAGCCTAGAGATCCTCCATAGGAGCCAATTTTGAAGGTGGGAGTGGTGGCATCGAACAAGAAGACAGTAATCCCATCAGCACCAGTGCCACCCCACATCGCATAGTCAAAACTAATACTCACCCCCCGAATCGCCGGAAAGGAAGTATTGTAATAAGTGAATCCGCGCTGATTAGTCGCTGCCGCTGTAAGGCGCAACCTTACCCGCAGGATCGATGCTAGGCGCAGTTAAACTAGCCCCAGGATTCCCCGACTCTCCTGTCGGCCCTAAAATCCAGTTGGGTGCAGTAGTATTTTTAAAAGTTTCAACTAGAGTAATGGATTGTGCCCAACTGGCTGCTGGGAGCAAACAAGCTAAAATTAAACCATTCAAACTAGCCGCAATAATCGATCTGCGGCCGAAGATCGGCAGTCGGCGAAAGAGCCAAGGTTGCATGAGGAAAAATTAATCGGACTATGCCGCGCAAATATTACCCTTAGTATTGACAGATCGATCTCTAAAACGATCGCTACACAAAAAACCTGAATTAGTTACGGAATTTGTTTCATAATTCTTTCATTTTTGAAGATTCTGTGATAGATTTCAGAAAGTGAGAGTATTATAAAAATTAGTTATGCATCGTCGAGCCAGCTTCAGTAGAAGCTTTCCCCTCCGGAAATGCGATCGAGTAGGTATTTTCGGGGCAGTAGTGGGAATTTGGCTCAGCGGCTGCACTCCACAAGTTGCCCCACCGCAAATCCAGCAACCGGAGCAATCTCCCGCCCCTACCCCAACGAATCTCGCTCGAACAGGTAAAAAAAAGATCCTGACTACATTTACCGTATTAGCAGATATGGCGCGAAATGTAGCGGGGGATCGGGCAATTATCGAATCTATTACCAAACCAGGGGCGGAAATTCATAGTTATGAACCGACGCCCAGCGATTTGCAACGGGGGCAAAGTGCCGATCTGATCTTGAATAATGGTTTGAACTTGGAACGGTGGGCAGATCGGTTTTATAACAGTTTTCCGCAAGTTGCTCGCATTACATTAAGCGAAGGAGTTCAACCGATCGATATTGCGGAGGATGTCTATCGGGGCAAACCCAATCCTCATGCTTGGATGTCACCACAAAACGCGCTGATTTATGTCGAAAACATTCGGCGAGCACTCGGTAAGATAGATCGCGCAAATGCTAGTACCTACGATGCAAATGCTGCCACCTACAGTCAGCAAATTCGGGCAATCGATGCCAAGTTGAAACAAGCAATTGCCGCAATCCCCCCGGAACAAAGATACATGGTGAGTTGTGAGGGTGCATTCTCCTATATTGCTCGTGACTATGGCTTAAAAGAGGTCTACCTCTGGGCGGTTAATTCCGAGCAACAAGCTACGCCTAGACAAGTCGGACGCGTAATTGAGATTGTCAAAGCCAAGCGGATTCCAGCGGTATTTTGCGAGAGTACTGTCAATAATAAAGTCCAGCTTCAAGTAGCTAAAGAAAGTGGCGCGAAATTTGGGGGGGTGTTTTATGTCGATTCCCTATCGCCGAGCGATGGCCCTGCCTCAACATATCTTAAATTACTAGAATACAACGTCAACACCCTCATTAAAGGTTTGCAAGGAAACTAACGGAGCGTAGAAAATGGACGAGATTGGCATCGATATTGAAAATATTACAGTTGCTTATCATGAAAAGATTGCCTTACATAATGCATCCCTTCAGCTAACATCTGGGACAATTTGTGGATTGGTTGGCATGAATGGGGCTGGCAAATCGACATTATTTAAAGCTATTATGGGTTTTGTTAAGCCCATCTCTGGAAGTATTTTAATTAATGGTTTGCCCATCCGTCAAGCTCAAAAAAATAATTTGATGGCGTATGTACCTCAGTCAGAAGAAGTAGATTGGAACTTCCCTGTGAGCGTTCAGGATGTGGTGATGATGGGGCGTTATGGTTATATGAACTTATTGCGAATGCCCCGATCGATCGATCGAATTGCTGTGCGCGATAGCTTGGAGCGGGTGGAAATGTGGCAGATGCGCGATCGTCAAATTGGTGAGCTGTCTGGCGGACAAAAAAAACGCACTTTTTTTGCTAGAGCATTGGCACAACAGGCAACTATTTTGCTACTAGATGAACCATTTGCGGGAGTGGACATTAAAACTGAAAAAATGATGATTAACTTGCTGATGGAATTGCGCCAATCAGGTCATACTATTTTAATCTCAACTCACGATCTCAATTCGATCGGGACATTTTGCGATCGAGTGATTTTAATTAATCGCCGCATTTTGGCTTATGGAGAAACTTCTGAGGTGTTCACTGCCGAAAATCTTTCGCTCACCTTTGGTGGTTCGATTGGCGATTTACCCCCAATCCAACCTCACTTAAATCGCGATCGTAATTAGGAGAAATCAAAGTGGACTTAATTCAGTGGTTTATAGCTCCATTGCAGCATGAATTTATGCTCAAAGCAATTTTTGTTAGTGCTTTAGTGGGAATAGTTTGTGCGGCACTGTCTTGTTATATGACTCTAAAGGGATGGGCATTGATGGGCGATGCTGTTTCTCATACCGTCATGCCAGGAGTGGTGATTGCTTATGTGTTAAAGCTGCCATTTGCCTTGGGTGCATTTGTATTTGGAGTTGGCTCGGTCATTGCGATCGGGTTTATTAAATCAAAGACTCGCGTTAAAGAAGATACGGTAATTGGAATTGTATTTACAGGCTTCTTTGCATTTGGATTAGTATTAGTTTCTAAAGTAAAAAGCTCGATCGATCTGACCCACATTTTATTTGGTAATGTTTTGGGTATTTCGGATGGGGATATCATTCAAACTATCATCATTAGCGCGATCGTCTTAATCACACTAGCAATTTTACACAAAGATCTGATCCTATTTTGTTTCGATCCTACTCATGCTCATTCGATTGGTCTAAATATCACATTTCTCTACTACGTGCTGCTGTCACTACTATCACTGACTGCGGTGGCTGGGCTTCAGACAGTCGGTAGTGTTCTAGTCGTGGCAATGTTAGTTACTCCAGGCGCAACAGCATATTTATTGACTGACAGATTCGATCGGATGATGCCGATTGCCGTGGCTTCAGGGATATTCTCCAGTGTAATTGGCACCTATATCAGCTATCACATTGACGGTTCAACCGGCGGCTGTATCGTTGTCTTGCAAACCTTAATGTTTTTGACAGTGATGATTTTTGCTCCCAAACATGGGTTGTTAGTCAGATCCAAAAAACAGATAGTTCGATCGTGATCCTAAGCCCTAGCCCCTGCACCCCGGATTCCGGTACACTGTGTGATGGCTAATTATATCAACAAAATTTAAGCTCAATGGAAATCGGTCAACAAGTTAAAGTTTTTCGCCTCAGAGATCGGGTATCGAAGGGCATTGTGAGTAAACTAGGTAAAGTAGGTGTTATTACAGAATTCAAAATGACTGATGGCAGTGGCGTTGGTGCTGTCGTCGAATTTGAAGATAAGACTAGTACCTGGTTTTTTGAAGATGAACTCAAAGTTGTAGAGTAATATGCCCCAAATTCTCACCTTCCTCGGTAAAGGCGGTTCCGGTAAAACTACTGTAGCGATCGCCTCAGCCAAACAACAAGCTAACCTGGGTCGGCGGGTATTATTTGTCAGCCAAGATCCTACGCCTGCGACGGGGATCTTGCTGGGCGTACCGCTCGCTGACAAGCCGCAATCTATCGGTGCAAACATAGAGGTAGTAGCGATTCCAGCGACTGTGGCGATCGAACGCGGTTGGGAAGATGTTAAGCAGGTAGAATCACGGTACTTGCGATCGCCGATTTTACGGAATATTTATGGGCAAGAGTTAGCAATTTTGCCAGGGATGGATAGTGCGATCGCCCTAAATGCCCTGCGTCAGTACGATGCTAGCGGTAAGTATGATGTCATCGTCTATGATGGCAGCGGGGACATTACTACCCTTCGGATGGCGGGAATGGCGGATAGTTTGAATTGGTATTTACGTCGCTTTTTGGCAGTAGTTGAAGAGTCGGATCTGTGGAAAACGATCGCTCCAATTATGCAGCCTACAATGGCGGCCATCCTGACAGTAGCCTGGACGGGGGAAAGTGTCATGTCTCAGCCAGTCCAAGAAGCAAAGAATGCCCTGGATTATAGTCAAGCTACGATCGGCAATCCGCAGCGAGTAGTCGGCTATCTAGTCATGAGTGACGATCCAGCAGATGTGGCGACGGCAAAGTATCTGTGGGGGAGTGCCCAGCAGTCAGGGTTGAGTATTGGTGGCGCGATCGTCAATCGGGGCGAACTTAGCAATCCAGTAATAGCTGAATTTGAGCCGTTGGCGGTGACAATCGTCCCGCAGCGAAATGGTACTGATTGGCAACCATTGATGGATGCTATGCCAGATTTTAGTCGGGTTCTAGACCTACCAAAACCGATAACGATCGATACCGCAAATCGCGAGGTACGCCTGTATTTACCAGGTTTTGATAAAACCCAAGTAAAGTTAACTCAATCGGGTCCAGAGGTAACGATCGAAGCAGGCGATCAACGACGAAATATTCTTTTACCTGCCCCGTTAAAAGGAGCGAGTGTGCGTGGAGCGAAGTTTCAAGGTGGATATTTGATTATTTCATTATAATTTCCTCAACTCCCAACACCCAGTGACCCACCCGCACTATCAATGTGCTGATAGAGTCTGGCGACTCTATCGCCCCTCCGAGGAGGGGACTTTTCTCCCAACTCCCAACTCCCAACTAACTTATGAGCGATTTACCCGTTGAAAAAACCGAAGACAAGAGTGCCAAAACCCGCCAGATATTGGGGATGAAGGGTGCTTCAACAGAAGCGGCTTCCATTTGGAAGATCCGGTTGCAGTTGATGAAGCCGATTACTTGGATTCCCCTGATGTGGGGAGTAGTTTGTGGTGCAGCATCTTCGGGTGAATATGTCTGGTCGATCGAGAATGTCTTGAAAGCGGCATTATGTATGTTAATGTCGGGGCCATTTTTGACTGGCTATACCCAGGTGGTGAATGAGTGGTACGATCGCGAAATTGATGCCGTCAATGAGCCTTATCGACCGATTCCTTCGGGGGCAATTTCTGGCTCTCAAGTAGTTGTCCAGATTTTTTTGTTGCTAATTGGCGGGATTGGGACTGCTTATATTCTCGATCGAGCCGCGAATCATGATTTCCCAATTATGACTTGTTTGGCGATCGGCGGTGCTTTTGTTGCCTATATCTATTCAGCTCCACCATTAAAATTAAAACAAAATGGTTGGCTGGGTACTTATGCTTTAGGGGCAAGTTATATCGCTTTACCCTGGTGGGCTGGTCATGCTTTATTTGGGACACTAAATTGGACGATTGTTGCCCTGACTTTATTTTATAGTTTGGCAGGGCTAGGGATTGCGATCGTGAATGATTTTAAAAGTGTCGAAGGCGATCGGCAATTTGGGCTAAAGTCTCTGCCAGTAATGTTTGGGATTACCAAATCTGCTTGGATTTGTGTGCTGATGATTGATATTTTTCAAGCAGGAATTGCCGTCTATTTGATGACCATTCATCAAAATCTGTATGCAGCAATTTTATTGTTGCTGATTATTCCCCAGATTACTTTTCAAGATATGTATTTTCTCCGCAATCCCCTAGAAAATGATGTTAAATATCAAGCTAGTGCCCAACCCTTTTTAGTAATCGGCATGTTAGTCGCAGGTCTAGCCTTAGGTCATACTTAGAATAATAATTTAAAATGATTTTCCCCAGTTTCGATCGATTTAGTCAGCTAGCAAGCCAAGGTAACTTCATCCCTGTCTACCAAGAATGGGTCGCAGATTTAGATACCCCTGTCTCGGCATGGTATAAGGTGTGTGAAGGTCAACCTTATAGCTTCTTGCTCGAATCTGTTGAAGGTGGGGAGACTGTTGGGCGTTATAGTTTACTGGGGTGTAATCCGCTCTGGGTATTGGAAACCAGAGGCGAACAAACTACTCAAACTCACCGCGATGGCTCCGTTATTACATTTACCGGCGATCCCTTTAATACCCTAGCCGATTGCTTAAAACCTTATCAGCCGGTCAAGTTACCACAACTCCCTGGTGGGATCGGCGGCTTGTTTGGCTTTTGGGGTTATGAATTAATCGAATGGATTGAATCCAGAGTCCCCGTCCATCCAGCCAGTGCTGAGGACGTTCCAGATGGCTTGTGGATGCAGGTAGATCATTTAATTGTCTTCGATCAGGTCAAACGGAAAATTTGGGCGATCGCCTACGCAGATCTTCAGGGTTGTAATGGTAATCTTGAATTGGCATATACCCAAGCTTGCGATCGCGTCAAAGCCATGGTGGATAAGCTCCAGCAGCCAATGATCCCTAAGTTCCTCGAATGGACTCCCCCCCAACCGAGTGCCCCCTTAACAGAGCTACCGCCAGAATATACTAGCAGCACCTCTAAAGCGGAATTTTGCGCCCATGTGGAAACAGCCAAGGCACATATTACCGCAGGGGATATTTTCCAAGTTGTAATCTCTCAGCGGTTATCAACTAGCTATGCTGGCAGCCCGTTTGACCTATATCGATCGCTTCGATTAGTCAATCCATCTCCCTACATGGCGTATCTCAACTTTGGAGATTGGCAAATTATCGGCTCTAGTCCAGAAGTAATGGTCAAGGCCGATCGAGATCGAGATGGTACACTCAAAGCAACACTCCGACCGATTGCTGGAACCCGCCGTCGCGGACAGACAGCCGCAGAAGATGAAGCCCTAGCGCAAGAATTACTCGCAGATCCCAAGGAAGTTGCCGAACACGTAATGTTAGTCGATTTGGGTCGAAATGATTTGGGTCGGGTTTGTGCGAGTGGTACGGTGGTAGTAGATGAATTAATGACGATCGAACGTTATTCTCACGTGATGCACATTGTTAGTAATGTTGTCGGTCAACTCGCACCAGATAAGACTGCTTGGGATTTACTCAAAGCCTGTTTCCCGGCTGGAACTGTCAGCGGCGCACCGAAAATTCGCGCCCTTGAAATCATCCATGAGTTAGAAAACTGTCGGCGCAATGCTTATTCTGGAGTCTATGGCTACTATGATTTTGAAGGTCAACTTAATACCGCAATCACACTCCGGACAATGATCGTTCGTCCCGATGGTAATGGCGAACGGATCGTGTCGGTACAAGCGGGAGCGGGGTTAGTAGCTGATTCAGATCCGGTGACAGAATACGAGGAAACGCTTAATAAAGCGCGAGGGCTACTCGAAGCGATTCGCTGTTTAGCCTAGTGAGAATTATAGCGGTAGACAAGAAGGCACATGGATAGAATTAAGAGCGGAATACCATTTTATCTCGCTCTAAACTACAACCAGCCTGAGAAGAAAGACTGTCAGCAACACCAATTAATTCAGCTACTCGAATTGCTGATGTAATCGCACCTTCATGCAATCCATCGCACAGATAAGCCCCAGCATGATAAATATGATTTTCACCATTGGTTCTCACCACTTCATCTCGATAGCGGAAAGCCTCAACTGTATAGAGCGGCGTGTAGTGTTGCTGAGTATGGACGATCTTACTCGGATCGATCGAATCCTCCAGATGAAAGGCTAGACTGTAACGCTGGGGCGAATTAATGCCACATAGTTGGTTCAGATAAGCGTTATAACCCCAACCGTTGACAGTTTCAAAAAAATCAAATTCCGTTATTTGGTTGATGCCGGATTGATCGTACATCGATGTATCGGTGTGAATTACCGTTGTGGCATAGTTCGGGAGCCATGCTTCAAAGCGTCTGACTTCAGCAGCGGTAGGATCGGCGAGTAACGCTAACACTCGATCGGGTGGAGTCGCAAACACCACTTTATCAAACAATT
>JANPJH010000065.1:0-6322 GCA_031425415.1 Chamaesiphon sp. VAR_61_metabat_425 | reverse complement strand
GAGCAGTCTCTTTTGCCATCGATAACTCTAAAATTAGATCGCAGCCACAGGTTTTTAAATACTCCTGCGCCAGCAGCGTTTTCCCGACACCACCTTCCCCCTGAATCACAATCGCGCGCTGCCCCTGCTGAATAAATTCATTCAATTTCGCGATCGCCCCTTCCCGACCGATAAACTGGTAATTAACGATCGACTGCATCTGCCCGATCGACTCAATCCCCTGAAGACGATGTAAAATCGACTTGAGGTTATTTTTAGTTACCCGCTCCCCCAATAGTTGCGATAATAATTGCCACAACGCCGCCGCAATATCTTTAACGTGCCCTTCCGTGCAATGATATTCTGTGGCGATATCGAGATACTTTCGTCCGACCAATACCCGATCGATAATCAACACCTGAAGATCGTTAAGGTGTCTACCTGTCTGCATTGCAAGTAATCGATCGATCCAAGTTATGGCAATGTTAGCATTCATCGGGAGATGGGAGATGGGAGATGGGAGTGAGGAGTAAGGAAAATCCCCTCCTCGGAGCGAAAAGTGCGGTCTTGGGTTTCCCCCAAGTGAAGCACCTTTTCAAGACAGGGGTGCCCAAAGGGCGGGGTGGGTAAATCTCCGCATCTACACAATTCTCTACCAAATCACAACGTCCAAGTATCCAAAATAAATGCCCCTTCCTTCCGGTGCATCAGCACAATATCTAACACATCCAACGGATTAATCGGAATAATTCCGGGAATTAAAGAAGCTTCACCATGACCGTATAGGGCCTGTAATGCAAACCGACAACAATAAACCTTGCCACCGTCGCTGATAAATTTAGCAATCCGTACAGTGAAGTTTTGATGTCCGGGAAATGCCTCATCGCCCAACTTGGGAAAACCCCGTTGCAAGCCCAATGTCACTCCGGGACCGTAGAGTAAAATTGAAGTCTCAAAACCCTTCTTTTTTAAACGGGTGGCTTGTAATAAATTAACTAGCCCGATCGATCCTTCAAACGCTACGGTATGGAATGTTACCAATGCTTTCTCACCAGGTTCGGCTTGGACATCGGGGAAGACTTTTTCTTCATAATCGACTAGAAAATCACCAGTCTTGTGAGCGGGTATGGTAACTTCTGGCATGATGTTCTGCTCCGTTCTGGTTGTCAAGATTGACATCAGCCTAACGTTCGATCGAATGCTAATTTTGTATCGTCAAATACGAAGTGAGGATGTCTAACATTATGAATAGTTAGCAATCTGTCTATCCCCAAAATACTGATTAAATCCGATCGACACCTGTCGAAATCGCTAGGTTACGAAAAGAGTGGTAGGCTAGACTACGAACCGAGCAAAAATTCATTGACAATACTCCAATTACTAGAGGTAGATACCTTCTCTTTGATGGCAATATGTTCGGCGATATAATTTGCATCGCGAGCTACACCCGAAAACCGTCCCGAACCCCACGTATATAGCCACGGTAATCCAATAAAATAACAACCAGCTAAGTTAGTAATACCGCGATCATAATGCGGATAGCCACTACCGTTAAAGACAGGCAAGTCGATCCAACTAAAGTCAGTTTGAAATCCTGTAGACCAAATTATGGTCTGAATATTAGCCGCTGCTAAATCTAGATTTAATTCTGGATTTTCCGGTTGCCAAACTGGTTGATATGGTGGTTCGAGCGGAGCTTCGATTCCGGCTGTTTCGATATACCTGTCAATATTTTGTTTGATATTTTCAGCGACGGCATCAGCTCGATCGAGATTGTGCTGCAAGTCGTCCTGAAATTCCAATTTACCATCATCGATCGATTTCAATCGTCCGTGTAATTTCATCCCTTGCAATGCAAATTTTCGCAGATCGATTTCGCGTCCGCCATCGCGTCCAGTGAGATAATGATTGGTATTACTTCGAGCCGTTTCTTTCTTTGGATGTTCGTCGATCGACAGATCGTAGTAACCCATTTTATCGAGCCATTCCACCGCATCTTTACCGCGATATAATCTGGGAGCGCGAGGTGCGCCACCGACACATAGATGCACTTGTCTCCCCGCCAGATGTAGATCTTCAGCAATCTGACAGCCGGATTGTCCCGTACCGACTACCAATACACTTCCTGCTGGTAAAGATTCGGGATTCTTATAGGTAGAAGAGTGAATCTGCTGAATCGAAGTAGGTAAACGTTCCGCCAGTCGTGGAATTTTGGGCGTATGATAGCCGCTAACGGCGATAACGACTCGATCGGCTGTATACTCACCAATCGAGGTACTAACGGCATATAACCCCGTTTCTGTCTGCTGAACTTTATTTACCGTCACTCCTTCTTCGATCGGTGGATTGAAGCTAGCAGCGTAGTCTTGAAGGTATTTGACAATCTCACCTTTGGGCATAAATCCATACGGATCGTTACCAGGATAAGGATAGCCAGGCAGTTGACATTGCCAATTGGGAGTTACCAAACAAAATGTATCCCACCGCCTCGATCGCCATTCATGCCCAATGCTATGCTTTTCAAAGATAATATGGTCAATGCCTTTTTGTTTGAGGCAATAACTCGCAGATAGTCCAGCTTGTCCACCACCAATGATAATGACCGGATAGTGATAACTCATAAAACCTTGTCGATAATGGAATGAGGATATCCAGTCACACTAGGCTGTCGATCGAGCTAGTTTTGTATTTCTGACTACGGAAGCTCGAAGTCTATCGATTTGGCCATTATTTATAGGTTAAATAAGATGTGAGACTCGATCGAGCCTTGTGACCTATCGAAATTATTAGTTAGGTAACTTGAATGCTACGATAGATGTGAAGAAGCTAAAAAGCCGCATAGATATTATATTAATCCCTGATCGATCGCTTGATATAGTGCTTGAAAGCGAGTTTTTGCTTTGAGCTTGGCGAGAATATTATTGATGTGAAATTTGACGGTACTCTCGCTAATAATCAGTTGCGCGGCAATATCTCGATCGCGCAACCCCTGTGCCAAAAGCTGCATGATTTCCCGTTCGCGCTCTGATAGCTGGATCGATGCTGGCTCTGGAGTAGTGGCAATTCCCCAAGATTCTCCACGCAAGATCGCCTCTACTGCCAATCGCAAGTTGCTGGGTGTAATTGATAGATCGATTTTTCCTCTCACCTGTTGGGGAATTTGGGTATCGATGCTTATCCAGAGTAGATTCGGGTGAGTTGAAACCAGAGATCGATCATCTGTAAGTAATGGTAAATCTGAATCGGCGATCGGGGCGATCGACAATCCGGCTAGCTCGATTAATTGGGCAAATGCCATCTGCAATACTGACGATCGACAACGGAGATTAACCCGCGTATTAGACTTTTGAGGGGCAGCAGCAATTGTTAATAATACCCGCAGCATCTTGCTACTAGCATGGGTTTGAGTTTCTAAAGTTCCGCCCAAGCAGATTGCTTCTAATCGAATTGCATCAAAGGCGGTAATAGTTGGAATCTTTGCTAAATTATCAGAGATGACAGCTTCTAGCGTCAATCGCTCGCGATCCTCTTCCCAAATATATGTCAACCGACTGTGGATGCAAGAAAGTTGACTCAATACTTCAGCAGCCCTGAGCACAAGATTGTGTAGGGATAGTGGTAGCGAGCGTTCTGTGCCGACTAGAGCTAATTGGGTGGGCTTTAAGATCGTCGCAATTTGCTCGGATAGAGGAACCTGTGACGGTACAGGGGCGGTTGAAGATTGTTGAATTAATTTGGCCTGTCGATCGTGCAATGCTGCCACTAAACCGATCGTGGTGGCAGTACATAAACTTTGCAAGATCTCCAAAAATTCGGGTAACATTTCAGCTTGGCTGAATACAGCTAATACCCCGATCGAATCGCCATTGACAATGAGTGGATAACCCGCAAACCCCTGAATACCATGCAAAATCGCCCAATCGCGATCGAGTACCCAAGTTTCGGCGGCTAATTGATTGCTCAGGAATGGAATTTGATTTTGGGCAATTTTGCCCACTTTAAAAGCACCGATCGGCACTCTGGCAAAGAAACCATTTATGCGAGAATAGAGTCCCGATGACGCGACGAGTTTGAGCGCGGTGCGATCTGCTTCCATTAGCCAGATGCGGGCGAAGACACAGCCAAATTTCTCAACAAGTCCATTAGTAACTCGGCGAGCGATCTCATCTGGATCTAGACAATCGTTAAAACTGTTGGCGATCGAGTTTACATGCTGCAAGTCTATCAGTAGCTTGGTACCATCCCCTCTGCCAAATACCGGATCGGTCACGATCGCTTCTCCGCCATAAAGATTCTCCTAGTTCTATAAAAGACGCGAACGGCTAAATTTAGCTGTATGTTGAGATACGAAACAGCGACTGATAGGGGGAAACGCAAAATTAGTGCAAAATCGTTAGCATACTATTCTGGCTAAAAGTAAGTCCTAAATATAATCGTTCTAGTAAGTAGAAAAGCTCAATTAATGATTGGAATTTTAGCTGTGCTATCGGTATCCGCTGCTGCTGGAATGCGAATCGCCCTACCATTGCTGGTGATTGGTTTAACTCAGAGCGATTTGTGGAGCCAAGTACCACTCCTGAATCTGATTCAGCCCCAAATTGTCGTTGGTGTGCTTGCTGCGTGGACATTCCTCGAACTTTTTGTTTCCAAGCAAGTGTGGGGACAGCGACTTTTACAGCTTGTCCAACTAGTCTTTAGTCCGTTGGTGGGTGCGGTGATGGCAATGGCGGTGGCGAGAATATTTCAACTTCAACCACCGCAACTGATCTGGTTGATGGGTGTTGTGGGGGGATTGCTCGCCCTTGTCTTGCGACTCGTTCAAGTTGGTTGGTTCTATCGGCTCCAAGGGTTGCCGATGTGGGCGGTACTGGTGGAAGATATCCTCTGCATTTTACTCGTCCTATTTGCCTTCAAAGCACCCAATTCTGGCGGGTTAATTGCATTATTACTGCTGTGGTTGGCGATTCGGAGTTCTCAGAGTTGGTATCGGTGGTACAAAGGTGGCACCAAGCAGAATTAAAGGGTAAAAATGGCACAAACCATATTAATTGTTATAAAAATATATAATTTGTCTGATTAGTCACAAACTCTGGTATTTTTAGTCGTTATCATAGAAAGTAGTCCGACAAGATTTCAAGGTGATGCCATCACCTGTTGTAACCAGTAAGAGGAGAAATCTGATGATTACAGTTGGTGAATATCTATTCCAGCGGTTAGAAAGTCTGGGTGTCGATCGGATCTTTGGGGTACCTGGCGACTATGTACTCGATTTAATGGATGTTTTGAACACAACACCGATCGAGTTAATCTGTAATTGTAATGAACTTAATGCTGGTTATGCCGCCGATGCCTATGCCCGGTTGCGGGGCATGGGTGCAGTTTGTGTCACCTATGGGGTGGGCGGTTTTAGTCTAGTTAATGCGGTGGTTGGGGCTTATGCAGAAAGAGTGCCCCTGGTGGTGATTAGTGGTGCGCCGAATAGTTCCATGCGACAAGATCGCTTGCTGCTGCACCATACCACGGGAGATTATAATCTCCAGTTTTCGATTATGGAAAAGGCGACAGTGGCAGCGGTGATTATCTCAGATGCCAGTCAAGCAGCCGCTCAAATCGATCGAACTTTAGCCGCCTGTCTTCATCACAAGCGACCAGTTTATATTGAAATTCCCGTCGATTTGGTCAATCAGCCTTGTATCATGCCAGAAACCCATCCGGTAGTGGCAGCGAAGCTAACCAACCAAGAAGCATTACAAGAAGCCGTAGCCGAAGCAGTGGAGCTACTGAATCAAGCCCAAAGTCCCGTTATTTTAGCCGGGGTAGAATTTAATCGCTTCGATCTCGAAGATAAGTTACTAAAACTCCTAGAAATTACAGGTTATCCGATCGCGACAACCATGCTGGGGAAATCTTGTATTTCCGAAATGCACCCGCAATTTATCGGTAATTATGTTGGTGGCTTGAGCCGCGAATACATCCGCAGTCGAATCGAGAATGCTGACTGTATTTTGTGTCTCGGTGCGATTATGTCGGATATGAATTTGGGCGGAGATACAGCCAAATTAGACGATCGCAAGTTAATTAATGCTAATTCTGAGAAGGTCAAAATTAAGTATCACTTTTATCAACCCGTTTATCTGGGTGATTTCATTGATGGTTTAATTAGTCATCTGCACCACAAAGATCCAGCAACCCTAGATATCAAGCCGAGTTCCTATTCGCTAGAGCGAAATTTTGTGCCGCAGCCTGCGGAAAAACTAACAAATATTCGCTTCTACGAGCGCGTCAACCACTTCCTGGACGATGAATCGATTGTAATTGCCGATACCGGAGATGCGATCGTCGC
>JANPJH010000064.1:0-27661 GCA_031425415.1 Chamaesiphon sp. VAR_61_metabat_425 | reverse complement strand
GCCGCAGGTATCTACAAAGTCATGAGTCCTCACCTCATCCGTCACAGCGCGATTACGGCGGCACTAGATGCAACAAATGGAGATACTCGCAGGGTACAGAAACTGAGCCGTCATGAGGATTTGAATACTTTGACGAGGTACGACGATAACAGACGGCATCATCAAGGTGAAGTTACCAAGATTTTGGCAGAATTAGTCTGATGGCGTGGGGATGGGTGTGGAGTGTCGCTCGCCAGGAACAGACCGAATTAGATGGCGATCGGGGATACTAGAACTGATGGTAGTCAGTCGGACAGTCTAACCCCAGTGAGCCAATCTGCACTAAAGGTGGTAGACCAACGTTCGGTTCATCAGATTCGCAGATTCGGGACATGACAACTGGTTGGTTGGCAGTATTGGTATAGAATAAGGTACCACCAGTGAAAGATCGATCGGCTGTATTGTTAGGTTCAGCCATAATCGTTGCATTACTTCGGATATCAGTGGTAGCTAAAGTGTATTTATATAGCTCAGTATTGGCGGTGGTATTGCCACCTAGCCCTGCCCCTACAGCTAGAGCATCAAAAGAATCAGCAAATTGGTTTTTTTCGCTTCGATATCGGGCTTGCGCACGATTGACCAAGCCCATAGCCGTTTTTGCGGAGGATTCTCTGGCTTTGGCAGCTTGACCGAGAAGAGCGGGTAAAGACATCGCTGCCAACAGTGCCATGATAATAATTACAACCAATAGTTCTGTCAATGTGAAGCCTTGGCTGGAAAAATCTGATGAAGTCCTCTTGAATTGTTGCTTCATGGCAATGGATAATTAGGCGTACTAATATAGTCTTAATTAGTTTACCCACCCATCTTAACAATATATCCTAAGTTGAAATATTAATGTAGGAATCGCCATGATGTTGATAAGATAGCGGTTGGGCTGTTTATGTGACTACTATCTAGTTGATGAAATGCAAGGTCTCTATCGGGGGAGGATGATTTCAATAGCAGCCCCGCATTGGCAGGTCTTGGAGAAGTTTTCGGTTATTGAAGGGGCTGGTATTGCCCACCCGGCTCAAGCCTAAAGCCTAACCCCTAACACCTAACTTCAACCGTCGATCGAAATCGAGATTTCATCACCCTGTTCGATGACCGTAAAAGTTTTTAACCCTTGCGCCGACTTGCCAACACTGAGGATTTGATGGGACCATTCGGGTAACGGCACACCCACAAAAGAATCTACCCACTTAGTATTCGCTCCCGTTGCCAGCTCGAATGTGGCACCGTGCCAACGACAAGTCACCGCACCATTACAGACTTTACTTGTCGCTAAAGGCATTCCCAGATGGGGGCATTTGTTTTCTAAAGCATGGACTTTACCATTAACTCTGGTTAACATCACTTTCTGATTTTCGACTTTAACGGGGAATAATTCTCCCTCTTTCACCTGACTGGCGGTAGCGACAGCGATCGTTTTCATGGGGAACTCTCTAAAATGTTTGATAATTAAACTAGCTATAGCCTACCAGGATCTCACCCTCAATGCCCCAATTACATCCCATTAACTAGTCATGAGAGTAGAAAGCAATAAATTAAAAATCGCTAGTTTCAGCACGAAAGAACAGCTTTGGGATGACTTTGTGGCAGCCACCGAAAAGAACGGCGCAACCGTTACCGATGTGCTGGGAGCTTTGATGGAGCAGTATGTCGCTGGGAAGCATCCACCCCTATTTAGAACTAATGTCGATGCGAAGGCTGCGCGACTTAATTCCCGATTAGCCGATCGATCTAAATTGCCTGAATCGATGCCTAGTCAGGCAGAATCAACATCCGATCAGCCCCTAGTCAACGATACAAACTTGACGGGTATCCATGTCCTCGTCCTCGATGATGAAATTAACGTGCGAACAGCGATCGCCACGATCCTCGAACATTATGGCGCAACAGTGACCGCGATTGCCTCTGCGCCCATCGCCCTCAAAACATTGCAAGCTAACCCTCAGGCATACAATGTCCTGTTATCCGATATTGGAATGCCAGAGCAAGATGGCTGGTCATTTATTCGGCAAGTCCGGGCACTGAGTGCCGAAGCTGGCGGGAAGATTCCTGCCGCTGCACTGACGACTTATGCTAGCAGTCGGGAAATTGATATCGCTCGACAGCTCGGATTTCAAGTCCATATTGCTAAACCGATCGATGCCAACTTGTTAGCCTCAATCGTTGCCAAGCTAGCCCGCAATTGAGCTGCTATATTCGTTTGGGTCCTGGGTGATTAATGTTCCAGTTTGTAATCTGTTTTAAATTTTAGCCATCGCCAAGAAACAAGATTTAATAACCAGCCGATGAGCAATAACATCGCCATTAAGACAATTTGATACCAGTACACAGGCTTGACTTGTAAATCTGCGAGTAAATGAGCAAAATTTAAGACTGAATAAACGATTGTCACGCCATAGTGCAACTTTCTAAACTGCGCGGTGTTGATGAAGACGATTCCCACCATCATCAACATCGGGACGACAAAAAAAGCTAGCATTGACCATAAAATCCAACTAATTGACTCGATCGATGGTGCTGCGGGAGCATCAGCGATGGGTAGAGCGTGAAATAAGGGCATCAAAGCTAACTGAGTATGGAAGAGCAGCCCTAGTAAAAAAACACTCCAGAGTGTGACAATCTTAACTTGATTATCCCCTAGAGAGTTGATGCCAACTGGTTGTGCCATCAGATACCTCTACTTGCGAATAGTTTCCTTAGCATCATTATTTTAGGGAGGGGAATTGAAGAATTTGTGAGGAACATCAAAAACAGTCACCGAGATTTAACTTAGCGGCTACCGCCTTGTACCGATCGTTTTTCGGAGTTCCTCTGCACCCAAGAGTATCGGCGGACAGACGAGCAACAGTAGCCATTGCCATGAGCTGAGTGGCGCAGTGCCAAATACATCACTGAAAAACGGAACGTAAATAAAGGCAAAAAGGGCAAGACATTCGACCCCAATGCCCAATTCATTCGCCCCGAATTTAGCCAATCGTTGGATCGTCTCGCGATCGGCTAAACCATCTGTCGTCGTTGCCAGGGATTCATACACCGCTGCTACCGGTAATGTCCAAATTGGCTGATGGGGCAATTCCATTTTCCCTCGATCCGCTTGGCTAGGCTAATTAGGCGTATCTTCAGCCTAGTCATCCCATCCATGAATTACACAAATCGAGTAATCTGCTGTAATAAATATTTACACCAGATCGAGAATGCTGGCGAGATCGACTCAATTGAGGTGGATCGAGAACATGGCGATCGCACTTAAACCGAGTGAAATTAGTAAAATCGAAGCGCACCATTTCGCCAATTTCCAGCCGCCGATCGCGGTGGCTAACAGGGCTTTAACCGCAGTATTCACCATTGCCGCAATTAAGATTCCCGTTGTACCGACAGTTGGGGGGAGAGTTCCCTTCGTCGCTTGAGCTAGAGAGAGACTCACCGCATCCACATCAGTAATCCCCGATAGTGCCGAGAGCGCGTAAATCCCGGCATCCCCAAACCAAGCTTCCATCGCCCGAATGCCGACAAATAACACCGCAATAATTCCCCCATAAATTAGCGCGGAACCGAGTTCGATCGGATTTTTGAGTTCCATTTGTTGGGGCGGTTCTACTTGATCGCTCAGCCGAGTGGCGATCGCCACAGCAGCTAAAAGCGGGACGATCGCCAAACAACCAATCGGCGGAATTAATCGGGGTAACAAAGTCGGATTAATCAGCGTGACTTCTACTAGAATCCGAATTGCCATTGTTCCCGCAGCCAGCGAAATCCCTGCACCCAAGAGGGCGAAATTTTGCTGTTCTCGCCGCGCAATTCGCCCGAACGAGATAGTCACAGCCGTAGATGATACTAGCGCGCCCAGCGCAGCGGTAGCGAGTAATCCCACCCGCGTCCCCCAGATTTTCATCGCAAAGTAACCAGCATAGGAAATACCAGCAATTAGAGAGACTAACAACCAAATTGCTCTGGGATTTAGGGCATTCCAAGGCCCCATCGCTCGATCGGGCAATAAGGGGAGGGCGACAATAGCGATTAGCAACAGTTGTAAGGTCGCAATTAATTCCTGGCGATCTAGATAGTTTAGGTACTTGTGTAACTCTTCTTTAAAACCCAACAATACTGCCGTGATGACCGAGATTGAAAGGGCTTCGCGCGTCAATCCTTTGCCCGCTAACGCGCCTAAACTATAGGTGACTAGTAGAGCGAGTTCTGTTGTCACCCCAAACTTGGTGGTTTCCTTCGCAGTTAAGGCAAAAGATAGACCGACAATCAGGGTAAATCCTAACAGCGCGACGGCTAAAATACTAGAATCAACTAGCTGGGCTAGCGTTGCCGACAATCCGCCCAAAAGTCCCACAAACCCAAAACTTCTCACCCCCGCCAATCGCATTCCTGGCGGACTTTGGCGCGTGTTCCAGCCACGTTCCATGCCAATAATTAAACCTAACGCCAAGGCATTGGCGAGGCGAAATATGACAGTTAGATCCATAAGGATTTGAGGGTGGTAAAGCTACCACTTATTCGATTTCTTGTGGCGGCACTTTCCTCTTCACTAATAGTCTAAACCATAAGCTGCGGTCAACCAAAGTTAACGGTTACGGGTTTTAACTTCAATTCGATCGTTAGGTAGACCGAATTACCCGTTTGATAAAAACATCGCGAAATCTTGATAACTCATAAAATCGATCGAACAGAATATGGGTAGATGGATTGACGCACCCAGATTGGTTTTATTTCTGGTGGAGATCGGCGAGGTAGTGGAGACTGGATGTGGCAAGATAAAGAATGAGTTAAGTAAATATTTTAGTAATCCAAATGGGTCAAAATTCGATAATTAATCGCTCTCTTGTCGCAGTTGCATGGGCGGGGAACCCTCCCACACTGCGTCGCTGGCGACACTGGTTCCAGACGGGGGTAGTGGCAATGCTGCTGTGTTCGCTGTCAATGGGAATTAGCGCGGCGGGACTGTTACCAGCAGGAAACGCGATTACTGATGGCCAGTCGATTTTAAGGTATGCACTACCGATCGAAAATCAGCCAGTTCGGGATCTGCAAAACAGTTTAGAAGATATCACAAATCATCTACGCGGGAAACAGTGGAGTTCGATTAGTAATGATGTCAAAAAAGCTGCTGGAGTATTGCAGACTAAACAGGCTGATATCCTCAAAAGTGTCCCTGATGCCAAGCAAGCGCAAGCACAAACGCTCATCGGCGAGATTCAAACTGGAATTGCCGCCTTGCAAGTAGATACAGAAGCCAAGGATAAGCCCCAACTTCAGGTCGATCGGCTGCAAGTGCTGGCAAATATTGGGACATTAGAAGCCTCGATGGTGACGGGTTTTCCCTACACCGTACCGAAAGAATATAGTAATCTCCCCCAACTTCAGGGTCGCGCTACGATCGACCTAAAAACGAGCAAGGGCAATATTACCCTCGTGGTAGATGGTTATAGTGCGCCAGTTACGGCTGGTAACTTTGTCGATCTCGTTCAACGCGGATTCTATAACAATCTCGCCTTTACACGAGCGGAGAATGATTATGTGCTCCAAATCGGCGATCCACCAGGGGATGAAGTTGGTTTCATCGATCCTAAAACTAAAAAATATCGAGCGATTCCGCTTGAGGTGATGGTGAAAGGGGATAAGGAGCCGATGTATGGCATTACCATGGAAGATGCTGGACGCTTCCGAGAGGAGCCAGTTTTACCCTTCTCTTCCTACGGTGCTTTGGCGATGGCACGTCCTGAAGCCGATCCGAATGGTGGTTCGTCCCAGTTCTTTTTCTTCCTGTTTGAACCTGAATTAACTCCCGCTGGACGCAATCTGCTCGACGGTCGGTATACGGTCTTTGGCTATGTGACAGCAGGGCAGGAGGTACTCGGACAACTCAAAGCCAATGATAAAATCGAATCAGCCCAGGTTGTCGAGGGCGCGGATTTATTAGTAACACCAGCATCTGCATAGATTTTCAACGCCAGTTAGTTGCCGAATTTACTTTGGCGATTCACTCGGACTGACAACAGGGCTGGGACTGACAGATGGAGGCGTTGCCGTTGGTTTGCCCTGCGAGACAACCCAACCTGTTGCTCCGAGTCCAATTAGTAAAATTAGACCGATCGCCCCAAATAGCAGGGGCTTTTTGCTGGCAGTTAACTTTTCAGCTCCAGTGGTTTGGTCGGCGAATGTGTGCTGCCGCTCGATATTCCCACTGGGAGATTCGGGACTACTGAGGAGGAGAGTTGAAGGTTGCGTAAAGTCCGTAGCACCGACTGGCAGATCTTGCAGCATCGTAGTTTGTCCGGCTTCAACTGGCTGTTTGACTTGACAATGAACGAGGGCAACAGTGGAGTTGTCATGACCATTGTGGGTATTCGCCATATTAATCATTCGCTGACAAGCGGTAGAGAGATCTACCTTGCCTTCCAAGACTGGGAGAATTTCCGATTGCCAGTACTCATCGACCCGATCGCGATCGCTGACTCCATCAGAACACAACAGGAAGATACATTCCTCGTCAAGGATAAAACGGCGGATATTCGGGTGGAGCGCAGTCGAAGAATTCATCCCCAAGGCCTGAAATAAGGAACCGGAAGAACTCATCGCCAAGGCTTCACGATACAATACTCCGCCTAATCTCACTTCTCTGGTAGCAAGGTCGTCATCTAAGGTCATCTGATGGCAACCAGTTCGGGTAATCCGGTAAACGCGACTATCGCCGATATGGGCGATATAAGCCTCATGACCGTATACCAGGCTCATTACCATAGTTGTGCCCATCCGCTCGCGTTCCTGGCGATTTTCGCTGTCATTGCGAAGACTAATTTGGTCGTTAGCTACGCAAGTGGAGTTCTCGATTTGAATGGTGATACTGTCAGGATAACGATTTTCTGGTTTGTCGAGGACACTTTCAATCCGGCGGCGGATCGTCTCGATCGCCAGATTGGAGGCTACTTCCCCACCCTGATGACCGCCGACCCCATCACAAACGATCGCCAGGCTCAAATCATAGCCAGTATTCTGGTACAAGGTGTCGCCGCTGGGTGGATAACAGGCATCTTCATTCTGTGCTCTGGTTGGGCCAGTATGGCTGAGCGTGAGATAGTTACAAGTGAGAAACTGTTTTTGTCCCGCTGCGCGGAGAGCTTCATCTAGCACCGCAATCAATTGAGTCGCTGTCGTAATTTCTGCTTTAGTCAATTGGGCACAGATTTTCTCCATCACTTGGGCAACCCCCAGCCGTGCCTGTTTTTGCCATTGCTTCCAGAGTTTACCCAAATCGGCTAAACTTGGCTGAACTTGTCCGTTTGGTATCAATTCCAATACTCTCAACAAGCCACTTTCTACGTGTAACAATTCCGGCTGTAACAAAGTCAGATTCACCCCTTCAGCCTCCATCGGTTCCCACAGATTGGCTATTTGCCACATCCAGTTGAGTTGACGAATCGAGGCTGCTCCCTGCCAACTTTCACTGAGTTCGGGCATAACTTTGCCAGCAAAGGCAACTCCCAAGCCCTCGCTATAAATAGGTGCTTTTTCTAGCAACCAGAGCATGGTCGTTCTTCGTCCCGAACGATTGAACGGAATTGAGCCATACACTTGGGGAATGTGGGGACGGTAGCCAATTAACCGGAGATAGGGAATGATATCAGCCGCTACTCGATCTGTCCCTTCTGGCTGCCAACCCGGTTTCGTGTCTAATAATACCTGTCGATCAACTACCAAATAGCGGTTATTCGCCAGCATCTGCCCTGGTTTCAAGTTCTGGGCATCTTCGCCGATTGCCCATAAATAGACTTTGGGTACCGCAGTCCGACAATGAGCGCAAAAATTATGGCTCAAGATATTAGGTGTCTGACATTCCGGATTTGGGCAGATGATTTTTGCAGCTAGTTGGTTAGTCATGGGGTTGGGGTGAGTCCAGTCAGCCGTTGGCTTCAGTCATGAGCAGCTCATGTTGGAGCAGCCTGCGCTAAAGCGCAATCGTGTGCTAGTTTAAGTTTACTCTTGGTGAGAAAATCCGACTGTTGTGATGATCTACTCAACAGCGATCGACATCATCCTGGCAAGGAGGTTTGATAGGTCAATATACTGTTATGATTCCCACAGAAATTGTGACAGATACACTGAATCGCCATCCAAATTCTAACCTGTCACCTCTGCGGATTCTCGCGCCAGTTCAAACTAAGTTCGCATATGTTTATAAATGCCCATGCTTGAGCCTTTCCAACTACCGCCACCGCTGCAAATTGGACATCTATTGCGGGTAATTGCCCCCAGCGGCAGATTGCGAGAACAGACGGCACTCGATCGAGGCATTGAAGTTTGGCGCGATCGCGGGTATCGAGTGGAAGTATCCGCAGATGTCACCGCCAGTTGGGGCTATTTAGCCGGTACTGATATCGCCCGTCGTGCCCAGTTAGCCGATGCTTGGGCCGATCCTGAGTGTCGGGCGATCTTGTGTGTGCGTGGCGGTTATGGCGGGATGCGGCTGTTGGAAGATTGGCAATGGAGTTCGATTTCCACACCCAAATGGTTAATTGGATTTTCGGATATTACGGCACTACTATGGAGTTTGGCGCAAAATAGAATCGTGGGCGTTCATGGGCCGTTGCTCACAACGCTAGCAGATGAGCCAAAGTGGTCGCAAGAGCGGTTGTTCCAGTTGCTTACTCGGCAACCTGTGCCCCCACTTCAGGGGGATAGTTGGGTGGGTGGTGTTGCTACAGGCAGATTACTTCCCTGCAATCTCACCGTTGCTACTCATCTACTCGGTACGCCGTTCCAACCAAATCTAGCTGGTGTAATTCTAGCGATCGAAGATGTCACCGAAGCTCCCTATCGGATCGATCGTCTCCTCACTCACTGGCGGCTGACTGGTGCATTATCAAAAATTTCTGGGGTCGCGATCGGCCGATTTAGTCAATGCGATCCCCCCCCAGGGGTTGCTAGCTTTACCATCGAGGAGGTTTTACGAGATCGACTCACAGATCTTCAGATCCCAGTTGTGGCAAATTTCCCCTTCGGACATGATGGCGACAACGCTGCCCTCCCCGTTGGCGTAACCGCAACCCTAGACGGAAACACCGGCAAGTTGAAATTATAAATTTGATCGTCGCAAGACGACGCGCAAGCTGCGAGATTCTATCATTAAAGGATAGACAAGATTAAGTTTTTGGTACTAAAGTATTCTCTTCCCTTTTCCCTATCTTGATTCGCTAAACCTGGAGGAAACCTCCAGAGCGCGAATCGCTTTCCCCTTTCCCCTTTCCCCTTTCCCCTTTCCCCTTTCCCCTTTCCCCTTTCCCCTACTCCCTAACATCTAATTCATGACCGGACAAGAATTAAGAGAACTAATCATCAACAAATGGGGCTATTCTTATGACGTACAACTAAAGAAAACACCAAGTAAAATTTTCTTACAAGTAATGTGGAAATATCAAGAACAGGTTTCATTTCCAATCTCAGAAGCTGATTATCTGACGCATCTGGACACAGTTGCTGCCTATTTATCGGGAATGGGTGGGAGCGAACAAGTCCAAAAGTTTATTGAAACAACTACTGAAAAACCCAGGCTGGGAAAAGCTGTCAGCATTCCGCTCGATTTAGGCGATCGCACCGCAGAATGGATTATCTAACACTACCGCTTAAATTAGCTTTGTAGCTGCAAATACTTTCTGCCACCACAAATGTAAAGGATAGTAGATAATCGGCATCCACAGACTACTTAAAATGGCAGTAATTAAAATGACTGGAGATTGATTAGTCCAAAGATGACTCAAACTACTAAAGCTGACATCTAGCGATCGATCGATCGCTATTTGAAGTAGATATTGACATCCAGTGATAAATTCGCTGACGATCGTTAGTAAAAACGTGGCCACAGCTACCGGGATGATTTCACCGGTTAAGTATCTTCTTTTACACAGCCAAAAAGTTAATACCCCCACAGTCGTTAGGCTTAAGACATGGGTGGGTATAGTACCCAGATTAGCGATCGCCGTTACCGTCATTCCATCTTGAATCAGACCTAGAACGATCCCCGCAGTGGCTGCGTGCCAGATCGATCGACTCAGACTCCAAGCAACCGTCCACATTACCAGCCAGCTTGGGCCGATGCCCAAAATTTCCATTCCAGGGAAACGGGTAGGTAATAGAAGTAAGCACAAACCTGCCGAACCAACGATCGCGAGTACATTGAGCCCATTCCGGAGTAGAGGATGTAAATTGGCAATATTCATCATGCTAGGCAGAACTATCAATTAGAAATTATGAATTGTGCGTAGCAGTACTAAGGCAATTTCGCTGGCGATTTGGTTGGGTTACTAGGGTCACTCGATGTCGTGACAGTAGCTGACCTTTCAACTGGAGTTACCACTGCTGCACGCGGATTGTGTGGGTGAACTGTAACCCATTCAAGATAGCCTAGAGGGGCGGTAAATTCGACAATCGCCTCTGGTGCTGGCGATTTATTTAAGTTAGTCTCAATTACTCGTCCTACAGCCAATCCGGTAGGAAATAACTGACTGACAGCAGAAGTCGAAACCACATCACCTTTTTTCACATTCGGCCGTTTATCAAAAAACTGTAATACCGCTTGATTGCCACGAGTCCCTTGAAGAATACCCATATTGCGAGTCCGAGCGATTAATACGCCGATCCGGCTACTGGGATCGCTAACCAATAAGATGCGGCTAGTATGTGGCGATACACTTACCACCCGTCCTACTGTCCCGCCAATCCCCATGACAATATGATCGACAGCGATCCCATCATCACTACCACGCCCGATTGTCACTTGTTGCCACCAGTTATCAGCACTCCGTAAAACAATCGGTGCCAAGACTCCTTTGGTGGGGATCGAACTAGTGAAGTTTGCCAACTGTTTGAGCTGTTGATTCTGATTTTTTAGCTCTTCCAACTCATTTTGGAGTTGTTCGACTTGAGCGGTTTTGAGATACTCGATCTGTCCGGCTTTGGGTTGAAAGGGTTGAGATAGATAGTTATACGCTTCAAAGACAAACGCACTTTGAATTTGCAGCACCACATAAGTGCCCCCGATCGCCGTCGCAAATCCTCCTAATTTTAGGGCGTTTTTATCCCACCAGCGGCGCAAAGTAGACATAGTTCAGCTATCGGGTCTTAATAATTCGGTTGGGCTTTAAAGATATATCGATCGATCGGCTTGCAGTAGTGTTAATTTATACTAACTCGCCTAAATTAGTGTAAATATCCGCTGTGTGTCTAACTTTCTCAGCAAAATCTCGATCCGCAGACCAAATCGAACAGTATAAAAGTGTCGGGAAGATCTCAATATCCCCGACACTTCATCCGCGAACTCAGAGATTAGAGACTGCGAGAACGACCGCTAAAAACTCGTTCCAACTGTTTGAAGTTTTCTAATACTTTACCAGTACCTAAAACTACACAAGTGAGCGGATCGTTGGCAATATGCGTCACAATCCCAGTTTCATGACTGATCAAGGTATCGATCCCGCGTAAGAGTGCGCCACCACCCGCGAGCATGATGCCTCGATCGATAATATCGGAGGCTAATTCCGGTGGAGTCCGCTCTAGAGTGCGTTTCACCGCTTCGATAATTACCGAAAGGGGTTCAGACATACTTTCCCGAATTTCCGGCCCTTTAATCGTCACTGTCCGAGGCAAGCCAGACAAGAGATGTAAGCCCCGCACTTCCATTGTAATGTCGTTATCTTCAGGTGTCGGGTAAGCAGACCCGACTTGGATTTTGATTTCCTCTGCCGTCCGTTCACCGATTACTAGGTTATGCACCTTCTTCATGTAGTTAACGATCGAATCACTCAGTTCGTCACCCGCAATCCGCACAGATTCACTGATCACCGAACCCTGTAAACTCAGGACAGCGACTTCGGTCGTTCCTCCACCAATATCGATAATCATGTTCCCAGTCGGTTCAGCCACTGGTAAACCAGCACCAATTGCAGCAGCGATCGGTTCGTCGATCAGGAATACTTCACTAGCACCCGCCTGGAGTGCCGCATCCATCACAGCTCGGCGTTCTACGGCAGTTACGCCACTGGGAATCCCAATCACGAGCCGAGGTCTGATCACGGTACTACCTTCATTGGCGCGTTGAATAAAGTGCTTCAACATGACCTCTGCCGTATCGAAATCAGCGATCACACCATCGCGCAGGGGGCGCAGCGCAATTACATCACCAGGGGTTCGCCCCAGCATTTTTTTTGCTTCCGCACCAACAGCTAGTGGCATTTTAGTCTTTTGGTCCATCGCCACCACTGAAGGTTCTGCTAAAACAATACCTTTGCCAGATACATAGACCAGTGTATTGGCAGTTCCCAGGTCCATACCCATATCCCTGGATAAGGAAAAGCGATTGAAAAAACCCACGCGCTTCTTTGCCCCCAAATTTAAGTAACGATCGATTAAATATGCAGTTAGCTTTGCCCTATCGATGTATCCCTTGTTTATTGTTCCCAGATCGCAATCGAGGATTGAGATCGCTTGGTTGCAACTTTTGTTCTACACTTTCTTGACTCTAGCCCTACGAGGTGAATCTTATTACCTTTTGCCTCGTTAGTCTAGTCGCGATCGTCCACAGATCGAACTTCTTGCTTAGGCTATAAGTACAGGTGTGTTACTTAACTTAGATTTTGGGTAGAGATCGATCTAACTTTATCGACAGCAAATGACTAATTCTGGACTTTATGAGGGTTAGACCATCATGACAAAGATGTTTATTACTGGCAAATTTTCTACCGATCCACCGATTTGATTGACATTTTAGTTGGTAAATCTTCGTTTTTGGCTTTGATGTGTAAAATCTCTGGAGTTTTTGGCTCAGATATTGCTGAGCTGGCGATCAAATTTACGACTTTAACGCTCGGTTTTTTGACTGAACTATGCAAGTTTTCTCAGCGAGATCGATCGCTGTCGATCGCGCGCTCCATTTTCAGTTACAATACTGTAAAAGTACATAACTACTATCAAAATTATGAATATCAATACCGTTTATTTGGTTGGGCGAGTTGGTGGCGAACCAGAACTCAAATGGTTTGAGGGTTCGGGTAAATGTGTTTGCACTCTCACTCTAGCGGTCAATCGTCGGAGCAAAAATAATGAGCAGCCCGACTGGTTTAATCTCAAAATTTGGGGAAAAACTGGCGAGATAGCCAAGAACTATGCCACCAAAGGTAAGCAGATTGCCATCAAAGGCTCTCTAGAAGTCGAAACCTGGGTCGATCGGGCAACAGGTACTAATCGCTCTCGTCCTGTCATCAAAGTTGACGATCTCGAACTGCTCGGCTCGAAGAGTGATAGCGCGGCAGCAGTTCCGGATTATATGTAGGGGTTAGGCTTTAGGTTTTGGGCTGTAGAGGATAGGGATTAGGGATGAGGAGATAGAGGCAAGAAGGTTAAAGGGAGTAGATGTGGACGCATAAGTTTCCTCCAGCCGTAGTGGGCATAGCCCACAATCTACGATGGGGATGATCTTACCCCCCTCCCTCTACCCTATCCCCTAATACCCAATATCCAGCGTCACGGCTGCCTCCACTTGTTGTTCGCCACCGAGGACCGGGGTAGTTGGAGCAACATCTGCTAATTTAGCTTCCATCCTGGCGATCGGCATTGGGATCGGGCTGGGACTGGATGTGCTATTGATTTGAATCCCAATTACCTCTTTCCGCTTGAGATTGAGCGTAGTTAGAACTGCATCCGCTTGACGCTCAGCATCCTGAGTCGCTTGTTTAAGTGCTTGAAGTTGAGCAGAGGCGATCGCCCGATCTCCGGCGACAAAATTTACTCCATCGATCCGGGTTGCCCCATTTTTGACCGATGCGTCGAGGAGCGTACCAGCTCTTTCTGTCGGTACCTGAAAACTAATACTATTTGAGGCTGAATAGCCGGTAATCTGCGGCTGACCACCACTGGGATAAGTGTAGGTAGGATTGAGATTAATTCCGGTAGTTTGCAGCTTTTCGACCTGTTGAGTTTTGAGATATGCTACCACCTGTGCCGAACGTTTAGCGGCTGATTGTTGAGCATTAGTTGGAGTTTTGGCTTGAACTTCGATCGCCAGCCGGATTTGGCTGATTGTAGTCGGGATTGTCACGATACCGCGTCCGCTAGCTGTCAGTGTTCGTGATGGCTTTCGCTCTTGAGTTGTACCAGGCGCAACTGCCGCAAGCATAACCAGGCTGGCTGTTAAGCAGATCGATAGGGCTGGTTTCGCGCCATTAAACCAGTTGAACTTCTGCCCCTGGGCTGGCTTAACTGTTGGTTGACACTGATGCCTGAACATATTTATACATTGTGGAATATCGACGTTAGCACTTTGGTTGATATCTAGCCGAGTTTGTTGCAGTTTAGTCATTATTACGAACTCTCATCACCACTGGGATTTAATCATCATGACTGTGTTCCTCATCTACATGGTTCCCATTGATGAGCTACGGCAAATCGATGTCTCTTGTTGCGTCACTCATCGCACTGATATAGTTGCGCTGGCTGACTTAATGCTCGATCGGTAATATTCCTAACCATACGGATCGGATTGATAGTAGATGAGGAAATTTCCAGAATCGATTAGGTTACATGTTTATATCGAGTTATTCATTGGGAATATTAGATCCAGATGGCAGCTTAACTTCTTGCGTAAATTGACTAGTTTTAGCTTCTGCCTAAATCTCCCTTCAGGTCTTCAACCAGATTAATTTTAGTTGTCATGAATTGATTCATCATTATTGAATCTCAACCACCAGATGGCACGGCACATAAAGTATCGACGGAGTTAATGATAATTTATATATTAAAGTAATGACTAAAGTTGTTGAAGCATTAAGAGATATTATCAAGCAAGAATTGTCAGGTCGATTAGTTATCAAAGATCCCCTGGATAGCTTGATGACTTGGGAAGCTTATTTTGGTAACGGAAAGTTACACTTTGCTACTAGTACACTAGGACAGCGAGAACGTTTGACTTATTTAACCAAGCAGCATCATCCCGAATTCATGCTCAGTGAATTTACGGTTGGTCAATCTGATTATCAGTTTATTTGCTATCAGTGGCAATCGGGAAAACTCACCCTCAAACAAGTGAGACAGCTAGCATTTACCTGCACGCAAGAAGCTTTTGTACACATCATGGCAATTAGTGATGCTGAGATGGAATTTAATCTTGATGCTCATTTGGATGTACTAATTTTGTCAGCTTCGCTACAGCAAATTCTCACTCCACTCAAAAAAATAATTTGGCAATGGCAAAAAATTCGCCCACATATCACTTCACCATTAGTGAGAATATATCTTTCTAATGTCGATAGCTTGTATCAGCTTTTATGGCAACAGCTTCAAAGTACTAAAGCGATCGAGTCTTATCAAACAGCACTCACCCAAAATCTTTGTATCTATACGATCGCTAGTCAACTAGATATTGATGTTCAACAACTCAGTCATCTGCTATTACCACTGATCAAAAATCGGAGTGCTCAAATTTCTGGATATGGGACGCAACAGCAGGAAGAACGACACTTAATCGCTTTTGTTGATGATAGTCAGACGATGCAAAATAGTGTGCGAATAACCTTAGAGTCTCAAGGTTATGAGGTTTTGAGTTTAACTGAACCGGCTCGATCGATGACGAAATTAACTCGCTATCATCCGATGGTAATTCTAATGGATGTTACCATGCCAGACATTAATGGCTATGAACTCTGTCAACTTCTGCGCAAATCTCCTACGTTAAAACACGTCCCAATCATCATGTTAACCAGTCGTGATAGTATATTTGATCGAATGAAGGCGAGAATGGTTGGGGCAAATGATTACCTAACTAAACCATTTACGCCTACCCAGCTTGTCAATACGGTAAATAAATATGTTTCGATCGCCTTAGTTAATGTTTAGGGAGTAAAGAGTAGAATTAGTCTAATAGTGAACTAATGAAATAATTGGCACATCAGGCAAACGCGATCGACCGCCAAGCTCATCTAATTCGATTACAAATGCACAACCAACCAATTGAGAGCCAATCTCTTGTAATAATTTAGCTGTAGCCATCGCCGTACCACCAGTAGCAATTAAGTCATCGACAATCAGTACCCGACTCTCCGGAATGACTGCATCTTGATGAATTTCAAGCCGATCCGTTCCATATTCAAGTGCGTATTCCACCGAATGAACATCAGCAGGTAGTTTTCCTGGCTTCCGCACGGGAATAAATCCAATCCCTAGTTTGTATGCTAGTGCTGCTCCGAAGATAAATCCGCGCGACTCCATCCCCACAATATACTCGGCTTGTAAGTCTTGGACTTGAGTCGCCATTGTATCGATCGAGTATTGCAGCCCTAATGGGTTGCTAAGTAGAGTAGTAATATCGCGAAATAAAATACCAGGCTTAGGAAAGTCGGGAATGTCACGAATTAACGATCGAAGATCCATTATGAATGATGGGTTGGGAAGGGAAGTAAACAATAATATATCAGCGGAACCCCCGATCGCCATCATTTTCCCCCTGGTATTTTGGGCGCGCGATCGCGTATGATAGGATGTGCAGAAGCTACGTCTGATTCGGACTAACCTCCGATATTTAAATTAGATCTTTAGATTAAAGACACGATTCGGATTTCTAACGCAGCCCTGACAGTCCAAACCCGATCGGGTTGGCAAATGTTAACTATCGTTTATTTTTACAGAGGCAAATATGGCAAAACGCCGCAACCTGAAGAAGGAAAAGGCGGAGCGTAATCAAGCATACGCTCGGAAATTTAGAAAACGCCCCACTGGTGGTCGGATGTTTAAATCGAGATTCCGCCCTCAATCTAGTGGTACTTCCGCTGAGGAAGATAACGAAGATACCTCCGCAGCAGCAACCTAAATTAGGGGATGGGGGATAGGGAATCGGGAAGATCGAGCTTCCTGACATCCATTACCCCCGATCTCACCTATTGATTAAACTGAATTCTAGCTTGTTTGATCGCTTGACGAACTTGCTCGAAACCAGTTCCACCATAACTGTTCCGGGCAGCTACTACCTGTCTGGGATCGATCGCCGCATAAATATCTTCTGCAAAAGCAGGATGGATGGCTTGCCACTCAGGCAGACTGAGATCCTTGAGCAGCTTGTTTTGGCTCAAGCAAGTTTTGACCACTTTTCCGACTAAATTATAAGCTTCACGGAAAGGTATGCCCTTAGTCGCCAAATAATCAGCTACATCTGTGGCATTCGCAAAGTCCGAGGCGACAGCTTCAGCTAACCGGACGGGACGAAACTCAATTCCCTCCTGAATCAAGATTGTCATTGCTTCCAGACAAGCCTGGACGGTATTCACAGCATCGAACAAAGCTTCCTTGTCTTCTTGTAAATCTTTGTTATAAGCCAAGGGCAAACCTTTCATTAGTACCAACATCCCTTGGAGATGCCCGAAAACTCGTCCGGTTTTCCCCCGAACTAATTCAGGCACATCAGGATTCTTCTTTTGCGGCATAATACTCGAACCCGTCGCACACCGATCGGTCAGCTTGACAAACTGAAATTCTTCAGATGCCCACAAAATGACTTCTTCGGCTAATCGACTCAGGTGCATCATAATCAGGCTCGCCGCACTAAGAAATTCGATCGCGAAATCTCGATCGCTCACACCGTCTAAACTATTAGCATAAATATCATCGAAGCCGAGTAAGCTTGCCGTATATGCTCGATCGATTGGAAACGTAGTTCCCGCCAGCGCACCGCACCCCAACGGTGAAATATTCGTCCGTTTATAAACATCCCCCAATCGCTCCCAATCCCGCTGAGCCATCTGAAAATAAGCGAGGAGGTGATGAGCCAAACTGAGTGGTTGTGCGCGCTGAAGGTGCGTATAACCAGGAATTAGTGTATCCACATTAGCCTGTGCTAGGTCGAGTAATACCCGCTGGAAGTCTCGTAATTGGGCTTGAATTCCATGTAAGCGATCGCGGAGATATAGTCTAGTATCAGTACCGACTTGATCGTTACGCGATCTAGCCGTATGCACTTTTTTACCGACATCGCCAACAATCTCTGTCAGTCGCCGCTCCACTGCAAAGTGAATGTCTTCAGCATCGATCCCAGGCTGGAAATTACCGTCTCGATATTCTTGACGAATCTGTTCTAACCCTCTCACTAGTTCTACCCCTTCTGGGGCACTGATAATCCCCGTCTTGGCCAGCATCTGAGAGTGAGCGATCGATCCGGTAATGTCATATTCAATTAGTTCAATATCGAAACCAATACTAGCATTGAATTTGGCGATCGCTGGGTGTAAAGTACCTTCAAAGCGATCGCTCCAAGTTTGTGGTTGAGTCATCAGGATTGGAAATTGCAGAACTGGAAATCATCATCTACACCCATTATCTATTAACCGTACATTCCAAACTCGATCGATCCAATCAGAATTGCTTCCGTGAGTAGCGCACCAATGCAAACGGCTGTGCCCTTGTCCAGGCAGTCCCAAGTATCAGCTAAATTAACCATTTCAGTACTACAAGTAACTCTTATCCCCAAATAAATAAGCTATGATATGTGTGGTGTGAACAATAACTAAACTCAATATATGTCTATCAAACTTATTTCCGTCAACGCTGCAAAACTGGCAACTGCCTTACTTCTAGTAACTTCCGTAAGTCTAACTAGCTGTGGCAAGAAAGAAGCAGCCGACACTGCCACTGATGCCGCTAAAACTGCTACTGATGCTGCCAAAACCGCCGACGATGCTGCTAAAACCGCTGGTGATGCTGCTAAAACTGCTGCTGGTGCTGCTAAAACCGCTGGTGCGGGGGTACCACTCTCTGCCGCCGAAAAAACTCAATTGACACCTGTCAAAGTTGCTTTAGTTGGAGCGAACACTGCTGTCAAAACTGGTGACATGACTAAAGCCAAAACCCAGTTTGCTAAATTCAGCGGTCTGTGGACAACCGTGGGGCCAATGGTCAAAGCGAAAGCTGGCGATAACTATCCCGCGATCGAAAGCGGCATCGACATGGTTAAAACTGCAATGGGTGGTGCAACTCCTGACAAAGCTAAAGCTGGTGAAGGCTTAAATATGGCTATTAAAGCGATCGACGCAGTTATGAACAGAAAATAGAAACGAAGCATTTTAAGCTTAATATTCAGTATTCCCAGTTTTGCTCGCTCACACTCCCTGCAAGGGGGATAATACTGAAAACATTCAATCTTGAATTTTCGCAAATTCCCGATCTACGCTCAATTTAAATCGAGATGCTATAGTAGTATTAACCTTTAGGTTGACAAGGGATACACAATGGCTGCGACTAATGGATCCAAACCTCAGACGATCGTTCGTCCGCTGCAATATCGAGATATTGACGCGATCGCTAGCTTATGTCAACAAGCAAATATTGCCAATCCCGCCGTGCAGGTGCAGATTGAACATCTGCTGAAACAAATGACTCGGTGGTATGCACCGTTTAGATTTCTCAATATCATCCCCACACCTCATCTAACCGATCGTTCTGTGTTGGTTGCCGAGTGCGAACAACAAGTCCGTGGTGTAATTAGAGTTTCCCCTTTCAATCGCACCCGCAGCACCTGGCATGTAGAGTGGGTATCGGTTGATAGCCAGGCTGTCACAGCCGAGCAGGTTGCGGGCAGAAATGATATTGGATCGCAATTATTGCGCTATTGCTTTGAGCACATTGTCGAAGCTAGTACTTGGGTGCTGGAAGTAGATGTCAATGATAACTCCACACTAGCTCTGTATCGGCAAAACGGCTTTCAACCCCTAGCACACCTCACCTACTGGGAAATTTCCCCCGAACTACTGCAGGAGTTGGCTCAGCGCGAACCAGATTTACCCAACCTACTCCCTGTTAGAAATACAGATGCCCAACTGATTTATCAGTTAGATACGGTTGCCATGCCGCCTTTATTGCGGCAAGTTTTCGATCGACAAATCCATGACTTCAAAATCAATCTCGTCCAAACGATGGTGGGAAAAGTCAAGGAATGGCTCCAACAGACTCAATCTGTAAGTAATTATGTATTTGAAACCCAGCGCAAGGCGGCGATCGGGTATTATCGACTATCGCTGAACAATGATCATGGAGTGCCCAGTGATACTGGCAATAAGCCTCATCAAGCTGAATTAACCGTTCATCCGGCATATACCTGGCTTTACCCAGAGCTGATGGCACAATTGGCGAGATCTTGCCAGTATCTCCCACCTCAGCCCCTGCAATTAGTCTCGGCGGATTATCAGCCCGAACGTGAAGAATATTTCCAGCAAATTGGTGCCCAGCGGGTAAAACATACACTGCTAATGTCTCGCTCGGTCTGGCATAAGCTGCGTGAAGCCAAGCATCTCTCGTTGGAAAATCTCCAAATTGCCGAAATGCTCCAAAGTCTCCAGCCTTCCCGTCAACCCCTCCCCAACCGGATCGAGAAAAACGAACCTGAAGACCTTAGCTAAGTCAGGAGATATCGAAGTAAACGAAAAATTATTCCAATGGAGATCGATTAAACTGGCAAGATCGATCTCTGACAAGCGGGACAGACAGCGTGGATAGTCAACTGACAATCGAGCAGATGATAACCTTCTTTTTTAGAAATTTTATCGCCGATTTTCAGGACAGAATCGTTTTTAAATTCAATGGTTTGATTACACCGGACGCAGATCAAATGATGATGATGGTGGTAAGGCTGATTAATTTCATAGTGTTTATGACCTTCAGCCAGTTCTAGTTCGCGTAAAATTCCCATCCGCGCCATGAGCTTGACGGTGCGGTAAATGGTAGACAAGCTGATGTCATGTCCATCTTTGTGCAAAAAATCAAACAGATCTTCCGCGCTAAGATGTTTACCTGCATCGAGGTTTTGAAATAGATTGAGAATTATTTCACGTTGGGGGGTAAGTCTCCAGCCCCGTTCGTGCAGTTCAGCCTTAAGGGAGTCTGATGTGTAAACTGACATACCCACTACCCAAGTTTTATCTTCACTAACTATGATATCGGACTTGGGATCTATTTGCAAGAAGCAAGGATTATTGAGAATAACTCTCTTTTAGAATCAAGAACAGAAAATGAACCGGAAGTTTATGTTCTGAACCCCAAGCCCTAACCTCTACCCGTAATAGATAAACCCTCAACAACAAGAGAAGGAGTGTAACAGGGACCATTCCAATCGATATCAGCACCCACAGCCACAATTTGTTTGAGGGCTGTGTAAACATTGCCGCTAACCATAGTATCTTTAATTCGGCCTAAAATTTCACCATTTTTGACCCGATAACCCAATTCGACATTGATCGAAAAATCACCAGAAATCCCCGCACTACTGCCAAGGATTTGGTCGATGATAATTCCTGAATCCATGTGCTGAACTAATTGGGCGAAACTCATCGTGCCAGGTGAGACAGTGAGATTGACTAAGCCTGGAGTTGGATAGCTACCCAATCCAGAGCGAAAGCCATTGCCAGTAGAGCCAGAACCCAAGAGTTGACCGATCGTGAGATCGGCATAAAATAACTTCAGTTCGCCGTCCTGAATCAGTGTCAAAGTGCGGGTGGGGCTGCCTTCATCATCAAATGGACAACTAAAAGGCCCAACAGTCGGCTCTTGTAAGAGTGTGAGCTGGGGCGAAATCACTTTTTGACCCAATCTGTCGCTCCATGGCGAAGCACCTTCAATTACCTGTTTGCCATTAAGTGCCGCTTGAACGGTTTCCCACAACATATCGGCGGCTTTAGCCGTAAATAAGACAGGTACTTTACCAGTGGGTGGATTAACGTTCTTTTTGGCCCATTGGAGCCGCTTGATAATGCTTTGAGCAATTCTGGCTGGATCGAGATGACCCCGCTCGGTTTGCCCATCACCGACACTCAAAAAATCATCGCCCCGAATCCATTCGGCAGCGAGATAACCACTCAATGTCGTATCGGTATAACTACAATCTAAGCCCAGACTGTTGACTAAACGGGTTGTCTCGATGTCACAGTCCCATTGACTGCTACAGAGTACATCGGGGAACTCGGTTCTAACTATTTCGATCGCATATTTACCCATCTCCAACAATTCGGCGGTAGGGATAGTATGACCTAAATCGGGATAGATATTCCGATCGGCTTGATTGAGTTCGGGTGTTTCTGGCTCATTTAGTTTAGATAGTTCGATCGTTTTAGCGATTAATACGGCTGGCTCAACCGCCCCATAAGCCACCGCCAATCCTGGCTTACCATCCTTCCACAACCGCAGCGCAATTCCTTCACTTTGGGCTGTTTCCAACTGCTTAAGCCGATTAGCCTCAAAAAACACCGGACGGGACAAGGAGTTGGCTTGGTAAACCTCTGCTGCTTCCGCACCCGCCTTGGCAGATAAGTCTAAAAGTTGTTCGGCGATGTCCATGAGGGAATTGGGGAATTGGGGAATTAGATATCGATCGTCTTAGGGGTACTAGTAAATAAGTAGGTCGATCGGTCAAGGTAGTCACAAAGACCCCTCCAAAGCTATTACTTATCTCCAGCCTCATGCAATAGCCAAAATCCAGCAAATTCTTCACTATCAGGATTGGCTTGGATGGCGATGAAATGGACTCCGTTTGCCTGTTGCTTGCTGGCTTCAAACCGAGCGGCTTCTTGCTGCGTCACACTATCGAGGCGTGCCAATATCCAACTTTCGCTCGCACCTGTCTCCAGTAATAGTGTGGATTTGGGTGCGGGTTGATAGCGAACTGAAATCACTTCCAATCCAGACATCCACGCCGCCATCGGGACAGAGCGGGGTGAGTATAGCACCAAACCAGGAATCTGGATTTCTGGCGTAACTCCGACCATCTCTAGCGGGAAGGCTTCGCCAAAACCAATTTGCCAATCACTCATCTCTGCAAATTGACTGGCTGCTAGATTGACAAATGCCCACTTTTCGCCCATCAAAGCTTCCGGAAGTGGCTGGGGCGGATCGGAAAACATTTGGACGGAGGGACTATTGACGGCTTGATAATTAGGTTCGGTGGGATAAACTTGTGTCATCCGCTCGTTTAACCATTGTTGCAGCGCAATTGCTCGCCGACTCGCCGCCGAAGGAATGCCAATATCCTTACAGGCTTTAGTAATCATATTATTCATCTGTCGCCGAAAGAAGCGAATCCGTTGTGGGGACTGCTGCGATAAAGCCATTGCGGCTTGTAGAGCCTCGCCTAACCAGAGGGAGTTGACTCGATCGCTCGGACAATATTGAGCATAGCGAAACAGCTTCGCTGCTGACTGCTGAGTTGTCGATGGACTTTCACACACCAACAATTCCCAGACTTTTTTCTGTTGCTCATCAACCAGGGGGCGTGAGTAAAAATCGATCTCCCAAATCACTCCCATCGTCTATGCTATACCGCTTCTTTTGTGATTGTTTTGAGTCTGTTCCCAATTATCGGCGATCGCCGGACATTGAGCAATACAGCGAATGGGAGATCTCCCTACTCCATACTTTAGGTATATGAGTCATCATGCGTTCACTTGTATGATTAGAGATGATTCCTTCTGTCGTTATGTCGATCGTGATTCCCCAACTAAAACGGCTATGATTGTCTAGGCAGAAGAATACAAACCTAAATCCCTTATCCCTATCCCTCAATCAGATGCTACTTTCTAAAGGATTTGAAATTGAAGTCTATACGGGTACTCCCCAAGGCGAGATTGTTGGTTTATCCGATCGGATTGTGGCAGATTTGGATGGGTTCATCATCGAGCCGGACAGTCGTAATGTCGAATATACCACCGCACCATTCAATTCCTACGATCGATTATTGTGCGCTCTAGTCCGCCCGCGCCGCACTCTCCGAGCTTATCTCCAGCAAATTGGCAACTATACACTGATTCCAGGGAGTACCTTATCCTTGGGTGGTAGAGACAAATTCTATCGATCCGATCCACAGAATCCTTACCATACATATATCGAGCAAACTTACGGCACAAACGTAGTCACTGCCAGCGTCCACATTAATATCGGCATCAGCGATCCCGAATTATTAATGCGAGCTTGTCGCCTAGTTCGATTAGAAGCCCCTCTGTACCTAGCCTTGAGTGCTGCTTCCCCATTTCTCGACGGTGCGCCGACTGGGTACCATTCCACCCGCTGGGGACTATTTCCCAAAACACCACAACACGTCCCATTATTCGAGAGTCACGCTCACCATATCAAATGGGTCAATGAACAGCTAGAGCAAAAGACGATGCAAAACGTCCGCCACCTTTGGTCATCGGTTCGACCTAATGGAGATCGCCGCCCATACAACCTTAATCGGCTCGAATTGAGAATTTGTGACCTAATTATCGATCCGATCGCCTTACTAGCTGTTACTGCCCTAATTGAAGCGAGATTATTCCAACTGATCGCCGATCCTACCCTCGATCCACTAATCCGGAGTGAGTTACCAGCGCACAATCTAGCGGAAGAATTAGTCCAAATGGCTGATGACAATGAAATGTTAGTTGCTAAATCCAGTCTTGATTCCACCTTACGACACTGGCAGGATGGTCGATCGATTACTGCTCATGATTGGATTCAAGAACTCTACGCCGAAGTCGCTGACTTTGCCAAGCAAAACGGGTTTGCTTGCTTCCTCTCCCCAGTCAAGAAAATCCTCCGCGAAGGCAATACCGCTCAACAATGGCTACGGAGTTACGAGCGCGAAGGCAATGCCCAAGCCGTGCTGATGCAGTCAATCGAGCAAGTCGAGCAACAAGAAATCGAATTAGATCGCTACATCTGCCAAGCTGTGGTCTAGCTCCTGAATAGATTTGAAATTCCAATCGATCGGCTAGTTCTTACAAACATAAAGAAAATCTATATATTACAGCAGATCTAAATCGCCCTTTAAGTAGCTCTGATGTATATTTAACAACTAGTACCGCGATTTCACTCGATCTGAGCCGGACTGCGCGATGATTTGCCGATCTCTCATATTGAATTTATGCCTCAGTTAGTTTTAGTCCATCCTCAAATTCCGCCGAATACAGGGAACATTGCCCGCACTTGTGCCGCTACTGGCACTCAACTCCACCTAGTCGGTCCCTTGGGGTTTGAAATCACCGATCGCTACCTCAAACGGGCTGGATTAGACTATTGGCCTTACGTCCAACTTCAGATTCACCCTTCGATCGAGGCATTTATCGAGTTTCGTCGGCAACAACCTGGACGCTGGATTGGGTTTAGTGTTAGGGGTACTTGCAGCCATTTTCAATTCCAGTTTGCCGCTGACGACTGGTTATTATTTGGCAGTGAAACCGCAGGACTTCCCGCAGAGATTTTGGCAGAGTGCGATGCGACAGTTTATATTCCCATGAGCGAACCAGGCGTCAGAAGTCTTAATCTGTCTGTGAGTGCGGCTGTAGGGCTATTTGAAGCGCGGCGACAATTACTGCTCTGATGACTTGTGAAGATCGCGTGATAGCAAGGCAGAGTGAACAGTCTGGAAAATTTACCGGCTTTAGCTCTGAAATCTCTAATTTTAGATAAGAAATTCCTATCACTGATTAGTTTAATTCAGAGCGATCGAGATTAGTAATTGCTTATTTAGTGCATCAGTAATTTCGTGCTAGATCGCGCATAAAAGTAGCGAAATTTCCAAATATTAGTATTGTTTGATACACAAGAATAGTTATTAAAATACCTCTGCGTAGATACACGGTTGTCGATCGAGCAACTCGTAGCTTAAAGTCGTGTTCATTCGGGTTCAACTACTCGAAACATCAGCAAATACTCGATCTAGACTCCCAGTCAAGTATCAATTTAAATTAGATCTCAGTCGCCCTAAAGCGTCTATTCGTCTAGCTTAGAACACAATTTGCCAATTTCAAAAGTGGAGCTAAACAACCAATCGATCGGAAAAAAACTTGCAAATTATTGCATCTTCACTTAAAGTAGCTTTAGCGGTGCGGGATCGCTGTAAACAAAGCGAAATCTAGCAATTTTGTTGATATTATCTGTGCTGCGTGTCCGTTGTAGAAGTAAACGCTCATCTGAAACACAAACACGAAATCATCCCAAATTAAGTTAGTTAGCTACCGTATTGTCAATATTATTTTTGGTGTGAAATTGGAGTGATAGGTCAGTTGGTACTAGTCTTGATTCAGATCGACTCAGTCCATAGATCGCCGTTGTACTCAAATTAGGAGGTCATATTTGTTGAAACCCGAAATTACGCAGAAAGACAGGTCAGTCTCTCCCCTGAAGACTCATCAAGAAGTGATGGCACAGTCTGTCACAATTCCTGGGCAAACGTCAGGTTTGGCAAAACTTGCCTCTTTAGCTGTTAATCGTCGGAGCCGCTCCTCGGCAGTGATGGTAGGATTAGCACTCTCAATGGGAATATCTAGTTTCCCCGTTAACTATTCCGATACCGTAGCAACTGCTGCTGAATCAGCCACTGGAAACCTCACAATTCGCACTGTAGATCGGGCTGTTACACTCGAATCAACTAATGATGGGTACGTTCGCCAGTTACGTGGTGATGTCGCGCTCATGCGATCGCAGCACGGACAGCAATCTTCATTACTACTAGCTCAAATTGAGTCCGGACGTGGTTATGCACCAGTTGCTAACCGTGGCGGTGAAACCAATAATTTACAATTTGGCAGCGAAACATCGGTACAGATTTTTGTACCTGCACCCAAAACTAACAGGTTTAAAGCTGTTGCAACCGCACCATTCGCCAATGGCAACGAAGCTGACGGCCCATTTGGTAATCCTGCGGACAAACTTCCATCTACCAGAACTGGTGAGACCAGTATCTCCTTCCTTTGGCCAGCCGCAGGTAAATTGACTTCTAAGTTTGGTCGTCGATGGGGCCGAATGCACAAAGGCATTGATATTGCTGGACCAGTTGGCACCCCAATTCATGCTGCCGCTGATGGCACGGTGGTAGTCGCAGGTTGGAGTTCTGGGGGCTATGGTAATTTGGTAGAAATCAGACATGCTGACGGCACAACCACTCGATATGGACACAATAGTCGATTGTCGGTTAGTGCTGGTCAAACAGTTCGTCAAGGCCAACAAGTTGCGGAAATGGGTAGTACTGGTCATAGTACTGGTTCGCACTTGCATTTTGAAATTCGTCCTGGTGGGACAAATGCTGTCAATCCGATGGCTTATTTGCCCTCTAACGTCTAGCTAGTTTCATCGTCGATCCAGCCTTTCTGGAGAGAATTTTCATCGAAGAAACCTAGATTGGAATTATTTGCACTGGCTGCCATTTTCTCCAGCATCATGTGGTTAGGTTGGCTCACGCTCAATTTTTTTGTGGAGCAATGGTAGTCAAATCGCATTTTCCATGTTAAGCTGATATACGTTCAATCGAGCGGCTCAATAGCTCAGTCGGTAGAGTAGGGGACTCATAAGCCCTTGGTCGTCAGTTCAAGTCTGACTTGAGCCATACTTCATCTTTTACCAGTGGTAAGATCTTAACCTTGAATTTCAAGTTGTGGTCAAACTACTGGTAATTTCTTTAGATTTAAACTCGAACCAAAATTTATAAGCATATTGGCTGAAAATCGGCGATCGGAATTGCAATTAGAGTGGCAAGGTCAATTGAGCGATCTGGTGACAGATCTAGCCTGGTCGCCAACTGGTCTGAGCTGGGTGGCAAGTTCCGCAGATGGAGCCATAGTCTGGCTGGAAC
>JANPJH010000063.1:0-27885 GCA_031425415.1 Chamaesiphon sp. VAR_61_metabat_425 | reverse complement strand
TCCCTTCCCGAACTCGGAGGTGAAACGCTAGCACGGCGACGATAGTTGGGGGGTTGCCCCCTGTCAAAATAGCTCGATGCCAAGCTTAATTTTCACAAACAAACCATAAGAAGCTCTCGAATATCTTCGAGGGCTTCTTTTTGTGGGATCAGCCTCAAGAATTTCAATTGAGGACTTGTATTTCTATTAAACGACTGGTGCTTTTAATACAGTTGGAATGAGCTTGAGAATTTGCTCGACGATTTCAGTTGGTGGCAGATTGGATGTAATGGGGATGTGTAGATCTGCGGCAGCATATCGATCGCGACGATCTGCTAAGATTTGGTGTAGTTTAGACTGAAGGTCTCCAGGTGTATTGAGGATGGGACGAGTGAGATCGTTTTTTAGTCTTTCAGCAAGTACATCTACTGATACATCGAGCCAAATAACCAAGCCTTGCTGTAAATGATTCCAGTTTTCTAGTTTAATAGCGATACCGCCACCTGTGGCGACCAATAGCCGGGTATAGGCGGAAATTTCGGCGAGTACTTGGGTTTCAAGTTGACGAAATTCAGATTCACCACTAGTTTGAAAAATTTCAGTCACACTGATACCGACTATTTTTTCAATAGTGGTATCAGTGTCCATAAACTGATAAATCAGCCGTTCGGCTAGCAACTTGCCGATGGTGGTTTTACCAGAACCCATCATGCCGATGAGGTATATATTTAGTCCTTGGAGATCAAACATGAGAATGGGAACTAGTGGCTAGTCACTCAACGTAATTTATTTCTTAGTAGGGTCTACCAATTCTAGTTCGGAGAGGCGGAAAGTAACCATTTTATCCCAGTTGCCGCCTTCAAAGATGACAGCGGCTTTCCCATCAGTGACTCGTTGGACGAATCCTTGGAAGCCATAGTAGATGTCATTGATATTTTTGATACGAATAATCGAACCAGGTAAAATCATGAGGCGATCAGGAGATGGAGAACAATCTCCAGTTTATCCTAAATTACTAATATTTTTGGTTATCTCGATCGAATGCTACTCCAAAAGGTCGTGAACTCGTGATGAGTAGTCAACTCAAACAAATCTGTGTTTGTCCCTTTAGCTAATTAATGTAAATTCTGTGAAATTATTGATTGTAATGTGTTATGTTGGCGGCAATTGAGGTATATCAGATAAGTAGATAAGATTTCAAGACAACCATTTACAATGTATGGAGTGTAATCAATATGAAGATCGATAACCGTTTGGCATTAGCTGTCAGTCTAGCAATCGCCGCTTCTTTGACATCTGCGATTACTCAAGTTCAGGCGGAGGGAAATACAGTAGCTCCGACGGATATGAAGGTAGCTCCTACGCAGATGAAAAAGGTAAATGTCAACACATCTCTGACTAGAACGAAACTAAGAACGATGAGTGCAGATTCGGTACTTAAACTACACAAAGAAGGAAAAATAAAGTTGACAACAGTAGAACTGGGTGAAGTCAATGGCTTGATGGGCAAGGGCAAAAAAATAGATCCAAGTAAAGTCTCGTTCAGTACTGTCATGTGTCCTTGGTAAGAAATAATTAAATTCCCAGAACAATTTCCCGCTCGATATATTGGGACAGATTCCCGACTTCTTTAAGAAGTCGGGAATCTAGCAAGTTTTCCAATACTATGGTCGATCGACCTAAGTTAATTATTGCTGAAATTAGATATTATTTTTAGCTTAGATTATTGCTGCGAAGCTATGCGATCGATCTGTATTCCCACATTTTTCCAGCTACTATAAAGTATCTATGAAAGTAACTATTTGCGGACATGCCATGTTGTACGTGGAGACGATTGATCGACGGATTTTAATCGATCCTTGTTTTGCAAATGAATTACTTAATGGGGTTTTAGTTTACAATCCCGATCGTGAATTAACAGTAGAAAAAATTCCGACTCCAGATATTTTAGTAGTAACTCACGGTCATTTCGATCACTTGCACTGGCAATCTCTCGCTCAATTACCTCACGATCTGCCGTTGCTCACCTCTAACGATCCGCCAATAATTAGACAATTGCAAGCGGCGGGATTTACCAATGTCATCGTCTGCGAACCGTGGCAAACAGTCGAGATTGGCAAAACGCAGTTTATCGCTACACCTTCCGAATATGAAGAGGAAGAAATCGGGCTACTAATTGATGATGGTGAAACTCGGTTTTGGCATCTGGTTGACTCGGAAGTCAACCCCAGCATTGGAGAGCATCTCGCGAAAACTTACGGTGCCCCAGATTTAGTATCGGCAAAGCATCAACCAGCAGTCAGTGCGATGATGGGCTATGTGAAAAATATGGGCACTGAGTTCGATAAATCCGAACTAGTCGCGTGGTTGGAAGCTGCCTGTATCTGTAATCCAGGATTGGTTTTTCCTTACGCATCAGGGCTATGTTATGCAAATCGGCATAGTTGGTTCAATCGTTATGCTTTTCCCCTCTCGGCGGAAGAAGTCGTCAGGTTGCTCCAGCGGCGGTTGGGTAGTGCGGAACGGGCGAAGGTGGTGATGCCAGGAGATGTAATCGAGTTAAAATCGGGACAGCCGCCCCAACTTCATCCTCAAGCCTCCCTGTTTGTCAGTCTTGTCGCGGTGCCGCCCGTGGAGTGGGAGCCGATCGACATTACCACCTTAATTGGGGTAGCGACGGACGCAGAACGCATAGATTTACAACAACGAGTTGAAGCAGTATTAGCTCAACCCTTAGCTTTGTGGTTACAGCGGCAAGTCAAGTTGGGTAATAATGCGATCGCCCAATTTAAAATCCAGGAAGTAGTGGTGCAATTGACAATTCACGCTGGAGCGGGAAAGCGACTCGAATACGCGATCGATTTTCGCGGCGATGATTATGCGGCAACTTCTGGCAAACATCCCGAAGCCAACTTTTTTACCCATTTTTCGGGGCAGACATTATATGAAGTAATCCTGGGAAAACAGCCAGGTGTGATATTTTGGCTGACTGGTGGAGTCCGCAGTTATGAAAAAATTCTCGGCGTGCGGGATGGTAAATTTTGGTATCCAGAATTTCCGGCAGCAGAACAGCGGATGTCCGATCCGTTGAGCTACTATCTGCGCCACTTTGGGACGGGAGCGATGTCGCCCCACGAGCCAGATTTAGCGGAGATTGAGGTTGAACCAGTCACAGCTACAACTTCAGTACCGACAAGTTCGGCAGACAAGATAAGTTATGACTTGGAGATCTTAGTTCGAGAAGGTGGGAACGATGAAGTCCTGAACAAAAAAGCTCTATTAACTTACTTATGCCTGCAAGAAGCCAAAAAAATTGGGCTGGAGATTAATGAAGAAGACTTGCAAGAGACATCCGATGCCTTTCGATCGATGTTTTCCCTGTTAGAAGAAGATGCCACCGATCTGTGGTTGGCGGCGGAGGGAATGAGCTTCGATACCTATGTAGAAACGATCGAATACTTAGCTACCGTGATGAAGTTAGAACGACATTACCAAGATCGGATTGCCACACTAATCGCCAAACATCGCCGCATGGCAAGTGCCACGTCCCGACTCAGAAAATAGCACAATTGGCAGATGGTCGTAAGTGGTTGTTAAATTATGTCTGAGTCGCTTAACTCTGTTAGCTTAGCCCCAGCCGGTATTGTGCGGGCGGCTACTTGGTCGATCGAATGTTTGGCTGGATTTGGAGATCGATCTTTAGCTGAATTAGCTCTGGGGACGATTGAGGGTGGTGATTGGGACACTTATTCTACGGCATATCATCGGGCGTTCGATCGAGATCGAGAGTACCTGATGTCAGTTACCGTCAGAGATCTGCGGTTTCGCAGGGCAATCCGACTCTCAAATCCAATTGTCGCCACGAAGATTGAGGCGTTACTCCAGCTTCCAGGCGAATTACCACCTCGCAATAAAATGGTGCGCCGACTGGAACATACACTATATCGTTATTTAGCGCGCGCGATCGGCCGGACTAACCCGAATGGATTGTGGGCGGGAGTCGGTTTAGTCGAGTTTTCGACTGAGGCAAATACCACTATAGATCGAATTGCGGCTGAGTACTATTTTGCGCCCGATCTGCGACCATTTCAAGCGATGCTCCGATCGCTGGGCAAACTGCCCAGTTACCGCGCAAGTACCTGCTGGCGAATAAATCCGACCCTCCTACTGCAACCAGATGGCTGTTGGCAGTTTTGGGCGCGAACTGATGTAGGCGAAGTTGAACAGTACGCCGTGGAGTCTGATGACTCATTAGCGGAATTATTAAATATCCTGATCCAACAAGAGACAGGCACCTTTACTGAACTGATCGCGGGTATCCAGGCACATCATCCAGAGATGCTCACGCTTACCCTTGCAGACTTGCTCGAAACACTTGTAGCTGAAGGCATTCTGCAAGGAGGACTCGATTTACCCCAACGGTTTGCGACCGGATGGGATGCTCTAACTACTGCGGCGCAATCCCTCTTACCCCCACATCAAAGCTACTGGAATCGAGCGATCGAGGAACTTCAAGCGTGCTGTCAGACTCTCTCCGAGCAGATCGAAACGATCGAGTTACCAGCTTTAGAGCTTCTGCTATCACAGGCGACTAAATGCGTCATCACCCTAGCTCAGTCCCTGAATATTAGCTTAGAAGATCTCCCCGATCCGATCGTCCATTGTGATTTGAAATTACCGATTCGAGTCAAATTAGCCCATCAACAGCAGGCAGCTATCCTCAAATTGATCGATCGTTATCAAGCTGATTGGGTCGATGGAATTTCCCCGACAACAGCCCTGCGACAGGATTTACGCCAGCAATTGACAGCCAAATTGCAGCCCGATCTTCAACTAGGCGAGATCGCTATAGATACTCTGCCCCAGACTAATCGATCGAGTGAGGAGGGTAATTTACGCCTCAATCAGCATCTCACCGCCTGGGAACACCTGTTGCAGACAGAAACAGCCCAGATTACCTTAGAGCATTCTCATCTAAGTACTACGCCCAAAGCACCCCTCGGTTGTCTGTATTGCTTACCCTCCCAAGGCTTTAAGCTCCAGATGCGCGGGATCGATGACGATCCCGCGCGAGGATTTGCACGATTTGGCAAATTTCTCGATCCGGATGGCTTGCTCCATACCTGGCTAAAACAGCAGATCGTCAATTTGCAGCAACAGCAGGGAATAATTATTGCCGACCTCCAAATCCCCTTTGAGATCAACCCCAACGTCCTCGCCCGCGATACCTTCTGTGAAAACTCGATCGCGCTGTGGTATCCCGCTGCCGATACTTTATCCCTCCAAGCTGCCAAAATCGGCATCGATGCCGCGACCTCCTTCCCCTGCCTCAAACTGCCTACTCGCACCGATCCCATCGCCGTTTTTGGCTTCTCCGCCGCTCATGTGAGCGCGATCGATCCCCTAGCTGAACTCCTGTTCTACACTGGCTTTCAAGAACGACCGATCGCCATTGCCATGGCAGCAACATTACCCACAACACCAGAACTAACCAAACCCCGACAGACCCCGCGAATTTGTCTGCCCGAAGGCTCCTATCTTCGCCCTCAACGCACAGTTTTAAATGGAGATATTCTTGCCGATCTGATCCAGCTAACGCCAGCCCAGCGTTACGTTCAGTGGCAAAAACTCGCGATCGAGCATCATTGGTCGGAGCTACTGATGCTCCAAATCGATCGAGAACCACCCCTATTAATCCGGCGAGATAGTCCCCTATCGCTCGAATCAGTCTTCAAAAGCGTCCGCCCCCACACTCAATGGCTAATAGTCGAAGAAACGATCGATTTGCCCTGGTTAGTCGATGCCGAAAATCGACACTATCTAGCTGAAATTGCCTTCCCCCTGAGGCGAGATCGACATGCTTGGTCGGGAATTGCTGACGACTGAAGTCGCAGCTAGTGATGCGAAGTCCGCCTGCGCGGACTGAGAAATTAGTCCGCGCAGGCGGAATTCGTATTGTTAGCCCCGATTAAAATCGGCGGCAAACGACTTAACCGAGAAGTATTGTGGTCGGGTTAGCCTAGCTGCGACAACTAGACTCGATCGATCTCCGCCAAACCCGTGTCGATTGAAGTTAAATAGGGCTACTGTCGCCAAAATTAGCGTTAAATCCTCGATTAGTCGATCTAGATTGTCCAAGACAATTAGTGCTTGTGCCAGGTGTTGATTAGCAGCGCGATAATCAGACAGAATATCGAGGACTTCACTACCCAGATGGAGATCGGTTAATAGAGTGTCGATCGATCTAAATTCTAGATCGGGAACGCTCGTCTCCGGCGCAAGGGGTGTCATCGCCGAGAGTGTCAACCACGGATCGAGATCTCGATCGGCCAATGTCTGCCCAAATAAATCGTCAAAGACAGCAGCTAAGAGGGTTTCTGGGGTAATTGGGAGTTGTTGTTGCTGGGAGAGCCGATCGAGTCGCCACCAATTAGCAGTATCTTGATCGAAATATGTATGAACATACCCCATCGCCTCTAACCCCCCAAAGCGATCGATTTCGGCTGGATAATCGCTAAAAAAGAATTCGCCAATTTTGCCCTCAGCGTGAAGGATTGCCAGCGATCGAGACAATTCTGTCATTGTCTCCAAGACTCGATCTGTAATCAGCAACCGCATTCGCACATCTGGGGACTTACGCATAAAAAAATAGGCTGGCAATCGGCCCTCCTCGCGCCACTCGGCGACTAGGGCAAAAATTCGATCAAATAGAGCGCGGGCACTAGCCAAGGCACTCCCATTTACTCTGAGCAAACCAACATTTAGTTGTAACCATTGATTGACTCGGTTTGCAGACATGGTTAGATCTCAGAGCTAGAGGAATAGGGCCAAATTCGAGCGAGAATGGAGGTATTCTCGCCCTCAAATAGGAGCGAATCGCCTGGACGCAAGATACAGATCGACACTGGGGAGGCAATCGCACCATCCCGCCTGGAGCCACTGCGTTGAGTTGCCACGGTAGCCACATAATCTGGGGTAGGATCTACCGCCATCATCAAGGTTTCTGAACCATCTAAGCAGGGACCCAAGCCACGCAGCCAATGCCACGGCGCACCACCATCAGAGTAAGGGACAATTCGGTTGGCATTCCAAATCTCGGCTAGATCGATCGCATCGTCAGCATTACCCATCATCTGCTGGCGGACTTGCCAAACATTGCTGGGCACAAAGGGCAGATAAGCCGCGATCGAGGAAAATAGATATTGAATCGGATACAAGCCAAAGCCCCGATAGCCACAAAAGATAGTATCGATCGACCCATATCGATCTCCGGTACTTAGTGCCATTTGGTTGATATTACCTAACCCGTCGGTACCGGAATCGGCAGTAAGGACAATCCGCCGATCGAGGTAATCCACTAGATAAGTATTGCCTTGATTGCGGACTTCTGGATGTAAAACATCCGCGATGGTAGGTTGTTCGCCATAAAAAGGTAAGGCGACTACTCGAATTGTGCCGAGCTGTACTTCCTCAAACCAGCTCAAGGAGCGAACATGCCGAAACCCTAATTGCTGTAGTCGCCAAGCCAGATCGATCGACAGTACTGATTCTCGTTCCAAGTTTGGGACAAAAATCGGCATATCTTGCCCCAGCCGGAGTAATGTGCCTAAATCGAAATGATCTGGATGGGAATGGGTAATAAATACCCCATCAATTGTGCCTAATTCGCGGAGGCTTAGAGGCTGATAAGCCGTGGGATAAGCATCAGACTTAGGATGGAGAAATGGATCGACCAGGATTGTGGTCATCCCATCGCTGAGCCGAACGGTAGAATGCCCCACCAGAGTGGCATTGCCTAAGTTTGGATCGAGTGATTCGCCCTCAAGCGGAGTTAGCACGTCTAATTCTGCCAAAGCATCCCACAGTTGACGGGCGATTGGATCTAGCGGGGCGGTAGAACCTCGTTCCCACTCACCTAAATAACTGGCTAAATCGGCAAATAATTTGGCGGGTAATTCAATCTGGGCGAGGATTTCCCCCACTCCATATTCTAGTGAGAGGGCGACGGGATTAACTAGATCGGCTGGGGGATACAGCCAGTCAGATCTTAGAGTATTCGGTTTGACATAGATTTCGGCTAACGCCCCAGTCATGGCTGCGCTTAAAAGTTCTCTCGATCGATTAATCACAGCCTGGAGACCAAAATCCTGTCGATGTTGGACGATATTGTCGCACAGAGTCCGAATAGTATGATTAGCTCGATCGGCAATCGCACTACCAAATGGGGTGTCGTCTTGGTACGTGAGATGAAACTTAATTTCGTCACTGAGTCTTTTTAATGTCATGGAGACCAGATTCACCGACATTTCCAGGCGATCGGCAGCGTAGACTGAAGATCTAAAAACTGAGTTTCTCGATCCAAAACAGCCTCCACCCGTTGATAAATTTGCTGCGCCTCAGCTAACGAATTACCAATGCTCGTCAGTCCGACTTTGCCAAATTCTGATAGACAACCCATCAGATGAAATACTGTCCCCGTCTCGGTACTAGTATCAAAATGCAACCGATGATGGGCGATAATATCCATCAAATCGTTTGGCAGTAAACCGCGATAGTGGGGCTGTTGAAGATTATCCGATGCCACATAATATTTGGGCTTACCCTGCTGACTATAAAATAAGCCATCGGCAAAGCGATAATCCCCATTAGTCAAGAATTTTAGCGTCATGAACGGATGAGTCGTTCCCCCCTTGCGTAAATTGATTTCGATCGCCTGTAAATCCCAATTACCATCAGCTTGCGGCACGGCGATAAAATCCACGCCAAACCTTTCCATTGCTCCCTTCGCTGCCAGATTTTTGCCAATCTGCAACCCTAAATCCTGAATTTGACGGCGATATCCATCCGCCGCCGGAAACTGACAGCCTAAAAATATTTGCCCATCTGCACCACCTAAAATCTGGTCGTGGGTAGAAAGAATTTCGACTGCACCTGTGGGCGTAATTCGCCCCTGAACGCTGGGAGATTGTTTGCCCTCACCTTCGACAAAAGCTTCCGCAATCGCGCCAAGATTGCCAATTTTGGGCTGGAAGCTCGGCCAATTTTCGTGATGTCCCTGAAAACTGAGCTGGGGGAAGGCGCGTTCGATCTCCCGAACGCGATCTGATCGGCTGCTAGGATGACCGAGCGGGCGTAGATCGAGCAACGCATTGCCCTCACCCGAAAAGCCTTCGTTTAACTTGACTACCAGCCGTTGCAGGTGGGGTTGCCGTTCCCACAAATCCGCAGCCGCTTCGGCTAAATTTCGAGCATCAAAGACTAACTCACTCCCATCGGGATGTGGTACCCCACATTCCGCAAAAATCTGCCGACTGCCAGCTTTTGTGCCCCAATACAGCAGATCTGGATCGAGGGCATAGAGCGGCACATTTAATTTAAGGGCGAGGTCGCGCTCGATCGGGGTAGAGTTGTAGCAGATCATCAAGGATCGATCTGGTCGTAAGGCTTGAGTGATGCGATGGAGTAAGCGCGGTCGATCGAGAATTTTTTGAGTTAGCGGTTGGAGTGACGCATCATGAGTCGAGAGCAACAGTAGCCGTTCTCGTGCATGAGAAAAGGGAATACCTGGTAACAATTGCAGGTAATAATCGATCGTAATCGGCGGTAGCGGTTGAGAGGTGACATAAATTAGTCGGGTGCGGGGATTCCACAACCGCATCAACGAAAATAACAGCCGCTCTTCGTAATGGACTACCCCCTCCACTTTGAGTAGTTCCTGCCGATCTAAACTTAAAGACGGCACGACTAAAATATCACTATCGCTATCGGTAAAAGAATCTAAGCTATCCCAACTTGTTTGCAGCCGCGACTGCAATTTTTGAAATTCTGGATGTTTGGAGCGAACAGGCTCGGAAACCGTCATGGGTACTGACTGGCTAGGGAACGATGGATACGGGGGACTTCAACAGCCAATTCAAGCACCCTCACAACTATTCTATGTCCCTAACCAGACACTTTACCGATCGGTCAACCAATCGTAACGGACGCAACCTTTGGCATTTTGGTAAAAAGTACTATAATTAAGATCACCTAGAGCTTTCACCCACCACCCACCACTAATGTTTGTCACCACCCGTCCAACAGCTCAGTCAGATCGTATTCCCCTAGATTTAGTTGCAGCAATTCAGGAATTGAAACAATCCCTCAACGCCGTGATTCTCGCGCATTATTATCAAGATGCCGAAATTCAAGATGTGGCAGATTTCATCGGCGACTCGCTCGAATTATCCCGCAAAGCGGCGAGTACCGATGCGGATGTAATCGTCTTTGCTGGTGTTCACTTTATGGCCGAAACCGCTAAGATTTTGAATCCGCAGAAGTTAGTACTATTGCCAGATTTAGCCGCAGGATGTTCGCTAGCAGATAGTTGTCCCCCTGATGCTTTTGCCGCATTCAAAGCTAATTATCCCAACCATATTGTTATTTCTTACATCAACTGTACGGCAGAAATTAAAGCACTCAGTGATATTATTTGTACCAGTTCTAATGCAGTAAAAATTGTCAAGCAAATTCCGTTAGAGCAGGGCATTATTTTTGCCCCCGATCGCAATTTGGGACGCTATGTGAGCCAGCAAGCAGATAGAGAATTAGTTCTCTGGCAGGGTAGTTGTATGGTACATGAGACATTTTCTGAAAAGAAATTAGTCCAACTAAAGATCGCCCATCCTGATGCCGAAGTTATCGCGCACCCTGAATGTGAAGCAGCAGTGCTCCGCCATGCTGATTTTATTGGTTCGACGAGTGCGTTATTGAAATATACAGGGGAAAGTGCCAGCACTAAGTTTATCATCGCCACCGAACCTGGCATCATTCATCAAATGGAAAAAGCCCAGCCCCAGAAAGTATTTATTCCGGCTCCGCCAATCAATGAGTGTGCTTGTAATGAGTGCCCGCACATGCGCTTAAATACCTTAGAAAAGTTATATCTGGCAATGCAGCATAAATCTCCAGAAATTATCATGACTGAAGAGGTAAGACTTGCCGCTTTACGTCCGATGCAACGGATGTTAGCAATGAGCTAATTAAATTAATTGATAATTAGGTTTTTAGAAAGGGAGCTGCTCTGGGAGTGTAAAATTTCGCCATAGCACTAAGGCTCTCATTGTCTCCTTTTGCCAATGGTATATAGTATCCTGAGAAGAAATAGCGGATCGAACTGAATGAAAGCACAAGTATTTCGCGGGGTTAATCACCTCAGTTATGAGGATGTTCCGGTTCCAGAGCTAGCCGCAGATGAAGTGCTAGTTCAAGTGAAGGTAGTGGGTTTATGCCAGTCGGATATCAAAAAAATTCTCTATCCCCTCTACGAACCACCCCGAATTTTCGGACATGAGACGGCGGGCGTAATTAGTCAGGTGGGTAATGATGTTGAAAATTGGCAGGTGGGGCAGCGGGTGGTAGTGATGCACCATATTCCCTGTATGCACTGTAGCTATTGTCTGCATGAGAATTATTCGATGTGTGACACGTACAAAAATGTCACGACTACCGCCGGATTTGCACCTAGTGGCGGTGGTTTTGCTGAATATGTGAAAGTACCCGGACATATCGTCCGAAATGGCGGTTTGATCCCGATTCCCGATCGAGTGACGGACGAACAAGCGAGTTTTGTCGAGCCGACAAATTGCTGTCTCAAGGCTGTGAAAAAAGCCAATATTCAGGCTGGTGATACTGTCTTAATTACTGGTGCTGGCCCGATCGGGTTAATGTTTATTATGTTAGTTAAACATTTTGGCGCGAGAGCAATTTCTACTGACTTGATTCCGGCGAGAGTTGAGAAGGCATTAGCTGTTGGTGCTGAGGCGGCTTTCGATGCCAGAGATCCCGATTTAACTGCCAAAATTCAGGCTATAACTGGTGGTTTGGGTGTGGATACTGCAATTATAGCCGTACCTAGTGATAAGGCATTTTTTCAAGCCTTAGACTGTACGCGCAAGGGTGGGAAAATCTTATTTTTTGCCGAGTTTCCTGATAAATTAGAAATCCCGATCGATCCAAATATCTTATATCGTCGAGAAATCGATTTGATGGGGAGTTATAGTTCCTCATTTCGAGTACAAGCTTTGTCTGCGGATCTAGTCTTCAATCATCGCATTGATGTGGATGCCCTCATTAGCGATCGATATCATCTTAAAGATTTAGACAAAGCTGTCGCCCAAGCAACAAAACCAACGGCAGAGACTTATAAAATTTTGTTGTATAACGATTAATCACTCTACATTTACTTAGAAGAATTTCGATAAGTTAATGCCATAGTTTTAAATTTTGGCAAGTATATTTCGGCCTGTTTATCACCGACAATTCCTGTCATCAAGACATATCCGCCTTGTTTAGGAAAAAGCACAATTTGATATAACTTCAACATTGCTTTCGATTGGCGATCGCGACCATCAGCGATAATTTCCCAGCCAGATAAGTTATCGATCGTGATTTCATTATTCGATTTTACCGCTGCGATCTCGATTTGGGGATAGCCAGATAACCTACGAGTTGCAAAAGACTTGCGATCGCCAATCGGAATATCACCAAGCGATGGGGTGACAATAAATAGGGGATCGGTCGGCGACGCTGTAGGGATATTACCGTTCTTGGTAAATGCAGCAACTTTGCCTACTCCTGCTACTTTTTGAACTAGAGACAGACCATCTACTGCGGTGACTGTAAATGGTAGTGACGATGCGTTGGGTGATGATTGATTGGGTGATACCGCCAGCACAATTTGTTTAAGCGACAAGCCGAGTTTTGCCGCATTTTTACTCAGAAAGGTCGCTGTAGCAATATTTGTATTTTGCTCATCGCCGAACACCACAATCCATTTCAGAAATTTTTGACCGTAGGCTGACTGGGATACTTGTAAAAGTAAGCCCGACTGATTATCGATCTTGACTGGTTGCCGAGAAATTAGATCTATTCCTCTTGTTGCTAACCCATTTCGATCGAATCCTTTCGTTACTTCGGCAAATGGCCCAGGAATTTTTGAGAGTAAGATTGATGAGTTGGTCGAAGCTTGCTCAAACCCATAGAATGATGTTGCTTTTGTAAAGCCAGTCGGCTGTGGAATTGCCAATCCCACCTCCGGAAAAATTACTAGATTAGTTTGTGTCGATCTCAACGAAAGAGTTGGATATTGGCTTTTGACAGGGAAAACTCCGTTCAATCCAGCAGCTTCAGCCATACTCGGCTTCGGAGCGTGAATAAGTGCCGTGATTAACATCGAAATCGCTAACTGATATTTCATTGGAACAAACGGGGCATAGATTTTGCTCCAGTATATGAAGATTATATTTTTAACGCAACTAGTGGTGTGTCAATCTTAAATTGACGGATAATAGGAGTGGACATTTACCAATCATGAAAGATGTCAACCAAGCGATATCTGCTCCCCTCCAAGTTAGTTGGGGCTTTCAATGACTTATATTAGACACAGAGAAACCTCTACACTTGGAAATACCTATGATCCAATCAATGCCAGTCAATTCTATGCTGATTGATACACTGACTCAAATCATTTTGTCTCTGAATGAACAAGAGCGTCAGCTTCTGCTGCATCAGCTCCAAGATCCTAATCCTACCGATCCGCAAAGTCTTCAGCTCGAACTCGATGCCGATGGTGTCGCCAGAGTAGGTAAAACAAGAGTAACCCTAGATACCGTCATTGCAGCTTTCAATCAAGGCGCAACTGCCGAAGAAATTGTCTATAGATATCCGGCTCTAAAGTTGCCAGATGTCTATAGCACCATTAGTTTTTATCTAAATCATCAACGAGAAGTCGATGCATACTTGCAGCAACGACAACAGCAAGCTCAAGAAATTCGACTCGTCAACGAGCAAAAATTCGACCCCCAAGGATTGCGAGATAGATTGTTAGCCCGTCGAGCAGAAAAATTGGTATGTTGAAACTGCTGGCAGATGAAAATTTTGACAACACAATTGTGCGAGGATTATTACGTCGTCAACCAGATATCGATATTATCCGCGTTCAGGATACCGAATTATCTGGTGCCAACGATCCAACTGTACTGGCTTGGGCGGCTCAAGAAAATCGGATACTCTTGACTCATGATGTGGCGACAATTACTCGCTACGCTTACGAACGCATTGCCAAGGAGAAACCGATGTCTGGAGTGATTGAGGTAGTGTCAGGCTCCCAAGTTGGACGGGTAATTGAAGATATTTTAATCCTGTTAGAATGCTGCCTGGATGGGGAGTTGGCAAATCAGATTTATTATCTACCGTTCTAGATCTGTAGGTTGGGTTGAACGGATATAAAACCCAACATCTGCACAATCGATCGGTGCATTTGTTGAGTTTCGGGGGCTTCAAACTAACCTACATTTATTAATTTGAAAATGAAACGTTTCGGAACTGAATTTTTCTCTCATCAGATAAGACGTTTAGGAGTGGAACCTTTGTTACTTGCTCTGGTACGTTCTCAAAGGTAAGAACGGCAACATAGTCAATTCCTGGAGCTATGAATATATTTCTATCATGAGGGTGACTTTGACCTCCAATATCGATGCTAGAGGCTACGTAAGATTTACCTGTAGAATCTACAATCGTGGAAGGGCTACCATATCCAGAAGCCAATATTCGTAAACCTCTTTCCGTCGCCTTGTTCATTATTACCAATTCACATTTCACGGTTGTATCAGACTTTCTACAGCCTTTGAGAAGATAGACAATATTATTAACTTCTTTCCGAGCGAATGTACTCTGCATTGGCTTGCTGGGTGTCGAAGCTTCTTCTCCGGCTGGTTTAAACGACTTGAACTTGCCACATATATAGCAGTCCTAAAGCACTTGTAAAATCTGCACAAACTAAAAGCTTTGCCCATCAAAGGTTCTAGCCAATGATATGACCAATATATTTTACGATTCACATAGGACTGCTATAGAATTATTGCCATCTGTAGTTACACACAGTCTCTCGATAATCTTTATTTTGCCACAAGCCGTTTTCCCATTACTTGCAGTTACACAAAACTGGCTATCATCGGCGTGAGCCGGATCGCCGTGAAAGGAAAGACCAGCAAGGGTCATTCCAGCTAGAATGCTAAATCTCTGGACAAGGTGTAATAATGTCATGATTTAAGTGAAATAACTATTTCAAACGCCCTACTGTAACATGAAAGAAGGCATAAATTAAAGCCTAAATCAACTAAATTGAGCATTTTTACTTAGTCACGTAATTTTATTGAAATTATCTACCGCGCTCATGACTCAAAATGATCGGATTGGCCAACTCGAAATCATTTCCGTCCCCGCAAATACGCCTACTCCCGCAGGGACGATCGTGTTGTTACATGGTTGGGGAGCCAATCATGATGATTTAGGCGAACTCGTACCCTATTTGAATCTCCCAGAGTATCAATTTCTGTTTCCCAATGGCATCTTCGACCATGAATATAGTGAAGCAGGGAAAATGTGGTATTCCTTCACAGGTGCGTGGCAGATAGACGATCGCAGCATGGCACAATTAGCGATTAGTCGCGAACTCTTGAGTAATTGGGTGCAATCGCTCCCCGCGACAACTGGGGTGCCACTCGATCGCACTTGGATTGCCGGATTCTCTCAAGGTGGTGCAATGACGCTGGATATTGGACTAGATTTGCCTGTAGCGGGCTTAATTGTCCTGAGTGGTTATTTACATGCCGAACGAGCAAAACCTCTTGCACCGCCACCTGTGGCGATCGTTCATGGCAGACAAGATGATATTGTCCCCATCGCCGCAGCTCGGCGTAGTCGCGATTTACTCAGTGAATGGGGCGTGGATGTAAGCTATCAAGAATTTGATATGGGACACTCGATCGTTCCAGCAGTCTTGCAAGTAGTCAGAAATTTTGTGAAAGGATGAGAACTTCACCCGACTCGATTAAGATGAAACTTTTTTAACGGGAACAGCAGGAGTCCCCACCCTCAGCGGAATGGAGTGACGAGCGGCAGCAAGGCAACTGGGCGGGTGACCCGACCATTACGTAGCGATTAAGCATGGTGTACATCTTGTTTTTGTTAACCCTAGACATACCAGCCAAACTTGTCACAATTGCAATCACATGCACCCTCAGTATCCAGCTAAATCCTATCGATTGCATGGTTTTTGTCTCTGTCAATCTAAACTCGACTGTTGCAAGTGCGATCAAAAAGTTATATTACAGAATTTGTAACTTGATAAAGCTGATACATTTCTTGCCAAATTTGCTCATTAACATCAGTAAGGCTATGGTCGCTATCTACCTCTATTAGCTGTACCCACTTATATTTACTCGCAAAGTTTTGACTACTAGAAATCGGAATTACACGATCGTTGATGCCATGGATAATCAGAGTGGGAACGAACCGATCGCTCGTAAAAAGATGATATCGATGAGCGTCAACAAGGAAATCGTAATGTAGGGGTAATAACTTTTGTTCAGCATAATGATAGATAGGTAGATAGCCATTTTTTGCCCATGAGGTTAACTGTCGATCGCCAATTTTTGGTAGCCAATGTTCCAGGAAATTCAGAGCCGGGGCGAGCAAGATTAGTTGTTGAACTTGAGGATAATCTTGAGCAATAATTGCCGCAGTTAACCCCCCCAGACTCGAACCAATTAGCGTAACTGGCGATCCATCTGCGGGGAATAACGCGACTGTTTGGGCAATTTGGCGGGAAATCGTCAAATGAGCAAAATCGCCCTGGTTGAGGTCGGGAATTTCCAGGATAATCCCCGCTTGGGCACAGCGTGATTGTAAGTATTGAGCCTTAGTAGATTGAGGACCAGAAGCAAAACCGTGTAAGTAGATGTGCATGATTAGTCATAAGACTTCCTGCGTGAAGAGGTTAGGAGTTAGAAGTTAAAGGCTAGGACGCTCTTGCGTTTTAATCTTCCCTATATCCTTATCCCCTACTTTAACTTACCCCGATTTTGACGGCGTTGTTGCATTAGTTGTTGTAATTTGACGCGCTGTTCGGGAGTCAGGATCTCACGGATGGCGAGGGTGTTTTCAAAGTTTACATCGCTAACTTCTCGTTGCAAGGATTGAACCTGCTGGCGTTTTTGGCGAATTTGGCTGGAACTCCCATTACCTTGCATGAGTTGTGTCAACTCTTGTTTAGCCGTCCGTAAAGCTAGACGACGTTCTTTGGTTTTCCCTTGAGAATCCGCCCGCATTTTTTGGAGCCGTTGAATTTGATCTGCGGAGAGGTTGAGTTCCTTGGCTAGTTTACCCACACCACCTGCGGGCATTTTTAATTCACCAGTGGATGTGGGCCGATTTTGCGCCAGTAAATCTGCTCGGACAGGAGTGGTTGTAATGAGAGTGGCGCATAAACTTAAGAAGAGTGTATAAATCCGCAAGTAAGACATAAAAGTAAGAGTTCGATCGAGTGTGACAATTAATTAGACATAAGATCAACTCAAAAGGTTCACACTGAAAAATTTATCACATTTTCGATCGAGTCAATGTTGTAAACTAAGGTTCCCCAGCAATCCTGTTCCCACAAAGTTCAGAGTAGATCGTGAATCATCTCCAGCGAATCTTCAGTAAGTGGTTAATCGTCGGGCTAATCGCCTTGTTCCTAGTCGTTTCTATTTCTCCATCCTGGTCGCGCCAAGTTCGCACTCCCACCACTCAACGGAATACAATCCTGATGATTGGCGATGGGATGGGTTGGGAAATTGCCAGAGCCGCAGCGATCCAAAATGCCATCGCCAATGGCAAATCCGGCCGCACCCTCAAGGATTTTTATACCCAAGGTCGCGGCTTTGGGCTAAATATGCAAACGCTCAAGGGTTTTGCCCTCAGCACCACTTACGGTACCACTGTCGCCGATAGTACGGGGAAGTATAGCAGCAATAATAGTGCGCTGGATGACACTAATAAGCTCACTGGAGCCAGTGCCATTCGCCCCAACTTTAAATTTGACCCCACATTCAATCCTGGTCAATCTAGCAAGACTAACCCGCCACCAGCTAAGCCGATGACTGGAAATTTGGTTGGTTACGACCCGCTGCGGGGTGGTACGAATCCCTGGACTCCTGGTACTGACAAAGAATATATCAAAGCTAGCTATCCCGACTCAGCTAACACTGCCACCGCCCTCTACACTGGCGTGAAAAGCTATAATAACGCGATCGGGGTAGATCTCTACGAACGTCCTCTGAACACTATCCTCAAAACCGCTGCCCTTGAGGGTAAATCTACCGGACTCGTTACATCAGTGCCGATCGATCATGCCACACCAGGAGCCGCCGCTGCCAATGTGAATCGGCGGAATAAATACGATCTCAATGCCCCTGGAGCCACTCCCCTCGATAACATCCTCCAACAGCAACTGCGGATCTATCAACCGACAGTTCTCTTAGGTGGCGGACATCCTCTCGCCAACGTCAAAAAACTCCTGCCCACTGGCGTAGAACCAGACCACACCTACATCAGTGAGACTACTTATCGGGAACTCAGTACCAAACCCGATCGCAATATCTATCAATATACCTTCCGCGAACGTGGGCCAAATGCCGCACAAAAACTCGCTCAAACTGCCGCTAGAATTAACCCCAATCGTGGTCAACGGCTGCTCGGCATCTATGGCGCACGGGGACAAAATGGCAATCTTCCCGTCAGTTCGGCAAATCGGGATTATGGTATCACTGGCTTAGATAACTTCACCGTCCATACCACAAGAGGTTTAAAACCTGATACCGAACGTCCCCTCGCACCGGGCGAAACTGAGGCTAAGTTTATCCAACGGGAACGAAACGAGAATCCGACCCTCAATCGGCTTACCAGTGCAGCTTTAACAGTATTAGAAAAAGATCCTCAAGGCTTCTGGCTGATGATTGAAGGTGGGGATATCGACTGGGCAGCCCATGATAATAACTTAGATAATCTCATCGGTACCGTGTTAGATTTCGATCGATCTGTCGGGACAGTAATTCAGTGGATTAATACCCACGGCGGCTGGGAACGCAATCAACTCATCGTCACTGCCGATCACGATCATTATTTCACACTCAATGATGATTTCCCCACTCGCTTGCGTAGCCAGGGGGCAAAAGCCTTGACGGATGTAGATACCGCCGTCGATTCCGGTCATTATTGGGGTTCCCAACCAGTCGTAGCCAAGGATGCAACAGGCAAAGAGTTATCAGAAACTGGGAAATACGGTTGGGGTAGTCATACTAATCGCCCTGTTCCGGTCTATTATCAGGGCTTCGCTTCTGATGTCTTGACTAAATCGGTAGGACAAGGATTCAAACTCTATGATAGCGATATCCCTGGCATTCCTGGTTTAACCGATCAAGTCCACATTTATCGCATTCAACTAGCCGCAGTCAAAGGACTAGCAGTTGGTAGCAAAAAATAGCTTAAACTATCAAATTTTTGGATGTTTATGGTTTAAGTTGTAGCGACTGTCTGGAAAGTCAAGAGGTAGCGATCTCACTTTTGCGGAGAATTCTCGCGGTATGGCTCGAATTGCGGGTGGTTAATCAGCATACACGCTTTCTCTTAAAGTAACGAGCGTACACAGAATATTCACAAACTACCCTGATGTTTGTATATCTTGGCAGTATATATTTACAAGACTTACAAATATAGGGCTATGAGACAGCTTCCAAACTTACTTAACAAATTTATTAAAGAACATAGTCTCAGCAAAAGCTCGGCAATCCGACTGCTGGGTGCTTTAGGGTTTTCGGCATTAACCAGTATATGTACTATTTACTACAACAATGAGAATTACTGGAATGTTACTGTCAAAAGAATTCAAACAGTTGATTTTAATATTTTAGCGAATACACTGCCCAGTAAACTATCAACCCAACTATTGAATAATGATCAAAAAGGCTTACAAGAAACCTTAGATAGCAATTATGGACTATTTGGTATCATTGTAACTGATTGCAAGTCTACTAAATCAGAATGTCCGCAGCAAAAAATCATCTATGCCTCAAAAATAATCGTTAAAACAGCAGCAGACGGTAAACAGAAATTAGAGATAAAAAAATATCAATATTTACCAAGCTGGGCTGAAAGATTTAATGATACAGATTATCCCGCTAAGAAACTAAATGGAGATTTTCTCATATTGCGCGATCCACCTCCGATCAAACAAGAGTGGAAGTTCGATAGTCCTCGCTCTATTCAAAAAACTTTAACTGGTAAACAAAATTATGGAAATGTTATCGGTAGAGTTTATCTATTAAGAGGAAATTCACCATCCTTTCAATCTGAACTTCTATCATGGTGGCAAAATCCTTGGAGCAACAGCGGCAAAAATGTTGTTTATAATGCAATTATTGGTTCTGCTGTACTGACAGGTGTTCTTGTTTGGCTATTAACAGAATTAGCATCCTATATAAAAATTAATGCGGATCGTCAAGAGCTACAAGCAGAGCAGAAAATTCGTCAAGCTACGGAACTAAGACTAGAGAGCGAACAAAGAATTCGTCAAACGACAGAACAAGTTCTTTCGGCAAATCAAGCTACTATTGAAGCTCGTAATAGTGCTCGTGAATATCGAAGAATTGCTGAATCTATTCAAGAATCAGAATCTAGAACTCAGGCAGAGAAGCTGGAAGCTGAACAAAGGGCAATTGATGCTGAACAAAGGGCGCAACAACTCGAGAACCAACTCCAACAAGAAAGGGGCCAGCTTGATCTAGAGCGACAGGATATAATCGGGATGATCGATGATGATAACAATCAAACAATTGAAAATCTACGCAATGAAAATAATAACCTACAGCAAAACATTAACAATCTACGCAATGAAAATAATAACCTACAGCAAAGTGTTAACAATCTACGCAATGAAAATAATAACCTACAGCAAAGTGTTAACAATCTACGCAATGAAAATCATGAATTAACACAGAGGATTAATGCACCTCCAGCCTCTCATAGAGATAGAAGTCAAGTTGTTAATGTTCAGGAGGTAACTACTCATCATCGACCTAAAAGTTGGGGCAAACTAAGGCCTCGGCTAGAAAATTTAGAATGGATCGAGCTTGTCAGCTACAACGAGGTAGCCTTCGCTGCACCTGTGAATGGTATACAAAGATCTAATCGCAGAATGCAAGATAGCCCACATATTTTCTATATTCATCTATATGATAGCCAAGATACTAGAATGGCTGTCTCAGTCCAAACAACAGGATATACCAACGAACATGCAGAATATACAGAGACTATTTTACGAAAGGAATTAAACAGCAGTTTATAGTAGAGGTAGTTGGCTTACCCCCTGTAGGTTGGGTTGAGCCTCGAAACCCAACAATCCCAGCGTTAACAAAACGATCGGTTAAAATTATCGGGTACCGCTACATCTTCCCGTTGGCGTAGCCTACCGGAAGTAATCAAGAATATCTTAGAGCATTCAATTCTGCCCGATCGCACAGCAACGTAGATAATTGATGTTGGTTTAATGCGTTCTACAAGGCTACGCCAACGCTTCACTCTAACCAACCTACATCTACTACTATTTACCCATAGCTTCTGGATTGTAACCTCTAAACATTAATCTGGGAAATTAAGGGTGAGGAATAGTTGCGCAAAATTTAGTAGAACAAATTAACGATTGCCAATCTCGATCGACAGTCGATCGGCTGGCTGATGCAGCCAGCAAGCGCGGCATTGTTGTAGACTAGAGTTCCTAACCGATCTGCCGATCGAGCAGGGTTGGGTAGACAGGAAGGTATAGCTATTGCTGATAGTCAGGCTCTGCTGCTCTCTCGATCGCCAGTTGATTAAATATTGCTCAGATGATTAATTTACGTCTATTCTTGGGGGTTGTGCGGTGACTCTGGACGCAAGAATAGCTACTTCAACCAGTGAAGTGCAGCCGCAAGATTTAACATGGCGGCTCTGGTTTACGTTGCCGATCTATCCCTATGGTAAACGGCGTACCATTCGGATGGAAGTAGTGCCCGACACGGTTTGGACATTCGATCAGGTTCAGGGCATTTTCTATGTAGTAGTGCCAATTCGGATGACCGTAGTCAAACTGGCGGAGGGTGGTTTATTCGTTTATGCACCCGTCGCGCCGACTGGCGAATGTCTACGGCTAGTGCATGAATTAGAAGCAGTCTGTGGGGAGGTTAAATACATCATTCTGCCGACGATTTCGGGGTTAGAACATAAGGTATTTGTCGGCCCATTTGCGCGTCGCTTTCCCCAGGCGCAGGTATGGATAACACCAGAGCAGTGGAGTTTCCCGCTTAATCTGCCCCTGAGTTGGCTGGGATTCCCCTCCCGCCGTACTTACACCTTGCCAGCCGATAGTAGTCAAGCCCAGTTTGGGACAGAGTTTGACTACGCGATCTTAGATTCGATCGATCTTGGCCCCGGTCAGTTTGCTGAGGTCGCTTTTTTCCACCGGCGATCGCGTACCCTATTAGTTACCGATTCAGTAATTTCGATTCCCCTCGTCCCACCGGAAATTGTCGCCACGGAACCCTATCCATTACTATTCCATGCTAAGGATCGATCGAGTGACACCATCCCCGATACCCCCGCCAACCGGATAACCGGCTGGCACAGAATCTGTTTATTTGCGCTGTATTTCCGTCCTAGCGTGCTAGAAATCCGCAAATGGTCTGAAGTAGTGCGCGACTCACTTACCGCAACCGAGCGGTCAAAACAGAGCTATTTTGGACTCTATCCTTTTCGCTGGCAACCGAGCTGGGAGCGATCTTTTACCAGCTTACGCGGTGATGGTCGATTACTGGTCGCGCCGATTCTCCAGACATTAATTCTCAATCGCGCTCCTCAAGCTACTCTAGCTTGGGTTAATCGAGTGGCTGAGTGGGATTTTCAAGCGATTATTCCCTGTCACTTCGATGCTCCAATTGCCGCTACTCCGCAACAGTTTCAGCAAGCTTTCGCGTTTCTCAACCCACAATCTCCACCAAATCGAAGTTTACCTGCTGGAGATTTTCAGCTTATTCAGGAGATCGATCGGGTCTTAACCCAGTGGCGGATTATTAAGCCAGTGCAAAAAACATAAATTAAATCTCAATTCTCCCCACCTGTGACTACCAATCTTCCCAATTTTGCCAACATCTTAACTCAAGCTGCCACAGCTTCATCACGTCCAGATGAAGCCGCCGTTGTCGGTGCATTAAAACAGGCTGAAACCACCGCGAAAAAAGAAAAATTAGTCATCCCATTTGACGATCTCTTGGGTGAGTGGCGACTATTTTTTTCAAGTGGTGTCAAAAAAACAAACCGACGGCGTGGAATTGCGTTGGGCAAAGGTTATTATCTACCTAAGTTTTTACCAGCCTCGATTACATTTACTCGCAATCTTGAGGCTACATCGACAACAATTGGTACAGCCACGAATCAACTCAAAATAGGTGGATTGATATTAAAGTTTACTGGGCCTTGTCGTTATCCTGGTAAGAAAAATTTATTGGTGTTTGATTTTACGGAGATGCAGATTAGTTTATTTGGACAGACTTTGTATCAAGGGAAAATTCGTAGTGGAAAGACGGGTGCAAAGAGCTTCGAGGAACTTTCGATCGCTAAATTACCATTTTTCTCATTTTTCTGGGTCGATGCCAATGGAATTGCCGCAAGAGGACGTGGAGGCGGTTTAGCAATCTGGATTCGGGATCGATAATTTAGAGGAGGAGCTTTGAAAATGAATCTGAGAAATATCAAAACTGGCATATTGTCAATTAGATTGCCATCGATCGTAACCGTCATATTAAGTTTATTGTCACCGGAGATCGCGCGTGCCGACCAATGTGTTTGGGTTTCTAAACAGCAAGCTTTAGCCGCAATGGCCAGATTGGAACCAGGTCAGACAATTTATAGTTTGTGCGAGCCATGTGGCGAGAAAAAACCACAATCGATCGTCATTAAAACCATCGCATTAAATAATATCCCGGAATCTAGACCGCCTGCTTGGAAAATTAAAATTAACGATCGCGAGATTGATTTTGCGTACACTTATCTCATGCGTAGGGACAAAAATCAACAATCGAAAGCTAATTTTTTAGTTAACTTATCGATGATTGCCAACTGTCCAGCCAATGATATTAGTCCAACTATTCCGATTAAATAAAACTCTCTGCGCCGACCTCTTTCCTAACCCTAAAATACCATGCGAACGATCGATGAAATTAATGATAAAATTAGTCAGCAAAAAGCAGTAGTTTGGACGGTAGAGGAGGTTAAGGCTAAAGTCATCGAATTAGGCGTGCAGAAAGTAGCCGAACAAGTCGATGTCATTACTACTGGTAGCTTCGAGCCGATGGAATCATCGGGAGCAATTCTGAATTTGGGACATACCGATCCGCCGATTAAGATTCGATCGTGTACATTAGATGGAGTGCCCGCCTATGCTGGATTTGGGGCAGTCGATCTCTATTTAGGTGCGACTCAATTAGTAGACTTTGGTGGCGATCTAAGTGACGGCGAAGATCGCAAGGATCGAGGTGGGGCGCATGTAATTGAAGATTTGATTGCGGGTAAAAGTATCCAGCTTAGAGCGATCGGTCAAGGTACAGATTGCTACCCCCGCGCATCATTTGAAACGACAATTACGATGGATGCAATCAATCAATTTTATCTCTATAATCCTCGTAATTTATATCAAAACTTTATTGTCGGTGTAAATGGTGGCGATCGCCAGTTATACACCTATTTAGGCCCCTTACAGCCCCGATTGGGGAATGCTGTTTACTCTAATGCTGGGGCGATTTCACCCCTATTAAATGACCCAGATTTAGAGGTAATTGGCATCGGTACACGCATCTGGCTGGGGGGCGGAATTGGCTATGTCGCCTGGGAAGGTACTCAACATTTCCCGCTCCAGAAACGCCAGGAAAATCGCACCCCCATCGGTCCAGGGGCTACTCTCGCCCTAGTAGGAGATGCCAAGCAGATGGATGCCAAGTGGGTACGCGGTTGTTACCTCAAAAATTATGGTCCGTCATTGATGTTGGGGGTGGGGGTGCCGATTCCGGTATTAAATGCGGAGATTGTGGCGCGGTGTGCGGTGCAGGATCGAGATATTGTTGCGCCGATTGTGGATTTTTCAATTCCTCGGCGGGTACGTCCGACGTTTGGGTTGGTGAGTTATGCCCAACTCAAGTCGGGGAAAATTAAAATTGAGGGTAAAACGGTAAGAGTGGCTCCCCTGGCGAGTATCTATCTATCGCGGCAAGTGGCGATCGAACTGAAAAGCGCGATCGATCGAGGTGAGTTTTTCTTGACTCAGCCGGTGGCAATGCTGCCACGCGATCGGACATTTATCCCTCAAGATCGCCGCCAGATGCCGAGTCTACTGGAAGATTAACTGATCTATTTACCTTTATTTAAATACTTTTATGCCGATCGAGACTTGGTTCCCCCTAGCGATTTATTACGATGACTTGCCAGATGCCCCAAAACATCAGCAGCGTCTACTCGATGCAGTCCTGCAACTAGAGCAAAATGGTGCCGAACGCCGTAACTATCCCGAAATGGCTTGGACTGGCGATCTGCATGGGGTAGAACGAATTCACACCATGGCTGATTTTAGTTGGATTGTCGAGCAGGTAGAACAACATACATCGATCTATCTCCAAGAGTTGGGGGTGGATCTGAGCCAAGTCGATCTCTATATTCAGCGTGCTTGGCCGATTGTCTCCCGTAACGAACAAGAAGTTGGTTCCCATTGCCATAATACGGCACATATTAGTGCTGTGTATTATATTAAAGTCCCGCCAGCGGATGATGGCGATCCGGGTAGATTAGTCTTCTTTGACGATGCGCGGGTGAATGAAGTTAGTCCAGGTTTGGGCAGCGAGAATACGGATATTGTGGCTGAAGATAACTACTTCAATCAGCTTCACACTGCCTATGAGCCTGTGGCGGGGCGATTATTAATGTTTCCAGCTAAACAACGTCATGCGGTGACAATGAACGAGACAGATGATCTGCGCGTCTCCTTGTCCTTTGATATTATCCTCACCGCAACTGATGCGGCTGCGGGTGCTTATGAATTTTTAACGCCCCCACCGAGCCAATGGCAACGCTTTAAGGTTGGGAGAATTATTAACTAGTACTGGATTTTTGATTTTTTCATCATCACCAAACTTATCCCAACGGTGCAAATCGCTTGAGCAATAAAGCGGGGACAATCACTGGAATCCCCGCACCGATGCAGATGAGAGCTTGAAGCGGATCGATCGGTTGAGTAGTCAAGATTGGGTTGAAAAATGCTAATTGGCTAAAGAGAGTTTGAAAAAGTAATGCACAACCGATGCCAATGGCTGGGACATAAGCGATCGGTTGAATGCGTTTGTTCTTGGTACGTGCAAGAGTATCTGTCAACCAGGCGAGTAAAGAGGGCACAAACTGACTGACACTCAATAGCCGCCGTACTCTACCGTATTTTGGCATTACCAGCAGTTGTGTGAAGAGGGTAGCCTCGATCGAATCATGACACGATTACATACTCAGACCCGCGAACAAGTTAAAAAAAACCAGAGTGGACAACTCTCATCCTGATTGACTCTCAAGCGGTAAAAAATACCTGTAATGCGAGTGTGGAGTCGAAAGGGTTTTGTTTTTACAAGTGTACAAATGGCATCAAAAGACATCTAGCCGTGGACATACTAGGCTTCCCCTTTTTTACTCACTGTACTAAGGCTAGTGTATCTGACGACCAAGGTTTGATTGAAATGCTCACACACAACATCGATTATTTCAAATCTAAACCTGCCGATTTGCCGAAGACTACCATCCTGTTAGATAACGGCTATCACCCTGACAAACTTACCAGCGCACTAGAGGCGATTTATCCTGAGATGATGACTAAGATTCAATTTGAACTCTCTGCCAAGCCATCCAAAGCTGAGAAGGATGCGAAAGGACAATCTGGATTGGTCCCTGTTGCGGCTAGATGGGTGGTTGAAAGATCGAATGCTTGGGTCGAAAGATGTAAAAGCTTAGTCAAAAATTTTGACCGTACACTCGAACGTTCTAATGCCAAGCTCAAACTGTGTTTTATTAGGCTCATGGTTAAGAGATTAGCTGCGGCACCCATCACCTAAAAAGATCTCAAATGGATTCTATAAGAAACCTCCCGCAGTTACCAAAACTGTTGAGGAAATTCAGACGGAGAATTTGAAGCTTGATGCTGAGTTAACCGTGAGCGAACAGGCTTCAGATCCGGTGGTAAGTTCATCAACTATCGATGATATGGAAGTTTGGGATTATGAAAAAATGCGTGATGATTATGGGTGGTAGCAGATGAGTGAAGCACAGAAAATTGCGACAGAATTAGGAGACTTACCGATTGCGCTGGTCGCAGGCGTTGCCAACGATGGGCAATGGGTACAAGCGGAAATTAATCGTTTGAACCGTAGGAGTGTGTTGCCGTTGGCTCATGTGAGAGAGTTGCATGAGTGGCTAGATGAAAAGCGAAAAGCCCGTCAATCTTGTCGGATTGTCGGGGAATCTCGCACGGGGAAAACGATCGCTTGTGAATCGTATATGTTGCGGAATAAGCCTCAGCAGACGGGGAGGCAAACGCCAGTAGTTCCGGTGGTATATCTAATGCCACCATCGAAGTGTGGATCGAAAGACTTTTTTACATCGATTTTACATCGATTCTTGAGTACCTGAAATATCGAGCAGTGAAGGGGACTGTTTCAGATTTTAGGAGTCGGGCGATGGATGTCCTCAAGGCTTGTGAAGTCGAAATGCTGATTGTAGATGAAGCCGATCGATTACAACCCGATACTTTTCCTGAAGTGCGCGATATTAGTGACAAATTGGGCATTGCAGTAGACCTCCTGCGAAAGTATCATGAAATCACCTGTTCTAAAGATAAACGAAGCTCATAATTGTAAATTCCGGCAATTAAATTCAACCTTAATCCAAATCTCTTTCTTCTATTTCTGTATCTCGACGAGAGAATTCTGAATA
>JANPJH010000062.1:0-3965 GCA_031425415.1 Chamaesiphon sp. VAR_61_metabat_425 | reverse complement strand
GATGGGATTTTGCGCTCCCATTTCCGCTCTAATCAACGCCTTACTGAGGACAACGCCCATCAGTTCGCTGGCAAATCTGCCACATTTAGCAGCTCGCAGCACAATGTCTCCAGAAATCCCATTGGCATCGTTAATGACGAGTTCTACGAGTTTATCGATGCGATCGCCCTCTAAGGCTAAATTGAGGGCTTTCAGCCGATCTCTCACCAATACTTTAAGTACATTCAGTGAGGCATCTGAAGATACTAAAAAATTGCGTTCGTCAGTACGGTGCTGCTGGTAGCGAATTACCTTCACGCCTTGGTTAACCAGTTGCCGCCGTTCTAGCAAATCATCGTAGTTGACTACCCACTCTCCCAACCGATGGCTTTCCTCAAAAGTCGTCCTAGTTGTTTCGTCTTGAAAGGAAATCTGACGGGCAGGTAGAAAATGTTGTCCTTCGGCATAATCTTCGCCTACAACAAGGCTGTGAACCATGTCCAGATAAGTTTCTCCGACTGTAGGTTGCTTGGGACAAGTGAGGTAAACAGTGGATTTAAGTTCATCGATGGCAGTAGGACGCTTCCGCGACCAACGCGCAGGAGAGTGAATTAGAAGATCGGCAGCGGTGCTGTCGAAAGGAGAAAGTTGCCAAATGACCTTTGCCTGTCGAGAAATTGCATCTTGCAGAAACACGATGTCAGCGAACTTGCCTTCTCTCGGATTTGTCGTCGGGACATCACTAGACATGACAGAAAGGCGGAGTCTTGCCATAAAGTTTTGAGAAACTTCGCTGGCAATAAAGGCATCTGGATCGGCATCAGAGCTTTCCAACATCTGCTCGTAGAGTTGGGTGAGTTTCTGTCCATTTCGATGGCGGAGAATGACCTGGCAGCGGAATTCTTCACGATCGTCTAGAAATTCTTCACTCAGTTTGTTGACGATCGCTTGAGGTAATTTAATCGAGTCGGTTTGATACAGCACCACGCGCAGATTGGTCTTCTCGTGCGGTAACAGTTCGATGTAGCGACGAATAATTCCGAGTAAGCGGTCGGCGGCTTCGGTAGGATTTTCGTTAGTGGCACGATCGCTCTCGTCTCTGGTGGGACGCTCCATCAAACTATAGTCATTGACAGTATCGGCGACTGATAGAAGTTCTGGCTGCTGCCCTTCGTATCCAACACAAACTTCGGGATAGTAAGGATGGTCGAGTTCCGCTCGTAAATCCGCAAAGAATAAGCGAGAATCTCCAAAATTTACCTCTGGTGTAGAGATGATATATCGGAGTAAACCTGCTAATTGACGGGCTTTAATCGCTAAAGATGACAACCGCAGAGGATGCCAAGGCGCAATAATAGTCGCAGGTTTACCGCGTTCTACTCGAATACATCCCAACCGTAGAATGGGTTGATAGAAATCAATTCGATTGAGGTCGCCTTTGATATGGGTGAGAACCGTTTTGAGTAAAGTCTCGTAAGCTTCGCACTGATGTAGCAATTCTGGATTAGCAATGCCTTGTCCTGCTGGAGTTGTGAATCCAAAGATTGCGGCTCTGTAGCTTTCTGTAAAAGCTTTCCAGGCATTCAGAATCTCCGTTGCTGCTGCTTGCGAGAGGCTACCGTTAGTAACAGCATTTTTGATGTCGGTGGGCAACTTTTTATTAAGGTCGTTTTTGCGCTCGTACTTGCTGACTAGCGACCCTCGATCTTGTCGATATGCTGCCATCAGAGTCCCCACATCAGCGAGTGAAATTCCCTGTAGCCGCCCCTTCTTACTCACTAATTCTCGTGATACTTGAGCAAGTTGAAACGGTGAATCTTTGAGCATTCTGGCAAAGTCGCTGGCTAGCTCCATCCCGATTGCATTGGGGTTACAATGCCAGACGAGTTGAGTTTTAGCAATCAACTCTTGGGCATCATCTCTCATCTCCACATAGAACTTGATTTCTATTGACGTTTTGGCGGTGGAAGTGTTTTCACTATATTTCTTTTTCTGCCGTTTCTGAGTTTCTTCCAACAAGGTTTCATATTTGAACAGCCAGTGAGTGTCCCATTCGATATGTGGGGCAGTCAATTGCTCGATACCTCGATAACGGGTGCAGAAATATCGACCCACATCAGCATTTAGTTCTAGCCATTTGCTTTTAGCAGCTTTTTTTTGGGTCTCAATTTTAAGCGATTTAACACTATCGATAGTTTCCACTCGATCGAAGAGACGCTCGAAGGCTTGAAGCAATCCATTGAGGAAATCTGTACATTCGATGGGTTGTCCGTAAACAAATTTGTCCCACTTAGATTTGAGTTTGCGATCTCCATCAAGCTCCTGACGATGTGCATCATAAAATTCTCGATCTTCGTCTAGTGCCTCTTTTCTATTCCGTTTTTTCAGGGCAGTAAGATACTGAAGCTCAGGTTCGATCAGCGTATCAGGATACTCGTCATTGAAAAACTCTAGGGTGAGCGAAGCAATATCTGTTTTCTGTGTCTTTAAGCCAGAGAACAGCGTGTTGATATTATCGGATTCCCACTCGAACTGAGCGAGGGCTTCAGCTTGAGGATTCCAGCCTGGAGAACTGCCAATGAATGAATCAATAATAGGGTGAGCGATCGCGGGGATATCATCCTTCACTTTATCGAAGGCAATCTGGAGATCTTGTCGCTCGATCGGTTTACGGTTGGGCGTTTGCTTTAGCAGTAAGCAAGCACGTTTGGTAAAGGCTTGTTGAAATAGTTTTTCCCACCGCAGAGTTTGTCCCCACTGAGTTTCAGGAATGGCGCGAAAGTAGCCAGAGTCGCGGGGAAGGCGTAAAGCCGGAAGTGCCCAACCGAGTGCATCTACAACCGGAAGACTTCGATCGAGAATATGCGATCGAGTTTGGACGATATATTCAGCAAAATTTTCTAAGCTAGGCGTACCAACTTTTTGTAGCCCATTCATGGCTTTACGCCAGTATTCAATCTGCTCGACAGGAATTGCTAGGTCTTTAGCCGCTAGATCGATCCAGCATTCAATTTGTCCCTTTAGTTCTTGAGCACCAACTGAGGTAATATCATTCAGAGACTGAGCTTGGTCATCACTGATATTGGCAAGTAACAGCGCGGGGCGATCGCAGGCTGAGTGCCTCAAGTGAACGGTTCTTTCATCGGTCAGAATTTCGGCAGGTAAATTATAGCTGCCGACCAAATCGCGCGGGACTTGAATTTTGATTTGTGGAGCAAGTTGAGGATCTTGCAAAATGGTTTGGCAGACTGCCACAACCTGCTCGGCAGTGAGACGATTGAGCAGGAATCTGGCAACTCCTTCGTTAGTTTCATCAGTTTGAATCGATTTTTTGAGCAATTCTGCCGCAACTCGACCGATCAGTTCGTTAGTCTGCATTATTTTACTTCCGAGGCAAATGGATTTTGGATGTAAGCACAAGCATCGGAGAGGCGTTTGAGCAGTCCAATACTCGCAAGACGACGTTCGAGTCGGGCGGCGTTTGCCACAAAGTCTTCACGATCGGCATCACCAGAGTTAATCAAGTCTTCGGCTTGGCGATCGCCCACGATTAAGCCGTATTTTTGGTACAAGATCGCCAAAAATTCTTGGAACTCTATTCGATTGGGAACACAGGTGAGTACTAGCGTTTTGAGGAGTGCATCGGTGGGTGCATATCGAGTCCGACGACTGCTGCGGCTAGAAGATAGACCGATTTCGCGTGCCCAGCTTCCGTGGAATTTACCAAGATGTTGTTGATGTCGTTTCACCGCCTGTTCGCGCAACGAATCGAGTAGGGCTTCGGGCGAACCCGATCCATCTGATTCTTCTTTGGCAGACCAGGCAAAGCGTGATTGGAGTAGATCGATGGCATCTTCAATCGGATTGAAGGAATTGAGACAAGCTTGCCATTCTGGCAAGTCAACGGTGCTGCGGATGTAATGTTCGATCGCCCGCTGAGGTAAGTTCTGATTGCGCTGATATTCGTCTGAAGCCAATTCCCGAAC
>JANPJH010000061.1:0-5175 GCA_031425415.1 Chamaesiphon sp. VAR_61_metabat_425 | reverse complement strand
TATCGAAACAACCCGATGACACGATTCGCCACGACCTGGAGCGACTCCGCGACGAGCGACAAGTCTCCCCAAATTTACTGCTCAAAGACCCTTATATACTGGACTTTCTCGATTTAAACGATCGCTATCTCGAACGAGATCTCGAAGATGCCATCTTGCGAGACATCGAGCAATGTCTGCTCGAAATGGGCGCAGGTTTTACCTTCGTCGCCCGTCAAAAACGCCTCCAAATTGACGACGATGATTTTTACATCGACTTACTGTTCTACAACCGCAAACTCAAACGGCTGGTAGCGAGTCTCTTGCAGAGAGGCTTCGCCAACGATCTCAAAATCGGCAACTTCCACCCTGAATATAAGGGGCAGATGGAATTGTACCTCCGCTGGCTAGCCAAGTACGAGCAAGAAAGCGACGAACTCCCACCGTTGGGAATCATCTTGTGTGCGGGTAAAAAGCAAGAGCAGATCGAACTGCGCGGGACATGATAAAAGTGGCATCCACGTCGCTGAATATCTGACCCTATTACCGCCCAAAGCATTACTCCAAGCTAAATTACAAGAAGCAATTAGAGCAGCCCGCCAGCGGCTTCCACATCAATCGGAGTAAATATTGCAAAAACCCAAGCGATAGGTTATGTTAGATTTATGGGAGAGTAAATATAACTACCCTATTTGAGAAGCTAAGTATTTAGTTTGTAAATGCTAGTGATAAATATTGCTGTAACCATTCCATTATCGATGGATTGGGATATTGAACAAAAGTACTACAAACTTACCCCTCAAATAGGATCGCTACATGGCAGCAATTATTAGACATGATGGTTTTCGGGTCGTAATTTACTCTAACGACCATCTGCCCGCTCACGTTCATATCATCAAAGGCGATGGAGAAGTCAGGTGCAACTTAGGAAGCGTGGTGGTTGACCCGTCTAGTGGGGAGGAATCATTGACTCCACCCAGTTTGATAGATGTCACAGGTAAGATTAGCGATAAAGATGTCGGGAAGGCATTGTCGCTGGTGAGAGAACATCAGAAAAAGCTTTTAGATAAATGGAGTGAAAGTCATGATGGATAACAATATTAGTGCCGAACTCAAAGCAGAAATCGATCGAGCAAGAGTTGCTGGTTCTTCTGCTGCGGAGACTGAACCAAGAGCCGTAAAAGCTTGGTATGCGGCGGATACCGAGCGGATATTTATCGAGTTAAATACTGAAATCGTTATGGGTTTTCCCTATCAGCGATTACAAGGATTAGCCAATGCAACTCCAAAACAGTTAGCAGAAGTAGAAGTTACCCCAGCAGGGTACGGACTCCACTGGGACAGTTTGGACGTGGATTTAGGCGTACCGCAGTTGGTGGCAGGTTTCTTTGGTACTAAAGCATGGATGACCGAATTAGGTCGTCACGGTGGTAAGTCGAAATCTGAAGCTAAAGCCCAAGCCTCTAGAGACAATGGCAAACGCGGCGGTAGACCTCGTAAAACCGTAGATTCAGTGTCTCCAGTAGATGAGTTAGATCTTCGTAAACTAATAGGTACAGAAAAAATAGCTAAAACACGCCAGAAAAAACAATCAACTCAAGAAGTTAAAGGATAGAATTAATGAAAATACTTCTCGATCCTCGTACTCTTTTAGAATATTTAGTACATCGCAATAACAAATTTGAATATCTATCTGAGATTTTAAAATTCGATTCATCTGTTCAAATATACTTGTCAGAACCTGGATTAGCAAAAGTTGTTATTCAGATAAAGCCAAGTATATTTAAGAACTCAGAAAAATTGATTCAGATACTTAAAAAACACAAGAAACTTGAAATCAATACTTCAAAAATCATTAAAGAATTACCTGCTGTATGGGGAGTCCCATTAGAACAAATCGAAAATCTTAACAAGATTTTATATTATTCACCTAGCTATATAGGTGTCAAATTATTGGAACCCAAGGAATCCAATAGTCAATTAAACCTTGCCTCCTCATCAGACAAGGTGTCTACTCCATCGACTGATGAATTCTCGCCTCAATCTAAAAATGCTCGATCAATCGAACAAATTATAGCTGATAGTTTATCAAATCGACCTGCATTTGCTCGATCGACAGCGCAAGCTAATATTCTAAAGTCTGATGGATCGGCTACTGCGTGTCGAGCATATAAAAGTTATCTCGATGTCGTAAAACAAAGTATACATGGATTGAATGCTAGTGTTGCCAGAATTAGTGAAATCCAATCGTCATTAGTCGATCGTCTATCAATTAAACCACCATTGACTCAATTGATAGCACATCCTGATGCCGCACGATTTGGTAATTTGGCGGCTTCAATGCAAGTAGGCAATTCTTCACTAATCAATCGATTATTACCCGAACCTCTAGTTGCTAGATCGGCTGGAAGAATCGACTTTTTAAAATCTGATATTTCACCAAATGTAATTAAATCCTCTAAAAATCCTTTCGATGATTTAATCAAAGGTGCGCTTCAAGATAGTAAAGCACATTCTTCATTAATCGATCGGTTATCAATCAAACCTATACTTGCTCGATCGATTGCTCAAGCTAATGTTGCAAAGATTAGTAGTTTGATGCCTGAAAATTTAGGATGTAAAAGTTTAAAGTGATCCCCATTGTCAAGACAAAAAACTATAAAAGTTAAGATAGAAATTTGCCAGATTGAAACATGTTAGTGGTATTCGTGTAGATATCTCCTGACGAAGGTTATTGGAAATGAACAGTGGCTGATGGTTTACTTGTGTCGGATGCACCTGTGCTTCACTGGCTATCTCGTTGATTGTTCTGAGGTTTTTCAACGCTTCGAGCGCAATTTTAGCTTTAAACTCTGCACTGTGTTTTTTTCGCTGCATTTTTTGTTCTCCAGAATATTTTGGTGATCTCTGGCAGCTTTTTCTATCTTATCCTCCTGTCCGATTTATAGGGATCATTATAGTTCAACATAGCCCGATGAGCGTGATGATGCGAGGGCTGATGGAGCGAATCTTACAGCCAGAAAAGCTGGATGAGATCTTTGCTCGGCATGGAAAATTGCAGTATCAAAGAGAACTAATGTTTTCGGAGTTATGGTCGTATGTGGCATCCATCCCTCAGTGAATGCAGCATACAAAGCGCAAGCGCAAGCAGTGAATGTGACCAGAGCAGCAGTGTACAGCAAACTAAATGGGGTCGAAACAGCAGTTAGTGCCGGGTTATTGCGAGAAACTGCCAGCGAATTAGGGGGATTAATCAAACAGATGGGGGGAGTAGCAAAGCCATTGCTACCTGGTTATGAAGTGCGAATTTTGGATGGTAATGCCTTAGCCGCCACTCAACGGCGGTTGAAAGTGCTTCAATCGGTGAGCGCAGCACCGTTACCTGGTAAATCACTGGTGGTACTAGATCCTCAATTACGGTTGGCAGTAGATATTTTTCCGTGTTTAGCCTCGAAAGTTGATTTAACTCGTTTTCTCAAACAGCCCCGCAAGGAGAAGAAAAATAAGCCGCCTTTGGTTAAAGATCCCAAGCATCCTCATGTTTCTACTGCCAAACTTTTATCTGGTCGCTAAATAACAAGACAGGTATCGAATATACGCTTGTCCTTAATCTTAAAGCCTAGCTCAACAACCAATCCTGATATATTTAAAACCAGCCGCAGAGACTGTTTCTGCGGGAAGAAAGTTGCGGCAATCAACTAGCCAGGGAGAACGCATTAACTTGAATAGGGAGTGATAGTCTAACTGTTGAAACTCCGTCCATTCTGTCATTAAGACGATCGCATCACTGTCAGTTGCGAGTAGTTCTGGACTAGCGACGAGATTAACTCCAGCTAACTCCGGATGGATTGTCGATTGAGGGGAGATAATTGGGTCATAAGCCTTAACTTTTGCCCCTAAATTAATCAACATTTTGATAATATCGAGTGCTGGTGCGTCTCGCAGATCGTCAGTGTCAGGTTTAAACGTCAAGCCGAGTAAACCGATAGTTTTACCCTTGAGAATCTTGAGCGACTGTTGGAGCTTTTCAATTACTAATACTCGTTGTTGTTGATTGACACTGACAGTTGCTTTAAGTAACTTCGCATCATATCCATAATCTGCACCAGTATGGATCAATGCGGCTAAATCCTTGGGAAAACAAGAACCACCCCAACCAATCCCCGCATTCAAAAACTTATTACCAATCCGGGAGTCCAAACCAATTCCGCTAGAGACTTGGGTAATATCAGCACCAACTCGCTCGCAAATATTGGCAATCTCGTTAATAAAACTAATCTTTGTTGCCAAAAAAGCATTAGCGGCATATTTAATCATTTCTGCCGAACCCAAGTCTGTTGTTAGTACAGGGACAGTCGGCTGATTTTCTCGATGAATAATCGGTGCATATAACGCTAACATTAGATCGATCGCGCTCTGATTATTACTCCCTAAGACAATTCGATCGGGATTGAGCGTATCATATATTGCCGAACCCTCGCGCAAAAATTCGGGGTTACTAACAACATCAAAACTGACATTTGAATTGCGGGTAGAACCCCCTGTCTGAACACTTCCAGCCCCCACTAAACTCGATTGCTGGCAAGCTTCGGCTACTCCATCTAGCACGAGCATTTTCACCCAATCACCAGAGCCAATCGGCACAGTAGACTTATTGACGATTACCTTATAATCATCGGTGAGATGTTTCCCAATCCCTCTGGCGACAGCTTCCACGTACTGAGTATCGCTAGAGCCATCTGGTAGCGGTGGCGTACCCACGGCAATAAATAAAATCTCGCCATGCCCGACACCCAGAGCTAAGTCGGTGGTAAAGTTCAGCCGTCCGGCAGACATCGCCGACTGCATAATTTCTGATAAACCCGGTTCATAAATCGGTGACTGTCCCGACTGCATCAATTCAACTTTGGCCGGATTGTTATCCACACACACCACATCATGACCAATGTGCGCTAAACAAGCACCCGTCACTAGCCCAACATATCCAGTCCCGATCGTACAAACGCGCATTTTTTATTTTCTCCAATGTTTTTTAGGGGAAAGGGGAAAGGGAAAGTATATCCCAACTCCCAACTCCTAACTCCCAACTGTCTTGAAAAGGTGCTCCACTTGCGGAGTTCGTCCGGTCGGGTTTCCCGACCATGGAACGAACCCAAGCGGGGGAAACCCCAAGACCGCACTTTTCGCTCCCAACTC
>JANPJH010000060.1:0-18681 GCA_031425415.1 Chamaesiphon sp. VAR_61_metabat_425 | reverse complement strand
CGATCGCGGCATTAAGCAATCTACAAGCAGACGTATTTGTAGTGATTGCCTACGGACAGATTTTATCTCAAGAAATTCTCGATCTACCCAGGTTGGGTTGTATCAATGTCCACGGCTCAATTTTGCCCCAATATCGTGGTGCTGCACCAATCCAGCGTTGTTTGACTGATGGGGTAAATAATACAGGAATTACCACCATGCTGATGGATGCTGGGATGGATACCGGGGCGATGCTACTCAAGTATCAAATGCCAGTCAACCTCTTAGTAAATGCTCATCAACTAGCCGCAAAACTGGCCGTTGAGGGGGCAAACTTACTAGTTGAGACTCTAGTTGACCTTGATCGAATTACACCGACCCCACAAGAGGATTCCGCCGCTACTTACGCACCACCAATTCAAAAATCCGAGTATGCGATCGAGTGGACGCGATCCAGTATCGCCCTCCACAACCAGATTCGTGGTTTCTATCCCGATTGTGTCACAACCTTGCGGGGACAACCACTAAAAATTATCACCAGCGCACCCTTGGGCACTGAATTCTGGGCCGATCTTCCCCCAGAGATCCAACATTTGCAGCCAGAAATAAATGGTCTAACTTTCGATTCTAGTGTACCGGGCACAATTATCAAAATTGCCAAAGGGTTGGGACCGATCGTGCAAACTGGCTCTGGTTATCTGTTGCTGCGTGAAGTTCAACTTTCGGGGAAACGGCCTCAATCTGGCGCAGATCTAGTTAATGGGATGAGATTAGCGATTGGCGAAGTGCTGGGATAGGTAAATTTTAGGGATTAAAAATGATCCCCTAATCTAATTTCGCGAACCTGTGACGATAAAAGTAATCCGAAAAGCGATATTCGTAGCATGATCGGCCATTCGTTCGAGATGACGGATCGTTAGGGCAAGGAGGATTGTGGGTTCGACGGTGCCCTGGATGTTGGTTTGACTGGCAAGAATTTGGTAGATATCCTCATAAGCTCGATCGACATCATCATCCAATCGATGAATTACAGGGCCAGCAGTCCCATCGAGATTGGCGAGAGCGACTAGGCTGGACTCTAGCATGGCTCTGGCATTATGCGACATCTGTTCGATCGCGGGTAACACCGGATGTTCGGGATAGGGAAATAATTTCAGGGCAATTTCGCCGATATCTTTAGCATAGTCACCAATCCGTTCTAGATCCCTGACCATTTGCATAAAGGCACTCAGCAGCCGTAAATTCTGGGCGGCTGGAGAAGCAATTGTCATTAATTCAGCACATTCAACCTCAATTTGGCGATAGAACTTATCGACTTTGCGATCGAGCAGTGGAATTTGCTTGATAATGTCAATCTCCCGCTGAAACAAAGATCGATGCGCTAGTCTAAAAGAATCTTCAACCAAGGCTCCCATCAGCAGAATGTCCTGTTCTAACCGCCGGGTTCTCCGTCTATATTGGTTGGATTCATTCAAGATGTGAGGATAAGATGTATTCAAACCTAAAATTTATGATGTTATTTAATCTGTCAGATGTCATTTGCAACATCCATACTGTCATTTTAGCGAACCGATCGAGTGTGTAGATGTCTCGAATATCACTAAAATCCTAAATTAAATCGATCGAATATTGGGTAAAATCACCTGAATCCAGGCTCCGCCTGTAGTTGGATGATTACGAGCAGTAATAGTGCCCTCATGCGCGAGGACAATCTGCCGGACGATCGCTAGACCCAGACCGCTGCCAGTGATCTGTTTGTCAGTATTACCTTCATTTGATGACTGGCGTTGGCGCGAGACATCACCCCGATACAACCTGTCGAAAATATATGGCATGTCAGCTTGGGCAAACCCAGCCCCGTCATCATAGAGATTGATTTCTACCTGACTGGGTATTTCATCTGCCTCTACTAACCGAATGTCAATCCAAATGTGTCCATTGTCAGGACAATATTTCAGACTATTATCAAATAAATTGATAAATACTTGGGTAAATCTGGCTCGATCGAGCTTGCAAACTAGCTGCTGCGGTCCAGAGTAGTTAAACTCAATCTGTCGCTGTCCGGCAATCGGTTCGAGACTGTGCCAAGCTTCTGTGATGAGTTCAACCGCATCTACAACTGTTAAATGTAGATATCGATCTGGAGCGGTTTCTAATTGACTAAGTTCGAGAAAATGTTGCACCAAATCGATCAGCCGATTGGTTTCGCGTAACATCCGCTGCACCCAGCGAGTCAAATTGGGTGTGACTCTACTCTCTAGTGTTTCGGCAACCAGCTTCATTGAAGTCAGCGGGGTGCGAATTTCATGGGCGAGATCGGCGAGCCATCGCTCCCGCGCCGTTGCAGTATCAATTTGGGTTTGTTGGCTGCTGATAAATACACCGATTGCGCCATTAATCAGCGGGATACTATTTGCTTGCAGCCACACCGATGAGGAATCAGCAGATTTAGCATAACCAGAATGAAATTGCCAAACTAACTGCCGCGCAGTTTGATGCGATCGCGTTTTTTGGATTAATCGATCGAGTTCGTAAGAACGCACTAATTCGAGTAATAATCTAACTTTTCCGGACTCCCAATTTTGAATTTGGAGTAAGTCCTGCGCCGCTTGATTGCACAAGAGGAGCTGATTTTCGTCATCGAGTTGAATATAACCGATCGGTGCTTGCATCAATGCCGTTTGGCAAGCTAGTAGCTGTTGTGTTACACCTAGTTGTTCCTGCTGCATAATTACCGCCTGTCGCCGCAATTTTGAGACGATGGGTAGAGCAATCTCTTCTGTGTGTTCAGAAGCTTCCATCACCGCTAAAACCTGTCGTAATTGCCGCTGCACATACTGTCCTCTCCAGATGTAGCCGCCAACAGCACCCACGAGCAATCCCGCGATCGCCGATATTACAACTAAAGGCATGGCAAAATTGTACTGATAAGGTAATGAATGGGCGATCGTCATTTTTGATCGTTGTTACATCATATATCAGCTATATTCACAATTGCCATTTGTCACAACTTAGCATAGCTGCTGGAGTCCGGCTAGTAGTCGATCGTTCTCCGCAGTAGTACGAACGGCGACACGGAAAAAACTGTCACCAAGTTCGGCAAAGCTGAGGCAATCACGAATTAAAATTTGATGTTGTTTGAGCAGTGCCGATTGAAGTTCGGTGCAGGATCTGTCAGCTTTGATGAGGAGAAAATTTGCCGCACCAGGATAAGGGTGTAAACCCGGAATCTTACTCAGTCCTGCAAATAACCTGTCGCGAGCTGGGGGCAACCAATCCCAGGTCATCTGCTGAAACTGGAGATCGGCGAGGACGGCAATAGCTGCGGCTGCGGCAAGCGCATTCACCGGCCAAGGATCGCGCCAATTCTGCCACCGTTCGATCCGGTCGGGATGGGCAATACAATAGCCCATCCGTAATCCAGGTAAACTGTAAAATTTTGTCAGCGAGCGCAATACAACCAGATTAGGATATTCGCCAATCATTGGAATCAGACTTTGCTGCTCAGTTGGCGGTAAAAAGTCCATGAAGGACTCATCGACGATCGTCAGTTCAAATTCATTCAAATAGGGCAAGATTGCCTCACGCTGCCAAATTTGCCCCGTAGGATTGTGGGGATTGTTGATAATTAGTCCGAGCGAGTGGGGAATTTCGGTAGGGAGATGGCGCAACGCAAAATTCAGATCGCCAATCTCGCCATTTTCGAGCATGAGCGAGCGCGGGACGATCCGCGTGTCAAAGGTTTGGAGCGATCGCCAGTAATCGCCGAAAGCTGGCGTGGGAATTAATGTCGTATTGAGTTTAGAAAACTCCCACCCTGCCCAAGTTAATAACTCGGCTGCGCCATTACCCGGTAAAACCCAGTCAGGATCGACATTATGGTGTGTCGAGATCGCCTGACGGAGTTCGGGATAATCGGGGTTGGGGTAACTAGTGAGCCTATCTAAGTGCTGTTCGATCGCGGCGAGGGCAGATGGGGGCGGTCCTAGTGGACTGATACTCGCCGAAAAATCTAAAAGAAGAGAGGGGGGACAGCCGGCTAATTGAGCTGCCCAATTGTGGTTCCCCCCATGTTTTGGTCGATTCAACAAGTGTTTGCGAGGATAAATTGATGAAACACGCGCCTTGGCTGAGACCTGAGGATTCAGCTCGGCTGCGATTTAAAATTAAGCGAGCGATGAGACTTGTCATCGCTACGACTCTTAACTATGGCAGGGGAGGAAGGTATCCTGACTAAATGATGTGCCCACACTTACTCTTAGACGCAAGCGCGGGGCTTCCTGCCATATCGCTAGATTAGTCAGCGGAAACTTTGTCCTTAAACAATTTACCTGCGGAGAAAGCAGGTACCTTAGTTGCGGGGATTTCCATTTTCTCCCCAGTTCTAGGGTTGCGACCCTCGCGTTTTTGCCGATTTCTGGGTTCAAAAGAACCAAAGCCAACTAGGGTAACTTTATCACCCTTCGATACAGCTTCCATAATTGCTTCCAAAGCGGCTGACAAAACTGTATCAGCTTGCTTTTTGGTCACACTAGCTGTTTCAGCAACTCTATCGACTAATTCACCTTTATTCATGTAAAGATCTCCATTAATGAGGTTGGTAAGAGTATGGCGCACTCACATTGATTAGATTGTGGTATGAGCCGATACTCGGTAGAAATAGGGTGTAATCTAGACTGGAGAACGGTTGTAAGATAAAAAATGTATTTACAGCCGATCGGCTGCGACTTGAAAATCGCCAGTCTAGTTTGCCATAAAACTGCGAAAATCTGATGCAAACGGCTGACCGTCTACTATCGCAATCGTACTTCCACTGCATTATTCTAATGTCTACAAGCCTAATCTGGATCGCTGAAAGCTTTAATTTATGTTGATTTTCATGATTTTGCAGATTATTTATCGAAAATCTGGGTAAAAGTTGGGCTGAATGAGCAATATTACTCATCCACCCTCACTTTCAGCATTCTGTTACTTCCCAAGTAGCAACCTGGCATCGACCCCTGGGGTATAGTTGACCTGAGTTTTGTTGTCATCCAGAATTTGGGGCGTAAGTAACACCACTACTTCCTGGCGTTGATTCACGATATTCGTGCTGCGAAATAGGGCACCAAGCAGGGGAATATCTCCGAGAATAGGTACTTTGGTGACACTCGCCCGATCTGATTCTTGGATAATTCCCGATAAAATTAGCGTCTGACCATCCCGCAGCCGAATTTCACCAGAATTTAAAGTTCGTGATTGCAGGAGTGTAATAGTTCCATCAGCGGTATTAACAGAGCTTCCAGCCGCTGATACAGTCGGTGATACAGAAATTGAAACAAACCCGTTATCATCAATTCGGTTGACTAATAAATCGACAATCAGACCAGCATTCTTGATAATTGGCTTTCTAGCCGAGTTAGTTAAGATTCCAGTGCTAGAAAAGGTATTTTCCAGAGTGAATCCCCCAAAAACTTCTTGCGTCAAGTTAATGGTCGATCTTTGACCATCCTGAACTACCAATGTCGGGTCTGTGAGGACTTTACCATTACCGCTAATTATTTGGCTCTGGATAGTTGATAGAAATTTATTCGCAGTATTTGCCGGTACAGCGATCGTACTACCGGATGGTTGTCCGCCAAAATTTAGCAGTGCAGTGCCTTGATCCGCTGTAAATACAGTATCTCCACTCTTAAAGCTCAGACTACTTTTGAAGTCATTATTATTGGATAAATTAACATCAACGATTTTGACATTTAGGGCAACTTGGCGACGACGAGCATCGAGTCTTGTCAGCATTGCCGATGCCATCTCGACCTTGCGGGGAGAACCAACCAATGTAATTGAATTCAGCCGTTCATCAGTGCTGACAGATAGACCTTTAAGAATGAGCGGGGCAGATTCAGTTGTCGCTTTGAGTGACTGAATTGTGGCACTACGTGTTTCTGTAACCCTGGACAGTGCCGATCCTGCCGTACCACCACTTCCCTCAGCTTTTTGAGCAATATCGGTACCTGTATTTGTAACGGTAATTGTAGTTACGGGAATTTGAGATTCCGCCCCTTGAGTTGCCAAAAAGTTAGCAGCAGCAATGGAGGTTACTTGATTCAGTCGCAAAGTCCGAACGACCGTTTCGCGAATTGAATCGGGCAATCGAGTACCGACAAAAATTGTATTACCAATCCGATTTGCTTCCAACCCGCTGAGTTGCAGCACATAGTTAAAAGCATTTTCGATAGGTTCATTCCTAAAATTGATCGAAACAGTTGGCTCGCCAGCCTTAGTTTTACCATCGCCATTAACCGCGCTATCAGAATAAGCGAGATTAAGGTTAGCAGATCGAGCCAGCAATTCTAAAGCTTCTCGTGCTGGAGCACCTTTTAGCGTTAGACTAATGGGCTTATTAGAATCTAGCTTAATTTGCGGGATTGCGGCATCAATATTCGAGACACTGATATCACCGACTGGTGGAGCAACAGCACGAGGAACCGTAGGGGTTAAGAGTCCGACACCTGGGGTGGGGGTGACACCATCAATAGTGATGTTTGGGTTGGGAATGAGGGGTTGTTGATTTGATGGGGGTGGTGGGGGTGTTTGGGCGAGTAAGTCGGTGCTATTTGCTTGTTTAGGTTGATTAGCTGGCTGTGGAGCTGCACTGACAGCAGTCGCAGATAATGCAGCAACCGCGCTACCCATCACAATACTAGTAATAATCTGTTGGCGTTGTCTCACTTTAAGATCTCCTAATCCAGGAAAATATTTGGTCGGGGTGGGGGTGGAAATTTAGTTTGAATAAATTAGACATTCCTAAAAAACTGTAAATATTAGTTAGATTATTTAGGATTGTTCGCGAAGGATGTCAATATTTATTACTTTTTGGGTGGGGGTGGAGGCGGAGTTGCTGCGGCTATCTCGGCTGGATTCAACGGAATTAAAGCTTGAATCTTGAAGGAAGTCTTGATTTTAGAGTCAGGTTGCGGGACGATTCGTCCTTGGGCATCTACTACTATCTTCTGAGTGGACTTATCCACATCCGCACGAAAATCTTTAACAATTAATAATTGATCCAGTCTTTCAATCGTCCTAAGAATAGATTGAACTTGTTCAAAATTGCCGCTGACTTCGATCGCTACCCCTTTACGTTTGACTTTGTTATTCAAACCAGCACCGAGGGAGCCATCAGTAACAACGGCAGCACCACTACCACCGCCAGCAGGAGCATCCGGCGTAAATTTTTGCAATTCTCCTTGCCGGATATTGACTAATTTATTCAGATCCAGTAGTAGTGTGTCCAGCTTTTTGTCGCTAGCAAATAAACTAATTACCACTTGCTTCTGCGCCTTGACTCGATCGCGACTCTGTTCTGCTGCCGCAATTTTTTTGGCATTATCTTTGCGTTGCTGAATCTGCTCTTGAGTTTGAGCTAGTTTAGCTTCTAGTTCCTGATTTTTAGTTAGTTGTGGTTGCAAAAAACTCACAAATAAATATCCAGAAATTGCCATCCCGACAGCAGCTAGACCCAGACCACTGATGAGTGGGTTGAAGGTAATCCCAAAAATCGAGGGATAAGTTGGGGCGGCAATGAAAGATTGACTGATAGATATATCGTTGTCGATGAGATCGCTACTATATGTCATGGTTTTATTACCTGCTGTTGTTGAAGACTTCTGAGGCGAGTGACTAAACCAACCGCCCCTTTTCGCTCCAGTTCGCGGATCAGATCGGCAGCGGGAGTGCGTTTGAGTGAAGTTTGAATTTTGTATTCAACTACTTTCGGCAGCTCTAGGCGACTCAGTTTATCTGCGGCAGCCAGATCTTGCTCTGTGGGTTCTTGTCCAGTAGCTGCAGGAACTTTGGTCAAAGGGAAAGAGGCACCTAAATTAGCACTCAGTAGCTGGGTATCATCGGGATTAAAGAAGGCTGACTGCTTAAGTGTCAACATAAAGTTATTGACTTCATCAAATGATTTTGCTGTCCCTGTGATATCTAGCTTGGTTGTTGGTACATCAGCGGGGATGCTCCCAGTTGATGGATTAGGGGAAATCGATGGTGCCGTAGCCGCTGTGGGACTAGCTCCTGGAGCTGGACTAGCCGCAGGTTTGGCTTCGGGATTAGGCACAGTAGAAATTTTCTCAATCAATTTGGGAGATCCGGGTGCAGGAGTTGCCGCTGGTGGTGTCGTACCAGCAAACTTCACCTCGGTTTGAGAAACACTGCCAATTTGCACTCCTTGGGGAATGCTTTCTCGTAAATCCTGTAATACGGCTGACCAGGGTTGAATCTGATTGAAGACACTGGCTAATGCCTGAGTTTCGTCAGTAGTTTGGGCGACTTCGGCGTTAATTTGTTGGAGTTGTCGATCTTGAGCCTGGAGACTGCCTAACTTTTTATCTAGCTCTTGCTGCTTGGCTTCTAGTTGAGTGGTTTGTTGACCAGTCCACAGCCAACCGCCACCGATCGCGAGTAATGATAGCACGGTGACTCCTGCGCCGATGTACAGGGGTGCTTTACTGTATCTAGGTGCTAGAGTCGTTGAACGACTGGTGAACTGAGTCTGTTTGCCTGACTGATATTCAGGGCGTTCACTTAATAAATTGATATCTAAACTATACATATTTTTATACCTCGCGCATTCCTAGCCCTAGAATTACTCCTAGTCCAGGTCGTTGACCGATCGGAATTTCAATTTCGGGTTCTATGCCCAAGCCAGCAACTGGGTCGATTTGAGTAGTAGGGATACTCAATCTTTGAGTGAAAAACAAGTCAAGTTGACCCAAGCCACCCCCGGGACCAGCCAAGAGCAGTTGTTCGAGTTTAAGATCTTGACCGTTATGACTCATGTAAAATTCGATCGAGCGGCGCACTTCATCGGCTAGTTCGGCTAAGATCCGCATCATCGCTGACATGCCTGGATTGATACTGGTCATCGTCTGACTATGATTGAAATTACTGACGGCAAGATCGGGAATTGTGATATCTTGCAATACATCTGAATTCCGGGTCACGGGTAGATTCATCGCACTACTGAGGGCTTCTTGCAGTTGGAAGGTACCAATCGGTACGGTGCGGTTAAATTGGGGAATGCCATTCACCACGATCGCGATTTCGGTACAATCAAACTCAATATCAATCAGGACAACTGCTTCTTGGGGGGCAAATTGGCGCAGTTGTTCTTTGATCGTCCGTAGGACAGCAAAACTACTGATTTCTAATACTTTTACCTGCAATCCGGCATATTGAAATGTTTCGATATAACTATCGGTAACTTCTTTGCGAGTTGCGGCTAGCATGACTTGCACTTTGTCAAGTCCATCTTCATCTGTAACTAAATCGAGTTTTTGATAATCGAGATCGACTTCATCGCGAGGATAGGGAAGATATAATGCTGCCTCATGATTCAAAATCAGATCGCGTACTTCTCGATCGTCCAATTCGGCCGGCAAGGGAATTAACCTAATGACTGATTCTCTCATTGGCACCGAGGTAGTGACATGAGTTGCCTTGATTTTATTGTCGGCGAGGGTAGTGCTAATCAACTCTCCCAACTCTTGGGGGTTGACAATCCGCCCTTCTTCAAAAATTCCAGCCGGAACTTCCGCCGAACAAAGATATTTCAGGGAGATTTCAGCACCTTTTTTCTGGAGTTGAGCAATGTTGATCCGTTCGGAACCAAGTTCGATTGCTACTCCATTACCCCGACGAGGAAATAGATTTTTTAATCGATTCAGCATAGAAATTTATGACTCATAGCCTGGGAATATGCCACTGGGTGAAAGCAGCGCAGATGGGTATGTAAGTTTAAGAGTGTTCCGAATCGGCTTGCACAAGCTTTGTGTCTACAGCTTTTACGAAGGGCGGATCGTCGTCGTGCAGCAGTCGGTGATGAAGTAGAAGTTAGCTAAACAATTAATTACACTCCTAACTTAAATTACCCGTAACTACCCATCACAATTAACATTCACTCAAGTTTATGCTCTAATTATTTTGGAACAGGTTGCCAATCTACCGATCAGAGATCTTTGCCATAAGTCATTGATTTGTGCTAATTGTGGCAAACAGAGACTTAGTAACTAGATTATGATAGTAAAGGTTTAATCCCCCCTCTCCGCCCCTGATCCGGAAGGATCGAACCATGCCAGCCGTACCGGTTATCGTCATCATGTCAACATCCTCATCAACGCACCGATCTATTCAAACAGTTCCCCCATCCTTGCTCGTGAGCTTGGCTGCGACCCCTTGGTTGTTAACGATCGTCGCCGTCCAAGCTACGCAGGAGCTACTAGAACAGTTAGGATTAGCAAGTGAAGAGATCTTTCGGGGCGATCGATTGCCAGTCCTACATTTTCCAGATGATCGTGACTAAATCGGCTGCCAGTTAGACTGGCTCACCCATTTTTGGGTAGTTTGCGCCCACCTCTCATCCGTGAGTACCTCTTCAAATGCATCAGCTAGCCCACCTCTTTGAACCAGATTTGATGGTCACTTCTCCACCCAATTTATTACTACACTATCGACTCAAGGTAATTGAAGACCTGTGGGAACGGGTGTTGCGCGATGCTTGCGGACAAGATTTAGTCAACCTACTCAAGCAGTTACGAGAGATGTGTTCGCCAGAAGGGATGGCGGTAGAACCGCTGTCAGGACAGGTTCATCAATTAGTCGAAAAGCTGGATCTCAATGATGCTATTCGTGCGGCGCGGGCATTCGCGCTCTATTTTCAACTGATCAATATTGTCGAACAACACTACGAGCAGCGCGAACAAAAACTCGCTCTCAAGTTATCACTTCAAAAAGCTCCCGCAGCACCTAATCATAATCCTGGAGGACATGACACGGGGGTAATGGGTGCAGGGCTACTAGAAAAAAATTGGCAAGTTACCAACGAACCCCCCAAGGATCGGGGCACATTTGCCGCATTATTTCCGATTCTCAAAGCAGCCGGAGTTCCACCCCAACAGGTACAGCGGTTGTTAAACGAGTTGGATATCGGTTTGGTATTTACCGCTCACCCGACGGAAATCGTGCGGCATACAATTCGGGATAAACAACGGCGAGTAGCTAAAATTCTCGAAAAACTCGATCGAGCTGAGGAAGAAATGCAGCACCTGGGCATCGAGTCTTCCTGGGAAACTGTCGAACTTGAAGGACAACTCCTCGAAGAAATTTTATTATGGTGGCGAACTGACGAATTACATCAATTTAAACCCACCGTCCTAGATGAAGTAGATTACACACTTCACTACTTTGAGGAAGTATTATTCGATGCGATTCCTCAGCTCTCCCAACGCCTGAATCTTTCACTCAAACAGTCATTTCCTCACCTCAATCCGCCTAGTAATCGGTTTTGCCGGTTCGGTTCTTGGGTTGGCTCCGATCGCGATGGCAATCCCTCTGTCACACCTAAGATTACGTGGCAAACTGCCTGCTATCAGCGAGGCATTGTCCTCAAGAAGTACATCAAATGTACTCGCGCACTGACGACTTCACTCAGCTTGTCGCTGCACTGGAGCAACGTTTTACCAGCGTTATTAGAATCCCTAGAACAAGATAAAGCGCATTTTCCGGAAATCTACGATCAGTTAGCAATTCGCTATCGTCAGGAACCATACCGCCTAAAACTAGCCTACATCGTCACTCGTCTCTCCAACACACTCGATCGCAGTCGTCAAGTATCCGACTGGGATAGTCTTCAATTGCCCAGAACGGAACTCAATCCCAACACCTGTTATCACTCTGGAGCAGATTTTCTCAAGGAGCTATATCTAATCCGGCAGAGTTTGAATCAAACTGGTTTAACCTGTCAAGCTCTGGAAACCCTAATTTGTCAGGTAGAAATCTATGGCTTTAATCTCGCCCAATTAGATATCCGCCAAGAAAGCAGCCGTCACGCCGATACGATCGCCGAAATCGCCGAATATCTCCAGGTGTTACCCAACTCCTACCACGATCTCTCGGAAGCCGAACGAGTCGAATGGTTAGTGAGTGAACTCAAAACCCGTCGCCCATTAATCCCTGGGGAACTGCCCTTCTCGCCCAAAACTGCCGAAACTGTCGCCACCTTTCGGATGTTGCGCCGACTCCATCAGGAATTCGGCCCTGAAATTTGTCAAACCTATGTGATCAGTATGAATCGAGATGTCAGCGACATCCTGGAAGTCATGCTACTTGCCAAAGAAGCAGGTTTATACGATCCAGCAACAGGAATTACTAGTCTACAAGTAGTGCCGCTGTTTGAAACCGTCGAAGATCTCAAAAAAGCACCGATTGTGATGCAATCGCTGTTCGATCTGCCTCTCTATCGATCGGCCCTAGCTGGCGGCTATCAGCCCACTCCCGCTACCGCTATCCCTGGTTTAGTCCCCGACCTCCAAGAGGTGATGTTGGGCTACTCTGACAGCAATAAAGACGCTGGTTTCCTCAGTAGTAACTGGGAAATTCACAAAGCCCAAAAAGCCCTCCAAGCGATCGTCGAAAAATATGCCGTTAAGCTGCGGATTTTCCACGGTAGAGGGGGAAGTGTCGGTAGAGGCGGCGGCCCATCTCACGAGGCGATTTTAGCCCAGCCTGGGCAGAGTATTAATGGCCGGATCAAGATTACCGAACAGGGTGAAGTCCTTGCATCTAAATATTCACTGCCCGAACTCGCCCTCTATAACCTCGAACAAGTCGCCAGTGCGGTGATTAAAACTAGCCTGATGTCTGGGAGTGTCGATGACATCGAACCGTGGAATCAAGTCATGGAAGATCTCGCAGATCGATCGCGTCGGCACTATCGCGCGCTAGTCTATGATTGCCCCGATCTCGTCACCTTCTTTCATCAAGTTACCCCGATCGACGAAATCAGTCATCTCCAAATCAGTTCCCGCCCTGCTCGGCGCGGTGGGAAACGAGATCTCGCCAGTCTCCGCGCCATCCCGTGGGTATTTAGCTGGACGCAAAGCCGCTTCCTCCTACCTTCGTGGTATGGTGTCGGCACTGCACTCCAAGAATTTGTCGCCGAGTCACCCGAAGAAAACTTCGATCTACTTCAGGGTTTCTATCGGAAGTGGCCGTTTTTCCGGATGGCAATTTCCAAAGTAGAAATGACCATTTCTAAAGTCGATCTCCAAATCGCTCGTCACTATGTAGATGAACTCTCCCATCCAGATGACAAAGATCGGTTTATCATCCTCTTCAACCAAATTACTCAAGAATATCACCTTGTCTGCGAGCTGGTCCTAAAAATTTCTGGACACGAACGACTGCTAGATGATAATCCTGAACTCCAACGTTCTGTCCAACTGCGGAACGGGAGCATCGTGCCTCTCGGATTTCTCCAAGTTTCGCTGCTAAAACGACTCCGCCAGCACGGCGGAGCAGGGATGATCTATTCCCGCTATAGCAAGAAGGAACTGCTCGATGGCGCCCTATTGACGATTAATGGGATTGCTGCGGGAATGCGAAATACTGGCTAGGTGTGGGGTCATCGGAAAAAATTCCCATTCTTTACATCGATCGGCGATATAGATGTGTATGCTTTGCGATATGATCGAACCGATCGGTGTTTAAAGATATGAGTTAATTTTGGCTAGCTTAGTTACCGAAATTTACTGGTTTAAATGTATCTGAATATTTACTGAGATTTATAAGAAGAGGGCAAAAGGCTGTGATTAGAGTTGCGATTAATGGGTTTGGACGGATCGGTCGGAATTTTATGCGGTGTTGGTTAGGCAGAACCGATAGCCATATCGAAGTTGTGGGGATTAACGACACATCCGATCCGGCCACCAATGCACACTTGCTACGGTATGACACCATGTTAGGCAAGTTTGATGCAGATATCAGTTGTGATGAAAACTCCATCACTGTCAATGGCAAGACGATCAAATGTGTATCCGATCGCAACCCTGACAATCTACCCTGGAAAGCATGGGATATCGACTTAGTAATTGAGTCTACTGGGGTCTTTATCAGTCATGCAGGGGCCTCCAGACACATCAATGCTGGGGCAAAAAAAGTCTTGATCACAGCACCTGGGAAAGATGAAGATGGCACCTTCGTCGTTGGAGTCAACGATAAAGACTACGACCACAACAAGCACTTCATCATCAGCAACGCTAGCTGTACCACCAACTGCCTAGCACCCTTTGCTAAAGTCCTCAACGATAACTTCGGCATCATCAAAGGGACGATGACGACCACCCACAGCTATACAGGCGACCAACGGCTGCTGGATGCTTCCCATCGCGATCTCCGTCGGGCGCGAGCTGCGGCAATGAATATCGTCCCGACTTCAACTGGTGCAGCTAAAGCCGTAGCATTAGTATTACCAGAATTGAAAGGCAAGCTGAATGGGATTGCCCTGCGCGTACCCACCCCCAACGTATCGGTCGTAGATTTAGTCGTCAACGTTGAGAAGAAAACCTTCACGGAAGAAGTTAATTCAGTTCTCAAAGCAGCCGCTAACGGCCCGATGAAAGGAATTTTAGACTTCTGTGAGCTACCACTAGTTTCCAGTGATTTTAAAGGTACTGATGCTTCTTCGACCATTGATGCTGCCCTGACGATGGTGATGGGTGATGATATGGTCAAAGTCATTGCTTGGTACGATAACGAATGGGGTTATAGTCAGCGGGTAGTTGACCTAGCCGAAATCGTCGGTAAGCAGTGGGTACGTTAATTAGAAATTAGTGTATTCTTAATTTTCCGAAATGCAAACAAAACCCCACGAATAAGCAGTGGGGTTTTTGTCGCTGGGGCAATCGAATCATCTCTCAGTTCAATTCCATGCCTAAATCTGTATAAGTCTGTGCTAACCGATTAAATACATTTCGCTCGTCATATTCAACCTCCACTCGTTGACGACCTGCTTGCCCGAAACGGTGACGTAAGTCTGGGCTTGCCAACAATTGAGCCAGAGCATTGGCAAGACTATCACTATCCCCTAGCGGCACAACCAGACCAGTTTGACCATCAACCACAGCTTCTCGACAGCCGCGAATATTAGTAGTGACGATTGGTAGTTCCATCGCCATCGCTTCAATCACCGAGCGGGGTAAGCCTTCCCAATAGGAGGGGAGCGAGAGAACATCCATCGCTGTCAACAGTTCGGGGATATTAGTTTTAATCCCAGTAATTGTTACTCGATCTTGAAGTTGATGCTTCTCGATCTCCCGTTCGATTTCTTCTTGATAGGAATCAGTCTCACTGTCGATTCGACCGCCAACAATTAATAGATGGAGATTATCAAGTTGAGATTGCAATTTGACAAAGGCATTTAATAAGTCACCATGTCCCTTGATTTTGGTAATTCTAGCGACAATCCCAATTACTAATTGATCGGAGGGAATCCCAAATTCTTCTCTAATTTTAGTTCCAGTATTCGGTGCCAATCTAGCTCTAGAAAACTTGTGAATATCGATTCCATTACCAAGGTAGCGCAGCCGATCTTCAGCAATCAATTTATGCTCTTTTGCCGTCTGAAAATCTTCCCAACTTTGGGTCAAAATTGTGTTGGTGACAGTAGCTGCCATCTTTTCCACCCAAAAGTAAAATTGGTACTTAGCAAATGACATCTCATCATTGAATCGGAATCCATGAGCGGTATAGACAATTCTTTTTACCGCAGCTAATTTAGCCGCAACCCTGCCTAAAATTGCCGATACTGGGGCGTGGAGATGCACCAGGTCGTAATCTTCTTGCCGCATCAATTGATAGAGATTCTTGATACTTTGAAGATTAGAAACCGGATCGATCTTGCGAGCGATCGGCATTGTATGCACGGTATAACCGACTTGCTTGAGATATTCAGCATCGCTATCGGGCGAGCAAGCAATCTCGACAGTCAAATTGCGTGAGATAAAATAATCGATTTGATCGACTAATAAAGTTCTAAAACTAAAGGCAACCGACCCAATAACTAAGACTTTCATAAATTCTAATGCGTAACCAGCACCTGATAATAATTGAGATACCACTCAATGAAGTTAGAGATTCCCTCTGTGAGGGAAGTTTGAGGTTTAAACCCAACATCCTGCATTAAATCATCTACATCAGCGTAAGTGGCAACTACGTCACCAGCTTGCATTGGCAGAAAATTTTTCTGGGCTTTTTTACCTAAACACTCTTCAATTGTTTCGATAAAATTCAACAATTCTACTGGTTGACTGTTCCCAATGTTATATATTTTATAGCAAGCTTTACTCGTACCCGGATCTGGCAGCGCACCAGTCCAGAGCGGATTGGGTTGGGGAATTTTCTGGATCACGCGAACGACACCTTCAACGATGTCATCAATATAGGTAAAGTCCCGTCGCATTTTCCCGTAATTGAACACGTCAATTGCTTTACCCGCTAAGATGGCTTTGGTAAACAAAATCGGTGCCATATCGGGACGACCCCAAGGTCCGTATACTGTAAAAAACCGCAAGCCAGTGGTGGGGATGGCATACAGGTGGCTGTAAGTGTGCGCCATCAATTCATTGGATTTTTTAGTCGCAGCGTAGAGACTGACAGGATGATCGACGTTATCGTGAACTGAAAATGGCATCTTGGTATTTGCACCATACACCGAACTAGAAGAAGCGTAGACTAGATGTTTGACTCGGTGGTGACGACAGCCTTCCAGAATATTACTAAAACCAGTAATATTACTGTCAATGTAAGCGCGGGGATTTTCGAGCGAGTATCGCACGCCAGCCTGTGCTGCTAAATTAACGACAACTTCAAATTGATAGCGATCGAATAACCGTTCCATTCCCTCACGATCGGCCAGATCTAGTTGATGAAATGTAAAATTGGGGTGCTCTCGCAGTTGAATCAGCCTATCTTGTTTGAGCTTCACATCATAGTAATCATTAAGATTATCAATCCCGATCGCCCGATGCCCATCCTGTAGCAGTCTTTGACACAGGTGAAACCCAATAAATCCCGCCGCCCCAGTTACTAAAATATTTTGCATATATCTGCCAATTATTATGTGAGTGTTAATGGTGATTTGGCTGGGGCTGGTGTTCTAGCCAAGCTTGGAACATCAGAATATTCCACAGGGAGTAGCTTCGATCGAATTTTCCTGACAGGTGTTCATCCCACTGCAGACGTACTGCTTGAACGTTGAAAAAGCCCTCTTGTTCGAGTCGCCGCTCGTCGAGCAGTGATTCTGCCCAATCACGTAATTCATCGCGCAGCCACAAATCTAGCGGTATGCCAAAGCCCATTTTGGGTCGATCGATCAGTTGTTTGGGCACATACCGATCTAGCACTTGACGCAGAATCCACTTGCCTTGACCGTTCCGCAGTTTCATCGACAGGGGTAATTGCCAAGCGAATTCAATGATGCGGCGATCGAGAAATGGCACTCGTGACTCTAGACTTACCGCCATTGCCGCTCGATCGACTTTGACGAGAATATCATCTGGCAAGTAACTCATCGTGTCTAAATACATCATTTGCTCGGCAAAATCGAGCTGGCGATCGAGCCAATCAGGTGGATGGGTGACGATTGTTTGGGGTTCAGGGCTATTTAAGACGATCTCTACTGGATTGTTCCAAATTGATATTAGTTCGCGGTAAAGTTCTAGTGGCTGTTTACTGCTGATTACCCCCGCGACTTTATGAATTTTTCTACCAGCTTGGACATTTTGCAATCGGGGTACGAATCCGCCAATTAGATCGATGATTGAATCCCATCTTTCTGGTCGAACAGATAATAACAATCTAGCATAAAATCGCCGCATTTCTACCGGAATCCAACTAATTTTATGCCAAATATCAATTCCTAGAAAATATCTACTATATCCACCGAATAATTCATCGCCAGCATCTCCAGACAAGCTCACAGTAACGTGTTCGCGGGTCATTTTTGATAGTAGAAATGTCGGAATTTGCGATGAATCTGCAAATGGTTCATCATACAATTGTGGTAGATTAGGAATCACATCTAGAGCATCTTTAGCTGTGACATATAATTCGGTATGTTCTGTGCCTAAATGTGCGGCGACGGCTTTAGCATATTCCGCTTCATTATATTTTTGCTCGGCAAAGCCGATTGAAAAAGTTTTAATTGGCCGACTTGATTGAGCTTGCATGAGAGCAACAACAGTGGAGGAATCGATCCCCCCAGATAGAAATGCGCCTAGTGGCACATCTGCCACCATTTGCTCCTGAATTGTCGCTCGGAGTAATCGATCTAACTGGTCGATCGCTTCAGTATCGCTGCCAGTAAATGGTTCGCAGACACCCTTCTCCACTACCGTTCGCAGATCCCAATAGGCGACTGGTGTGGCTGTCTGTTGCCGATCTGCTCCAAAACTGATGCTCGTACCTGGAGTTAATTTACTAATCCCTTGATAAATTGAGTGGGGTGCTGGAATATACCCATATCGGACGAACAGAGTCAGTGCCGACCTGTCAATCTGCCCTTGCCAGTCAGGATGGGCGACGAGTGCTTTTAATTCTGAGCCGAATAATAGGGTGTCACCGATCCACCCATAGTACAGGGGTTTTTCACCTGCCCTGTCTCGGCAGAGGTGTAAAGTTTGTTCTTGTATGTCCCAGAGGGCAAAAGCAAACATCCCAACAAACTTCTGGACGGCGGCGGTTAGACCCCATTCCATAAAGGCAGCCAACATCACTTCTGTATCCGAATGACCGCGAAACTGATACCCGCATTCGCTCAGTGTTGATCGTAATTCGGCAAAATTATAGATTTCTCCATTAAAGACGATCGCATAACGACCATTTGGT
>JANPJH010000059.1:0-26779 GCA_031425415.1 Chamaesiphon sp. VAR_61_metabat_425 | reverse complement strand
TAACAACATCATCTCCGGTGCAGTTGTACCTTCATCTAACGCAATCGGTCTTCACTTCTACCCAATCTGGGAAGCAGCTTCCCTCGACGAGTGGTTATACAACGGCGGCCCTTACCAACTAGTAGTATTCCACTTCTTAATTGGAATCTTCTGCTACAAGGGTCGTGAATGGGAACTTTCCTACCGCTTAGGTATGCGTCCTTGGATCTGTGTTGCTTACTCCGCTCCAGTAGCAGCAGCAACCGCAGTATTCTTGATCTACCCAATCGGCCAAGGTTCATTCTCCGACGGTATGCCTTTAGGTATCTCCGGTACATTCAACTTCATGATCGTGTTCCAAGCAGAGCACAACATCTTGATGCACCCCTTCCACATGCTCGGCGTAGCAGGTGTATTCGGTGGTTCATTATTCTCTGCAATGCACGGTTCCTTGGTAACTTCCAGCTTGGTTCGTGAAACAACTGAAGTAGAAAGCCAAAACTACGGTTACAAATTCGGTCAAGAAGAAGAAACCTACAACATCGTTGCAGCTCACGGCTACTTCGGTCGTCTCATCTTCCAATACGCATCATTTAACAACAGCCGTTCCTTACACTTCTTCTTGGGTGCATGGCCTGTAGTCGGAATCTGGTTCACATCCTTGGGCGTAAGCACCATGGCGTTCAACCTCAACGGTTTCAACTTCAACCAATCCGTAGTAGATGCTCAAGGTCATGGTATCAATACCTGGGCTGACATCATCAACCGCGCTAACCTCGGTATGGAAGTAATGCACGAGCGTAATGCTCACAACTTCCCCCTCGACTTAGCTGCTGGTGAAGCTACTCCTGTCGCTTTAACTGCTCCTGCCATCAACGGTTAATCTCTGTTTGACAAGTCGAGTTCAAAAACCCCCCTGACTAACGATGTAGTCAGGGGGGTTTCTAAGTTATGTGCTGGAATGAAAACTGGAAAGTCGGGCTGGGCAAAATGTAAGTTTCCGATTCGATCGAATCTTTCCAAGTTCTTGACTTTTGAGATGTATATTGAGTTTCAGTAAGTCTAAATCGATGAAGTTTCCCCCCATGAATCAGTCAATCAAATTAGCGATCGCATCTATTTTAGTCGGGACAATCGGGATGGCATCTATCCCAGCTAGCTACGCTAGTTCGGCAATTTCTAGCGGACATAAAGCTACAGTTGGCGCAGCAGGACATTCGACATTAACGGCTAAAGCCACGCCAAAAGCAAAAGCAAAAGTAAAAGCAAAAGTAAAAGCAAAAGCAAAAGCGACAGGAGTTAAAAAAGTCAGCACGATGAAAAAACCCTAGATTTTAGTAAGTTCAGGTGTGATTTCAACAGATTGGATCTGAGGTAAATCATCACTCAATTAACTAATGCCGATCTTTGATAATCGATCGACATTAAGATCGACAAAGATCTAGAATGGGTAGTTGAACGATAAAGCAACTACCCACATTTTTTTTACTAGTGACTTCGATTCGACCTTGATGACGAGTGATAATATCTTTGACAATCGCCAGTCCCAAACCAGAGCCACCTTCCCACTGAGTTCTGGATGTATCTGAACGCCAAAATCGATCGAATATTTTAGGCAAATGTTCAGTGTCAATACCGATGCCAGTATCAGAAATTGCGACTAAAATAAATTGCCGCTTTCGTGTCATCTCAATTGAAATCGAGCCGCCAATCTGATTATAAAAAATTGCGTTTTCTAGTAGGTTAGTAAAGACTCTTTGCAGTTCTAAATCATCACCTGATAAGCTCAAGTTTTTAACAAGATTATATTTAATTTCGATCTGCTTGTCATTGGCAATCGCTTGATGAAGCTCGATCGTATTTGCTAAGATTTTGCTAAGATCGATAACTTTTAAGCGAGATCGCTCTGCACTCGTATTATTACGAGCCAGCCAGAGCAAATCTTCAGTCAATCGACGCATTTGGGTTGCGGCACTGCCAATCGATTGAAACTTAGAGATATCTGCAGTCCGAATTCCCTCTGGATATTTAAGTGCCACACTGACATTAGTAGAGATTGCCATCAACGGACTGCGTAACTCGTGTGATGCATCGGCAGTAAATTGCTGCAACTGTTGAAAACTATTTTCTGCTGGTTTGATTGCCTGTTTTGTCAGCCAAATGGCCCCACCGCTACTAATAATTAAAGTTGAGACGATCCCACCGACTAATCCTAGATCTAATTTATTTAGGCTAGCATCTACTGCTTCTAAAGATTGACTCGCTCGGATATAGCCGACGGTTAGTTCTGTGTCTGTTGCCACTAGAGACACTGTAACATACTGAAAGCGAGGTTTTCTCGATAGAACTTGCTCGAAATTATCAAAAGAAAAGGGTAAATCGACGGGAATTTTACCCAATTTACTTAATAAATTACCTTGAAAATCGAATAGTTCTAGGTTATGTTCTGGAATGAGAACTGGAATATTGATATGGGTGCGATGGCGATCGGTTAACTCTCGATCGAAAGTCAACCGATCTCCGTCTAGTTCAATATTATCGATCGCACTTTCAGCTACTATTGTTAGCCGATCGATAATTTTTTGATGCAGAACGTGGTAAAAGAGAATTCGCATCCCAATGGTAAAGCTAGCAAGGATCGTACCCATAACAACCAGGTAAGCTAGCGATAAATGCAGTCTGATTCGATCGAATATAAGTACTTTCATTGGAGAGTTCGCAGCCGATATCCCATGCCATAAACGGTTTCGATTGGATCGGTTTTACAGCCTACTTCTTTTAATTTGCGGCGTAAATTAGTCAGATGAGTTTTAACTGTTTCTTCTCCAGACAGGCGATCGAATTCCCAAAGTTTGTCGAGCAATGCTGATTTAGTAATTAATTCTTGGGGATGACGGAGTAAATAATCTAAAATAGTGTATTCTTTAGGAGTTAGCGATAGGAACCGATCGCCATAGCAAACTTCACGGGTGGCTGGATCGATTTGGAGATCGCCGTGGGTAAGAATCAACGATCTAATTTCCGTACCACGACGGGATAAGGCTCTAATTCGAGCAGAGAGTTCGTCTAAATCGAAAGGCTTAACCAGATAATCATCGGCTCCAGCATCCAATCCCACCACTTTATCAGAGATTGTATCTCGTGCTGTTAGCATCAAAATTTGAGACGTACAACCATTATGGCGCAAGCGGCGGCACAATTCGATCCCATTTAGCCGAGGCAGCATCACATCCAGCAGAATTAAATCGTAAATTTGAGACTGGGCGTATTCCCAACCCCGAATACCATCGTCGGTTAGATCCACCACATGTTGCTGATGACGCAGATCTTCTGCTAGTGGTTCGGCAATACGACGATCGTCTTCGACTACTAAAATTCTCATGATAGATCTGCGATCGGGGTAATTGTAGCAAAAAGTATAAATAGACTGTTTGCGGTCGGTGAGGGCTTGGATGTCGGGATTTTTCTTAAGATTGGCGGGGATGGCTGTGAGGATTTTACCCGCTTTAGCGATCGTAATTCCCTTATTTAAAAGAGAATTGAAGGTAGAAAAGCACCAGTGGGTCGATCGTAGCTGCCGAAACTCATCAACGTCATCGGTTCGACAACCCGTAGCCCTTGCTGCAAGCACCAGCGGAACAGTTGACTATTGCGTGTAGGGAGTAAAAATCCTTGTCCTCTAAACGATGTGGCGGCCCCAATCAGTGCCTTGAGGTCTTCATTGCTTTTACCTAAAGCATGACCGAAGAACCCAATCGAGGTGGCATATCCGGTGATAATATGGTCATCTTCAACGACGGTAGCTGTGCCCTGTTGAATCGCTTGACGGAGATCGCGATCTCGATCGAATCCATGCACCTGCTGACAGAGCCGATTACAATCTGCTAAATCGTCGGTAGTTGCCAGCCGGACTGGATAACAGGGCAGTTCCAGTCCTAATGCTTGTCCTTGAATGCACACCAGTGGCTCCCGCACATCAAAACCCAGCTTGGTATACAAAGCCAGGGAGCGATTATTATATGCCGCCTGAACTAGGCGCACGCTAGTAAACCCTTGCTGCCCTGCGCGCTCTAGTACTGCTGCCATCAGATGTCTGCCTACGGTAGCATTTTGCATGTTTGGAGCAACTGTCAGCGGACCGATACCAGCCACGATCTTCTCTTCCCACAGGAAATTACTACCGACAATTTGCCCGCCCACCTCAGCGACTACTGAATAAATATCCGATCGAGCAAATAGCCGCGACATCAGGTCGCAAGCCGCATCAACAGAGGGAGAATCTGATGAGAAGTTGTGCTGCTCGGAGATAGTCTTGAAGGCTTCATAGCAAATTTTACCGCAAGTCTGAGCATCTTCAGAATTGCCAGCCCGTAGTTTTAAGGTTCGATGTTCCGTTCGCGCATTCCGTTGCAAGGGAAAGGCTGATCCAACGGGGATCGGCATTGATTCTTTCATTGATACTATTCAGCTATGGATAAGTTCTTGCCGATCGATATAAATGAGAAATTAAATCTTGTTCGGTTGCTCGATCGGCATTATAAGCATTAAAAATATCACTTGTGGTAACATTTCGCTATTTACCCAGCCATTTACCTGCCAGATTAAATCCTGCAATGGGTGCAGTTTTTCTAAAATCAATAGAGCTGCTAATATTTTTGTACCAGCAAAGCACGATCGATCTGAGTTGTCATACTTTTTGAATTTGGAATTGCTGGCATCTGATGCCTCATAGGCAGGGTGTTACTGCTGTTATATATTTAGAAATAGCCATAGAGAATCTCAAACTTATCTGAGGTTCTCTATGGCTATTTTTTGACAATGGTGAAACTATTTCAGTTGATGTGTAGCCACAAATCCTAAATATCTAAATCCATCATATTTAGTTTAGAACCGTAAGTTTCAATAAACTCCCGTCGGGGTGCTACCCTGTCGCCCATCAAGATGGTAAAAATTCGATCGGCTTCGGCGGCATCTTGAATCTCGACTCGTTTGAGTGTGCGCGTATCTCGGTTCATGGTAGTTTCCCACAACTGCTGCGGCATCATTTCCCCCAACCCTTTAAACCGTTGAATAGTGTAGTTGGCATTAGCCGGAAATTCAGCAATCTTCTGTTTTAACTCGCGTTCGCTATAACAGTAATAGTGATTCCGTCCCCGTTCTAATTTATAGAGTGGTGGACAAGCAATGTATACATATCCTTCATCAATCAATGCTCGTTGATAGCGATAGAAGAAGGTTAGCAATAACGTCCGAATGTGTGCCCCATCCACATCCGCATCCGTCATCAAACAGATTCGATGATAGCGTAACTGTCCAGGCTTGAATTCTTCACCCCGAACGCCGAGTCCTAATGCGGTAATTAGAGCTTGAATTTCGGTGTTTTTATAAATCTTAGCATCCTCGGTTTTTTCAATGTTGAGGATTTTACCGCGCAAAGGTAAAATTGCTTGGAATCTTCTATCTCGCCCTTGTTTAGCACTTCCGCCTGCAGAGTCACCTTCAACGATGAAAATTTCAGACTCGCTGGGATCTTTTGAGCTACAATCTGCTAGTTTACCAGGTAAAGTAGATGATTCTAAGACCGATTTCCGGCGAACTAGTTCCCGTGCTCTTCTCGCTGCTTCTGCGGCATTAAAAGCTTGAATTGCTTTTTCTAAGATGGCATCAGCAATATTGGGTCGAAATTCTAAATATTCAGTTAATGCTTCAGACACGATCGAGTCTACAATTCCCCGAACTTCTGTGTTGCCTAATTTAGTTTTAGTTTGCCCCTCAAATTCCGGATTGGGTACTTTAACTGACACAATTGCGGTTAAACCCTCACGGATATTTTCACCGCCGAGATTTGCTTCCCCATCTTTGAGTTTATTTCGCTTTCTGGCGACGGCATTCATTGTCCGAGTCAGGACTACTTTTAAGCCTTCTAAATGCGTCCCACCTTCATTTGTCCGAATATTATTCGCGAAGCCTAACACGTTGTCGCTACTATAGGCATCGATACACCACTGAAGGGCAACTTCGACTTGGACTTTATTTTTCTCACCTTGGATGTAGATAACTTCTTCATGAATCGGATCTCTGTCAGCATTAATGTAGGAGACGTACTCTCGAATCCCGCCTTCATAATAGTAATTTTCGATTTTGGGTTCGGTGGTACCCAATAGTTCTAAGCGATAGTCGCTAAAGCTAATCCGAATTCCCGCATTAAGGTAGGCTAGTTCTTTGAAGCGACTAGCTAAGGTATCAAAGTCAAACTCGATACTATCTTTAAAAATTTCTGTATCTGGTAAAAATGTTACCGTTGTACCCGTCCGATCTTCTGGACTTGGCACTACTTCCAAACCTGATACGGCAATTCCTTTTTCAAATCGCTGGGTATGGATTTTTTGGTTCCGCCAGACTTTGACTTCAACTTGGGCTGATAGAGCATTCACTACCGAAATCCCAACTCCATGCAGTCCGCCGGAGACTGTGTAACCACCATCGCCAAATTTGCCGCCAGCGTGAAGAACGGTTAAAACTGTTTCAATGGTCGATTTACCAGTCTGGGGATTAATCCCCGCCGGAATCCCGCGTCCGTCATCAACTACAGTTACCGAACCATTGGCATTAATGGAGATATCGATATTTTTGCAATGACCAGCTAGTGCTTCATCGATCGAGTTGTCTGCAACCTCGTATACTAGATGATGGAGTCCCTTGGGTCCAGTCGAACCAATATACATCCCAGGTCGAACGCGAACTGCTTCTAGTCCCTCCAGTACCCGAATGTTGTCGTCACCATAATCACTGGTCATAAACGATGCTCCAATAATGAGTCACAAGCTGCCATTGGCTGCATTGATGATAAAATCACTCCAAAATTATAACACAAATAGGCTAGAGGCGATGCTAGATAGTTCTGGGAATAATTTTAATGGGGGATGGAGTAGAGGGATAAAGGATGGTTTTAGACTTTAGGCCTTACAACGCAAGCATCGTGTTTTCCCCCTTTCCCCTGTCTTGATTCGCTGTCTTGAAAAGGTGCTTCACTTGGGCAAAGCCCAAGAACGCACTTTTCGCTAAACCGTCGGGGAACCCGACGTTGGCGAAGCCACTCCAATAGGAGTTACGCGAATCGCTTTCCCCTTTTCCCTAACTGTGATGCTGATTATTATTTGTGGGGCGACGGCGACGGGTAAATCGGGACTGGCGATCGAAATTGCCCAACGGCTCAAGGCTAGTATTATCAGTGCTGATTCGCGGCAAGTATATCGAGAGTTTGATATTGCCACCGCGAAGGTATCCAGTGCCGAGCTTGCTTTGGTGCCACATTACTTAGTTAGTACATGCGATCCTAATTATACATTGACTGTGGCAGAATATCAATCACAGGCAGAGTCGATTATCGATCGATTGCATCAAGCTGACACGATTCCCCTCTTAGTTGGCGGTACGGGACTATATATTAAGTCCGTGGTGAAGGGGATGAAGATTCCCCGCGTTCCACCACAGCCGGAATTGCGATCGCAATTAACGAAGTTAGGTCAGACGCAGTGCTATCAGATCTTACAACAGGTCGATCCACAAGCAACAATAAAAATTCACCCAAACGATCCGATTCGGACAATTCGCGCATTGGAAGTCTACTACGCCACCGGGAAAACTATCTCCAGTCAGCAGGGAGAGAATCCACCTACCTATCCGATTCTCCAGATTGGGTTAGATTGTGCGGATTTAGATCGGCTCACGCTACGGATTGCCCAACGTACCCAGCAGATGCTCCACCAGGGTTGGGAGGCGGAAGTTAAATATTTAGGTAATAAATATGGCTGGGATTTACCACTACTCAATACGCTAGGCTATGCTGAAATGCGGCAATACTTACAAGATGAAATCAGTCTAACAGCGGCGATCGATTTAACCATCTTACACACACGGCAATTTGCCAAACGTCAACGCACGTGGTTTCGGGCTGTACCAGAAATTGAGTGGTTTGATAGCGACGATCCAATCTTAATCGATCGAGTCTGGGCCAGGATTGAGCAATCGATACCTTGATAGATCCACAAGCAATACGGTTCGGTTAAGCCCTCCACAACCCCAAATTAGAGGCTGAACAGCTTATTCTCTCGTTCAAAAATCTTGCCTTTTTTTCCTAACCGAACCGTATTGGATCCACAAGGACTTTGAGATATTGCCACAGCAGGTGCGAATCTTAACAACACATCACCGCAAACGTCAACCCTAGAAAGATATCTAACTTAATTCGGCAACAATGCCATCAGTCAAGAGAGTTTGATTGGTGAGTAAATCCTCAACTGTAATCCGTAACTGTCGATCGCGATCGACATTGAACCGAACTTTAATTCGATCGCTACCAGGATATCCGGCTGGTTCGAGTTTAGCGATATTTCGCGCCCCATCTCGATCGTTTAAGGCGCGAATATCCGTCACCCCTCCCGTCAGACAGCGAGTAATCAATCGATCTCCATCGAAATATACTTCCGTTCCCCCTGATGTGGCTCCGAGTTCGCCGATGATTAACTCGATACTGGGTTGATTTTCTCGCGATGCACCAAGTGTTAATTCTACGGGTTCGGACATTGGGTAAACTTGTCCCGATTGAATAATTGGGTGCCAATTATGCGCGTTGCGCCGCCGATCCCAATAGCGAACGCCATAACTGTGGTAGAGAAAGTCTTGAATTTCCATTCCTTGCAGTAATTGTAGAGCACCATGGGCAATCGCCTCAAAGGGTTTTGATTGGCGAATTTTCCCCTCATCAAAATACTGTCTTACCCAAGTTTGCACGGCGGGAATTTGCACCGTACCGCCCACGAGTAGTACCCCATCGATGTCACTGGTTTCAATGCCTTGACGACGAGCTTGCTGAAGGACTTGCGTCATCGACTCATCCAACCGCTCGAAAAATTGATGAGCTGTTAAAATCTGCTCGAACTCTGCGCGAGTGAGACTAAACTCATAACTATCAAAAGTTCGATCGTCAAAATATACTTCCGTCGCCGTTGTTTGTAACGATAACTGAATCTTGATCTTCTCCGCCAACCGCGTAATCAACGCCGAAGCCGTTAAACCCTGCGCCATCGCCAACTCCTGCGCTACCCAAATATCGATATCCGTCCCCCCCAAATTTTGCCCCGCTTTAGCGATTACTCGCGCCATCTGCGGCTGTTGAGTGGATGTTTCCATCGATTTCTCACCCCACTTCAACAAGAAGCCCAGGGGCTTTTTACCCTGTTGTACTTGCTTCGTCAACTGAACCAGCGATAAATCCAACGTACCGCCGCCAAAATCGACCACTAATAACGTGCCAGCATCAGTCATTCCATAACCTAATGCCGCCGCCGTCGGTTCATCCAGCAGCCGGATCTGCTCGACTGGCAGCGTCGCACATACTCCACTCAACCAGCGACGATATACTTCAAAACTATCCACTGGCACAGTTAAAATTAGGGATTCTCCTACATCTGGGAGGGACTGCTGTAACTGCGCGATCGTCCCCGTCAGAAACAACTCCCCTACCCGCTCGAATGTCATCGGCACCCCATCCAATTCGGGTAAAAAGCCCTGAATCTCCAAGCCAATGCCCCGCTTGAATCCACGAAAAAACCGATTGTCCCCCTTGAGATCCAGCCCCCGATCGCGTACCATTTGTCCTAGTAAGACTCGATCCTCACTCCCATCTTCAACATATACTAGACTAGGAATTAACGGTGGATTCATCCCGGCGACTAGTGACAATCCTGGCAAAGTTACTGTTTCAGCTTGTTGTGTCGCTGCGTTCCAACGGCTGATGACAGTATTACTCGTCCCAAAATCGATCGCGATTGCCATATACCTAGCTGCTAGTGTAAGGATTCTAGTTAATCAGACTACCATGCAATCAGACCAAACACTTTAGCAAAAAACGGATTTTTCGTGAGATTCTAATCAGATTAATTGTTTGACAACTTTTAGCGAACAAAAGTCCACTCGATCGACTTAGTAGCTGCTTGCTGAAGTGATTCAACCAACTTTTGATTGCTTTCAAACTTTATCTGAGTCGGATAACAGGCATCTACTCGCACGGTGAAAAGTTTATCTTTGAATGGCCAAGGCTCGATCGATAAAGTTTGATCGGCACGTTGTAAAATATTATGACGCTCTCCGGTAGGTCCTTTTGAGATCTCTAATAACCTTTCTCCATCTGGAAGCTGCCGTTGACATAATATTAGTGATAAACGATCGCAGCATTGCATCATGGTATAGGCTTTGTCGGCATCAGCTTTTTTGACTTTCAAGCTTTTTCGCCAAGCTGTTTGTAGTTCAATTTGGCGATCTAAAAACTCATCGAGTTCGGGAATATCGCCACGTTTGCCTTCATTCAAAAAGCTCATGTGCATTGAAACTAGTAGTGCTACCCATCGCCCGCAATAGCGTGCATCTTCAATATGTCGGTCTAGTAATGGGACGGAAGTAGAACCTCCCAACGTAAAGTCAAATGGAGCACCTGCCGTGGTTAGACAATCGCCTTGCCATTCACGCTCTAGATCGTCATGATGGGCGATTGCCGCTACTGTATCTATCAAATGTGCCGTATCATCAGGGGTATGCCAATACCCGGCAATCTGAGCTGCTAAAAGTGCATGAGCGCGATGATAGATAATTTCCCAACCAGTATCAATAAGGTTAACAATCATAATTAAATTTTTCTCTATAAAAGTTAAATTTAGAGTATAAAAGATGGGTGTTACCCATCTTTTAGCTTTGAAATATGATCCTATTCAGCTTAATTTGTGACCCGATCTGCGGTCTTTTGGGCAGTGTTTTTGAGATCGGCAGCTTTATCCCGTGCATTCTGTCCTAGATCGTTTAGTGTTGACCCGACTTCTTCCTTGAAAGACTCGGCGTTCTTCTGCACGTTACCAAATCCTTTCTGAGTCCCTTTTGCGAGTCCATCAGCAGTTTCTTGAGCTGAACGGCTCAAATCTTTAGACAGATCCCCAGCTCTTTCTTGAACTCCTTTGCGATCAAATTCCTTCTGAATTTGCTTGAATGGATTCGTGTCTTGTTTCTGGAGATTTTTAGCTTTTTCGATCAGTCGCTCTGCTTTAGCATCAGTCTTAGAAGTATCGACTCTCGGATCGACATCACTATAGTTATTCATCCCACCTTCAAAGGGAGCGATCGGCTTATATAGTTCAGTAATCTTGCCTGCTGGTGGATTATCTAGATTTTGTCTGGCTATGTCAGTAGTTGGGTTAGAACCTCCACAGGCAGTAGTACTAAATAACAGAAAGGCTGCAAAAAAACTTATCACCACTTTAGAAAGTGATTTTATGTCAAAACTTTGGAGTTTATTTTTTAACGATTCGATTGATTTATTCACGATCGGTATAATCCTTGGTAGTTACCTACTAATTCTACGCAGACCGATCTGATAATTCACAGTCTCTAAAGATAGATCGAGCGATCTATCTTTAGATAGATATTTAACCAGATTAATTTCGAGTAGATTTAAATAACATTAAAATATATTTAATATTGACTCAAAAAAATTATATTAGTTTGCATTTAGCAAGTTAAACGTTCTAATCACAAAATATTCAAACTATTTATCTAGCTTGAAATAAATCTCAATCGACTTCTGTATCTATTTCCAATTGCATACTTACAATCCTTCTAAATACAGATGAAGATTGATGCTCCCCTTTTATATCATTGTATCAATCAAGGCTTAAATTTTGCCGATCGAGCGCAGGAGGATCAAAATGAATTTATTTCAACATAGTCGCAAGCTAATTATCGCATTATCACTCATCTTAATGCTGGTAGTAACAACTGCATGTGGCGCAAAAACAGTCGAAAAGCCTCAATCAAGTTTGCCCACAGCCGTTAGTCAAAATGGAGGTTATGGACAGTTAGAGCGGGGAAACTCATCTACAGGTCAAGACTTTGGTAACTGGGTTGTATCAGCCAGTAAAGGCTTAATTAAGGATGCCTATGTACGAGATCGAAACAAGATCGGTGTAGTTATCTCCCCCCAAGTCCGGCCCAATGAAGTGAAAGATTTAGCGAAATCTGTAGCTCAAGGTTTTCGGAAAAACTTTCCCGATCGGGATCTGACAGTGTTAATGTATGCGCCCGATCGTAAATTAATTTTAACGGCTCTTTATGACACCCAATCTAAACAGGTTGAGTTTAAACAAGCCACCTAATCTTCACCCTGCCTTACTTTTGAATTTTACAGGAGAACCTCAAAATGTCTAACAGTGATGACTACAAACGTCAAATTATGAAAGACTTGTCAGGTGGTAATACTGAGAGTCTTGATGATGAGACTAATTCCGGAGATAACTATCAAAATTTTGATGATTTTGCTCAACGATCTTCGCGGGACGAGCGGCACCAATTGTTTAGCCGTTCTTTCCACCCCGATGTGATTCCTTCTCACCAAATGGAGCCAGAGCTACAAAAAGCAATTGCTCAAATTCAACCGGACGAGCGAGATGATGTTGCCAAAGAGTTTTTTAGTCAGCTTCAAAAGCAAGGATTAAAGGAGCGCGATTTAGAACAACAACTCGGACTATCTACTCACGATCCCAAACGGATGAGTGCGGATGATGTTGGGAAGTTAGCTGGATTTGCTTACCACAATTATCCTGATATCTTTCAATCGGTTTTAGCCGATCGACCGGCACTAGTCAAATTTCTGAGTAATCCTATGATTGGGGCTGCTCTGGGAGCGATCGCCGCCAAGTGGATGGGGGGACGAAAGTAGCCTCACCGCAATTTTCCTCAGAGGTGATTAGCCTGGTGACGATTTCGATCTAGACAGGATTGAGGGAATAGACGGTTGAACTAGTCCTCTTAAAAAAGTCAGGTCTATAGATCGATCAACAGAACTGGATCGGGTCGATATCTACTAACAGTTTAAGATTCAGCGAGTTAATGGTAAAATTTCACTCGCGATCCTCAATACTTGAGCGTAAACATTTGGCCCAATTTAGCTCTGCTCTCCTCGGACAACCACAAGCTGTCGAACTTTTAACGCAAGCAGTGATCAAGCAACGGCTGGCTCCTGCTTATCTATTTTGCGGTGCAGATGGAGTAGGCAAAAGTTTAGCCGCACGGTGTTTTATCGAGCTACTGTTGTGCGAAGGGCAACCTGAGAGCGAACAACCCTTGATTCAGCAAAAATTACGTCAAGGTAATCATCCTGATGTGTTGTGGATTGCACCTACATATAGTCATCAGGGGAAATTGCTCTCAGCCGCAGAAGCTACCGCCGCCGGGGTAAAGCGCAAAGCACCACCCCAAATTCGGATCGAACAAATTCGCGAAATCAGTCAATTTTTGTCGCGTCCGCCACTCTTGGGCGATCGAGCTGTCATTGTCATCGAACAAGCCCAGACGATGGCAGAAGGAGCCGCAAATGCGCTGTTAAAGACGCTAGAAGAACCAGGTAGGGCAACAATTATCCCGATCTCCCTAAGCGTAGATTCACTCTTACCGACGATTGTTTCCCGCTGTCAGCGCATCCCATTTCAACGACTCGATCGCACTCTAATGGTCGAAATTTTAACTAAACTAGGTCAGATCGAAATCACCACTCGATCGGACATCATCGGACTAGCTCAAGGTAGTCCCGGTGCGGCAATTGCCCTCTGGGAGCAGCTACAATCACTGCCTGCCGATTTGCTTGAAAATTTAACTAAATTACCGATTACGCGCCGTCAGGGACTAGAATTAGCCGTCCAAATTGATAAAGAGTTGGATGCCGCAGAGCAGTTATGGCTGTTGGACTATCTTCAGTACATTTACTGGCAACGCTATCGCCGCCCGCAATTAGTAGAAATCTTAGAACAGACTCGATCGCATTTACTCGCCTACGTTCAACCACGCTTAGTCTGGGAATGTGCTTTGTTGAAAATAGTGATTCAGTTCTAGCGGATTTTCGATTGGGTTTTATAATTAGAGAGTAGAAGCTGGAAGTTGATAATGCCAACTAAATTTCGACTAATTACAATCCCAGTCAGCCACTATAGTGAGAAAGTGCGGTGGGCATTAGAGTATTTACACATCCCGTTTCAAGAGTTCCCACACATGCCGCCGTTCCATCGTCAGGCGACTGGTAAATACGGTGGGGAAAGTACGCCAGTAATGATTGCCGACGCTCCAGACAAGATTTTTACTGATTCTACTGAAAGTTTGAAATATTTAGATACTCTGTATCCTGGCAAGTTATATCCTTGCGAACCAGAATTGCAGACACTAGCTGATGAATTAGAAACATTATTCAATCGCACGCTAGGAGTTCACTCCCGCCGGTGGGGATATTCGTATATTCTCGCGCCGCAACTGCTTTATCCCCGCTGGACTTTGGGCGTACCAATTTGGCAGAAATTATTATTTCCGATCGTCTTTCCGAAAATGCGATCGATTATTCAAGCAAAAATGGATATTACGGCAACATCAGCGATCGAATCATATCGAGAAATCGAGCGAGTATTCGATCGTGTCGATCGAGTTTTAAGTGATGGTCGTAAATATTTATTAGGCGATCGATTTTCAGCGATCGACATTACCTTTGCCGCACTTGCGGCACCAATCCTTCAACCGCCACAACAGCATACTCCACCATTAGCCTTCGACACGCTCCCCGCCCAGATGCAAGCGGAGATTCGGCATTATCAAGCAACTAGCGCGGGGGACTTTGGGTTGCGGTTGTATCGGGAATCTAGACACCACCGGATCGGGAATTAACTAATCGATCGAGGGTGGCGATCGTAAAAATCGCCACCCTTGTAAATCATCCCTTAAAATTGGCGCATGAAGCGGAGATCGCTGCCGTAGAGTCTCCGGATATCATCGATTTGATGTAGCACCATGGCAAGGCGTTCTACCCCAAACCCAGCCGCAAAACCACTGTACACTTCTGGATCGTGACCGACTTTGGTGAGAACATTGGGATCGACCATCCCACAACCCATAATTTCCAACCATCGCCCTTGCCATTGGACATCAACTTCGGCGGAGGGTTCGGTAAAGGGGAAATAACTAGCGCGGAACCGAATCGGTAATTCCATCCCGAAAGCTTGAATCAGGAATTCTTTGATCGTACCTTTGAGGTCGGTAAAAGTTAGATTACGTTCGATTGCCAGGATTTCAATTTGATGGAATACGGCTGAGTGCGTCGCATCGACAGTATCGCGACGATAGCAGCGTCCGGGCGAAATAATCCGAATTGGCGGTTCGTTCTCTTCCATGTAATGAATTTGGACGGAGGATGTGTGAGTGCGGAGCAGATTGCCATCCGGGAGATAGAAGGTATCCTGCATATCCCGTGCGGGATGATCTAGCGGTGTGTTCAGAGCTTCAAAGTTGTAGTAATCAGTCTCCATTTCTGGCCCAGTGGCGACGGTGTAACCCATTCCCACAAAGATATCGATGACTCGATCGATCGTCGCATTGATTGGATGTACCCGCCCTACAGGACGATATACTCCAGGCATCGTCACATCGATCGTTTCTGCGGCTAATTGAGCCTGAATTTGGGCAGTTTGCAGATCGTGTTTCACTCGATCGAGTTGGGCTTGGATCGCATCTTTAACGACATTTGCCGCCGCGCCAATGGCAGGGCGTTCTGCTGCGGCTAGTTGTCCCATCCCCCGCAAAATTAGCGAGAGTTCGCCTTTTTTACCGAGATAATTAACTCGGAGTTGTTCTAATGTTTCTAGCGTCTGTGTTTGGGCGATCGAGTGTAATGCTGTCGCTTGCAGGGTTGCTAGTTGTTGTTCGAGATCGCCAAGGAGTATCGCCATGCCAAGTTTTAACAGTTAACAGTTAACAGTTACCAGTTACCAGTTTCAACGGTAACTGTTCACCAATCTAGATTCTAACCGATCGAAACATATCTCAACGGTAATGCTCATCCTTCAGTTAGGGCTTTCTCGCTACCTGCTGCTAACTTAACTCCGCCGCGATGACCGTAATTACAATGTTCAGGATGTAGAATTTCGGCTAGAATTTCTGGGGTGGCTATAATTACATTTCTTCGGTAACAAGTTAACTTTTCGACAACCGCTCAGGATTAAATTTAGATTAAACTATTCCCTTACTATGACCCATTCTACAGATATTCCTACCTTAGTTCGCTGGATGGCCGGAGATTTTAGCAATCAAGCTCAAGCGTTTGAAAATCCCCCATTCTTCGCGCATATTCGGGTGTGTATGCGACCGCTACCCTTTGAGCTATTAGATGGTGTGGGGTTATTTCTCGAACAGGCTTATGATTTTATGCTCCAAAATCCCTATCGATTGCGGGTGCTAAAATTTGTCATCGCCAACGAGCGGATCGAAATCGAACACTATACGATCGAACCCGAAGCCGACTTTCATGGAGCCGCCCGCAAACCAGAACTGCTCCAACAACTGACTCGCGAACAAATCATCAAAATGCCCGGCTGTACGATGATTACCGAGTGGACGGGGAGTGGATTTAAAGGCTATGTGGAACCGGGGAAGGGCTGTAAGGTAGTGCGAAATGGACAAAATACTTATTTAGATAATTCCTTTGAAATCGACGGTAAGCAGCTAATTAGCCTCGATCGCGGTCGGGATATTGAAACTGACGAACACCTCTGGGGTTCAATTGCTGGACCATTTGAGTTTACTCAGATAGCCAGTTTTGCGGATGAGGTGCAGTTAGGTCAATAGAATTTGAAGCTCGATCTTTTGAGGAAAGATCTCATGATCCCAATTGAGTAGCGGATCGTCTGAATTCGATCGACACTCATCGATTGCTGGCGATAAACCTGACGAAGTTGGCCCAGTTGCACTCGGATCGCGGCTAAAGACTGTGGGGTATCGGCGAACAGACTGCAATCGCTCGTTTGGCGATCGCACCATTGAGTTAAGACGACTAACTGACGGCGAAGCCGAACTAGTAAAACGCTCATCATCAAACAGCCGATCGCGATCGTGCAATTACATAAAACAACGGCAAAGACCGAATCCATAAGCGCAGGGAAGAAGAGATGGATCTAGATTACCAGTTAGCCAACCAACTGTCGCTCGCCCTGACGACATTTCTACTCACCAGAAAAAGTTCTCAAATTTGCTTGCCAATTCAAGAACCTTAGTGATAATATGAGAGGAGTGTTGAAAAAGCACTTAAGTAATCCTCGGTAGCTCAGTGGTAGAGCGGTCGACTGTTAATCGACTGGTCGCAAGTTCGAATCTTGCCCGGGGAGTTTTATTGAAACCTAATTTGTATACCAGCATTACTGCTGAACGTCGTTGTACCCAAAAAAGGAAACAATCTGTTAATCTAAGGGTCATTGATTATTGTCATCAACGGATCTAAGGCACAGACTTTTATATGAAATTATTCCAACACTGGTTTGCGAGGATTGGTCTGGTCAGTAGCACTATTGTAAGTAGCTCGCTACTTGGCAACTTTCCAGCTCAGGCAATTCCCGAAGCCCAAGTAATTGCTAAATTGCAAAATATTCCCGTCTACCTGATCACCGATGATAAGGGCATCATCGTTCATGCCACAAATACTGGGGCAAAAAATCAGGCTCAAAAAACTTCAACAGGAGTATTCTTCAGCCGTCAAGACGCACAAAACTTTATCGATCGCAGCATCAAAACTCAACAACCAGACTTGACTAAGCTGGTAAAAGTCACGCCAGTAAGTTTGGGTGAAATCTATCGCCGGCAACAAGCGAATAAAAATAAGCCCCAAGAGCTGAACTATATCTATGTACCGACAGAGAAACAAGCGAGTGCAGCATTGGCGATCCTCAATCAGAGTGGTCAAAAACTCACCCAAGTGAACGATTTACCAGTATTTATTGCCACAACCACATCTAAATCTGGTAAAGAGGAGTACCTAACTTTTGAGCAAAATCGCCAAGAGATCGTGCCACTTTTTTTTAGTAAAGAAACGCTCCAGGCAACAATCAAAAAAGTTTACCCAAATCTACTAAACAAGTCAAAAATTCAAGTAGTAGAACTTAACTATCTGCTCGGATATATGACCACAACAACCGATCCAGTTGTTAACTTTTTTGAATTTAACCCCAACATGGATGATAAGTAGATCGGTAGACTCGATCTAACCAAAAACTGCCGGCTAATTTCAGTGGGTAAGTAAAAATACTGTAGATCTTACCCATCATCTCTGTCCCCTTCTTCTGCCACATTATGCATAAATCTTTAACTGCTCTCACGGCGATCTTGGGCATGAGTATCCCATTAACGATCGCGATAACACAACCAGCACGAGCACTCCCCGAAGCTCAAATCATGGAAAAGTTGCGAGGGGTACCAATCTTCACCATTACCATGACTAAAACTCCCAATGGTAATCGAGATTTTGTCTGGGAAAGTGAGGGAACTTCCCCTAAGGCAAGGTTATACACACGAGGGTTCATCGGATTAAAAGATGCTCAAGCCTTCTTGAAAGTTTTTCAGAAGCAACAACCACAAGCCGGTAAATCTGCCCAAATTAGTCCGATTCCTCTAAGTGCCATTTACAAGATGCAACTAGAGGCAAAACAAAAGTCCAAAAATATGGGTTTTATGTTTATACCCACCGAACAGCAACTCAAAAATGCGCTCAGTATCCTTAAAGAGCCATATAAAAATAATGTGAATTATCCTGTGCCACTGTTTGTTGTCACAGTCAAAGATAAAAATCAAAATATTGCGATTCAGCGCAACGATCTGACTCAAATGTTTTTTGACAAACAAGAAGCTCAAGATTGGTTGAAGGTTGCCAAAGTGAAAAACCCTAAATTAGCGGCTAAAGCAGAGATCACCGTCGAGTCGCTCCAAAATATGCTGGAAAGTTTGCACAAAATCAACCATCCCAGACAACAACAGTTAGTCTTTGTCCCATCACGGGAGAATGTCGATATTGTTCGCAAAATCCAATCAGCTCAAGCCCAGCCTAGCTCTTCACCTGCGGCTGTCCCACCCAAAAAATAAATAGGTGAATTCAGATCTAATTACTGGTAGAACACTGTGGCAGTGGCGCAGATGGGCGGTAAAGTTGGCAACAGATCGGGGTGTGAGTGGCTATGAAGTCGATTGGTTGCTTGCTGCGGTAGCAAATCTAGACCGCTTGACGCTGCGGCTGGAGTCAATCGGCGATGAGCAGTTGGTGCAGCTCTCGGTATCACTCGATCGATTATCGGAGTTATGGCTCGATCGAGTAGACGCTCGGAAGCCCGTTCAATACCTGGTCGGAACTACCTGCTGGCGAGATTTTGAGCTAGTTGTTTCGCCAGCGGTACTGATTCCCCGCCCAGAAACTGAATCAATGATCGATATTGCTGTAGCTGAGAGTAATAGTGTTCAGCAGCAGGGGATATGGGTAGATTTAGGCACTGGGAGTGGAGCAATTGCGATCGGTTTGGCACGGGAGCTTACCGATGCGACGATTTATGCCGTAGACTATAGTTCGGCCGCATTAGAGATTGCGCGAACTAACGCTAGTCGATTAGATGAAGTCGATACTTGTGCTCACAGGCTATGCCAACGAATTAATTTTAGCCAGGGGAGCTGGTGGTCTTCGCTAGCACATCTCCAAGGTAAGGTGTCAGGGATGCTCTCTAATCCGCCCTATATTCCTTCTGAGCAGGTACTAAAACTTCAACCAGAGGTAACAGACCATGAGCCTCATTTGGCGTTAGACGGCGGTGCAGACGGCTTAGAGGCGATTCGGGTGCTAGTTGACACTGCGCCAGATTATCTTCAGGCTGGGGGAATTTGGTTAGTCGAAATGATGGCGGGACAGGGCGATAGTGTTCGAGAATTATTAATCCGGCAGGGTAGTTATACCGATATTCAAATTATCAACGATCTAGCTGGACTCGATCGCTTTGTCTTTGCCAGAATTCGCGGATAGTCATAGATCATCTATCAAACATATCCCCAGCTTCTTGAAGAAGTCGGGGATATAGTAACATCATCTAATAATCTCGTAACGGCTGTGATAACTGCCATGTCTGCGCGACCTCATGGTTTAATAGGCTAGGGTTTCTAGCGTTTCGCGGAGATAGCGTTGGACGCGAGCATCGAGATTGAGATCTGCTTGGTCGATCGTTGATAGCTGGGATGCCCAGTGTTGAAAACCAGGACTGTTGGAGATAGCTTGTTTGAGGCTAGTCCAGATTATTGTGTCGTTAGTGGGTGGAGGTGAAGAAATACTCATTGGAAAACTATGCCAAAAAACGGATGATTTTGCTGTGGCGAGAAGTTTTACCTCAACTTTTGTCACAACTCTTATCATAACTCAATTTCTGAGATGAAATTGTTACATTAGTCACAGGTGAGAAGATCTGCCCCCAGTGTTCTTACACCACCAGAGCAGAGCGGAAACCTCAACAGAAATCGTCGATAGATTTACTAGTGACTGAGAGTCAGAACGTCATTTTGAGCCAAACAGCCGTCTTCTAAGTGAATGATGCGATCGGCTACGTCTAGAATTCGATTATCGTGAGTCACCATTAGGATGGTTGTACCTTGTTCTTTGGCTAATTTTTGCATAATCTCGACAATTTCTCGGCCTGACTTGCCATCGAGTGCGGCGGTGGGTTCATCGGCTAGAACGAGTTTGGGATGGCTCATGAGGGCACGGGCGATCGCCACCCGCTGCTTTTGCCCGCCAGAGAGGTTATCGGGATAGTAACTTTTTCGATCGCTCAAACCGACAGCATCGAGCATTTGGATTGCACGATCTTTGATTTCGTGGGTACTCATTTCGGGATGAAGTTGCCCCGCCATTTGGACATTTTGCTGGGCTGTTAGAGATTTGAGTAGGTTATGAGCTTGGAAAATGTAACCGATGTTCCGGCGGACGGCGATTGTTTGTTGTTTACTCGCGCCCACCATCTCGACTCCAAGCACCTGCATACTTCCTTCTTGAGGGGAGCGTAATCCACCAGAGAGCGTCAGGAGGGTGGTTTTACCAGAACCAGAAGGCCCCGTCATTAAGACGATTTCGCCTTTACCGATTTCGAGATTAATGTCGAATAGGACTTGTTTTTTGAGATTTCCTTTGCCAAAGTAATGGTTGAGACTATCGACAGCAACGACGATATTATCATTATTATCATTGAGACCGCTACTATCGATCTTTGTTAATACTTGTGGTCTTGATTTGAATCCCAACATAGGCTTGTTATTTATTAAGGGGTATCTGGTATCGCCGGGTAATAATTATCGATCGAGTCTAAAAGTTCCACACTAAATCTCTTATCTACTATCCACTATTCACTAAGCTAGAACATGTCAGCAGGATCGGCAGCACGGAGTTTCCGCACCGCAATTGCTCCCGAAATCGTACACATAATCATCGTTAAAATTAGGACTGTAGTGGCACGAGCAACCGTCATTAATAAGGGGAGACTAGTGGCATTGCGCGTAAGAGTGTAAAGTCCCATCGCCGCTATCATTCCAGGGAAAAAACCGACGATCGATAAAATAATTGCTTCTTGAAATACTACAGTTAGTAAATAAAAATCCGTATAACCCATCGCTTTGAGCGTGGCATATTCAGACAGATGATCGGCTACATCGGTATATAAAATTTGATAAACAATCACAATCCCGACGATAAAGCCCATGATTGTACCAAGGGTAAAGATAAACCCGATCGAAGTGCCACTTTGCCAATAGCTCCGCTCAAATTCAATGAATTGTTCTTTCGAGAATACCTTTACATCTTTAGGGAAATATGCCTCCATTGCGGCGATTGTCGTTTTGACATCAGTACCCGGCTTGAGCTTAACTACGCCAACATCAATTAGCCCTTTATTTCGTTGATCGAATAGCCGAATAAAGTTGGTATCACTGGCCATCAAATTACCATCGGCACCGAAAGATGCACCGAGCGTAAATAAACCACCAACTTCAACTTTCCGTCGTCCGACTTCGGTTTGTACCCGTTTACCAGATGCAAATAGTTTATCGATCGGTCCAAATTGTTCGCGAGATTTTGTATCGAATAAATAAGTATCTGGTAACTGTAGCTTATCGAGATTTTCAGCTATGCCTGGTAGTTGAAATAGTTGTTTGTCAGCAGGATTAAACCCGATCACCATAATCTGTCGGGTATTTTTTTTCTCTGGATTTTTCCAAATTTCAAAACCTAGATAAATTGGTGTAGCTGATTCTACACCTTTAAAAGCGAGTGTTTGGTACAACCGCCGTCTCGGAAAAGATTTCATGGCAATCAGTGCCGTAGACTGAGGGCTAATTAGAAATATATCCCCATTGACATTGGCATGAAATTTGACAGCACTATCAAATAAGGCATCTCGAAAGCCTAATTGCATAAACATCAGGATATCAGCGAAACTAATCCCCGCGATCGCGACCAGCAACCGGATCTTTTCGTGGCTGAGTTGTAACCAAGCAAGAGGAATCTTCCTAAACATTTTACTAACTATTTCCCATTACTCATTGCGTACTGATTTTGACAACTACTTTAGAATTGGTGAGAGTCTTGATAGTTTGGCTATCGGTAGGATCGATCGCTACCTTGACTTCAACAGTACGGGAATCGGTATCCGCAGCCGGATCTGTACTGAGCACATCTTTCTTGCCGATTTGGAGTCCGATATAGGTGACTTTCCCGCGAACTGTCTGACCAAAGGCACCAGATTCACTGGAAACACTTGCCGTTTGACCGACTCGAACTTTAGCAATATCGCTCTCATAAATCTCTGCCACCGCCACCATTTGGCTCGTCTGACCCATTTCGACAATGCCATTCGTGCCAGGGACTTCGCCGGGACGGGCGCGGATTTTGAGGATCGCGCCAGCGGCTGGGGCACGGACGTAAGCTTGAGCTAATTCGGCTTGGGCTTGGCGCACTGCGGCTTGGGCGCGAGCAAGTTCGGCAGTCGCACCTTGGACATCTACGCCGCGCACCTCGGAGATTTTACTGAGAGTAGCTTGAGCCTCAGCGATTTGATTTTTGGTGGTAGCGAGGGTTTTGTCGTAGCTAGCTTTGGCTTCGGCGAGTTGTTGGACTGTGGTCGTTTCAAGTTTATTTTTAGTCGCTTGATTTTCGACAATTTGTTGAGTGAGCATCGCCACCGTCTGATTGAACTTAGACTTGGCTTCGGCTAATTGTTGGCGCGCAGTTTCAACTTCAAGACGTTTAGCATCTACTTTCGTAGCTTCGATCGCCCGCTCAGCATACAGTTGTTGATATCTTCGATAATCGACCTCGGCATTTCGCAGTTGTGACTCGATTCGGCGAACTGTAGCTGCTTGAGTTGGTTTTTCCCCAGCGAGTTGGGCACTAAGAGCTTGGATTTTTCCCGCTTGGGCAGCAGGCTCCCATTTTAACTGGGCTTGGAGCCGTGCTTTAGTCGCGACATAAGTTGCCCCATCACCTTGAAGTTGACTCTTGAGGCGGGCTATTTCAGCCTTCTGAGCAGCAATTTCGCCTTGCTTAGCTCCAGATCTAATTTTAGCTAGATTAGCTTGGGCGACTTTTGTATCTTCTTGTGCTTTCGCTAAAGCGGCTTCTAGCCGCTGGCGACTGTCCATAATCGCCAGCGGCTGCCTGGCGGCGACAGTATCACCTTCTTTGACCATTAGCCGCTCGATTGTTCCTGCCCCACTCAAAGAACTGGGTGCAGAGACTTTAATTACTTCTCCCAATGGTTCTAGCCGACCTAGTGAGGTGACAGCTTTCATTGGTTCGGGTTTTGGAACTATGGGTTGACCATCTGGGGTTGTGGAAGCCGGGGGCTTCTGGGCAACTATACCAGCATAGTGCATTCCGGCTGGTAACAGTAGTATGGCTCCAACGGAGGCACCGACGGCAATCCACCGACTGAAAGGGTTGAGACTATTAAACTTGTTCACTAAAAAATTATCTTCTGCCATAACTCTAAGTTATCCCTGGTGCTCATCGAGGAATTTACTTACCCGTTAGTTAGTTTAACGTAAAAATAAATTATGTGTCAATTAAGATACATTTGCTCAAATCCTTGCCATAATGGGATTATGAAGCCAAATATATACTGACTATTAAGTTAAACAAGTTATCGCTTCATTTGTATAATGCCCGTAATTAACAACCAAAAGACCAGGAAAGCCACAGCTCTAACTCGTAATCCTGAAGCAACAAAGACCCAAATCCTAGATGCAGCAGAAGCCGAGTTTGCTGTCACGGGGCTAAGCGCGGCGCGAACAGAAGCGATCGCGGCGCAAACTGGTGTCACGAAGGCAATGATCTATTACTATTTCCAAAGCAAAGAAGAGTTATATCGATTGGTGCTAGAGCGGTGTTTGAGTGAGGCACTAGAGACGATGGATCGGTTGGAGCTTGAATGTTTACCCCCAGATGCGGCAATAGTTAAATTGCTGACACAAGTGTTGTATTGCATGTCAGAAAATCCCCGCATCGGCAGTATTCTTTCTCTAGAAGCGATCCAAAATAAAGGTAAGTATTACCCCAAGCAGTTAGGTAACTTGCTGTATGGTAAGATTATCAACATTTTGGAACAGGGAATGATTACTGGGGTATTTCGGCAACTGGATGCTCGACATACAGCAGTCAATATTGTTGGTACCTGCGCTTTTTATTTCATCGCTCAAGAAAATCTTAAATATCTCTGGCCAGGTAAACGCATGTTGGGCAAGAATATATTGCAAGGTCACACTCAAGAATCGATCGACCTAATTATGGCAGGGATTAGAAGTCAAGTAATCAGTGATAAATAATGCTTTGACGGCGAGATCTGCACAACTAAGTCAAATCTTCTTGACTACAGTCGAGAAGATGGTAATTTTTACACTCAGACAAGAGATCTAATGACTACATTTTTTAACTTTGAAGCTGACTTTGTGGATTCGTTGCGTTGCATCCCGATGGTGGTGCGGATGAAATTAGACATCTGCGGAGTCAAGTTAAAACTAGCCGAATGGAATCACTTTAATCAAATTGAGTGCGAACGATTGGTCGATTTGCCCTGCCAAAATGTTGTGGAGATTGGCGATTACCGAGATTATGTGAGCCAATTGATTTTTGAGCATACAGGACATCAAGCGAGTATGCTCCCCGTCGATCCCGATCCAGCTTGGCTCAAAGAAGGAGAAATTCCGGCATCAATTCAAACTAAAGCTGCCGAAGTGGGAGTAGAAATCACTTCCACCCAATGGGCTAATCTAACTCCGCTTCAACGATTTGCGCTGATCAAGTTAACGCGATCGCAGCATGAAAATAATAACTTTTTACCAGCGTTACAAGAATTTGGATTGATTGCTTGAGTTGCTCACGTCTGACTCTTCTAGATCTCAAAAGCGTTTTTACAATCGAATAGCGCGGTAATTCTCATTTATCTTAACCAACAATTTATGAATGTTGGGTTTCGCTACCGAGTAAGTCGATCGTTTCCTGGGTAGATCGATCCTCGATCGCGGCTAATAGATTGACTGCTTTTACTAATAGTCGATCGCTATCTTCAAAATTATTTTGACTTGGTAACACAATTTGAATCGGATATCCGCGATCGTCATTGACACCTTGAAAGACTAATAATCGCGTATTGGGATGGTCGATATTTTGACAACCATGTTGGTGAAGATAGGTGACAAAATTATCGATTTGAATAGGATTTTTGTAAAACCGAACTTCTCTCATCCTTGGATAATTTGCTGCAAAATGTTTTTTAAAGCTTCTAGATCTGGCGATTGTAATTTACCCAGTTTTCTAATGACTAGATTTTTATCTAACGTTGCAATGACTGGCTTAATAACTGAAGGTTTTAACAGCTCCGCTGCTGACCAATCGGTCATAAGTGCTTCGCCAAGCTGTAAATCTGCATTGATTTGACTGGTGACAGCAATTAGAATTACATCTGGCTTAGATCGATCGTAGCTATCTGAGCTAATGACGATTGCTGGTCGTTTTTTGCTGCTGCTTCCATCTGTAAATGGAAAAGCAACGAGAATGACATCTCCAAATTTATAAGTCGTCATATACAGCATCTTCGGGATTATCCCAGACCTTTGAAAAAGATGCTTCTGAAAGCTTGCTAGCTGCAAATGTTAAATTGGCATCAGATCGATCTTCTCGTTGGGATAAAAAATCTATAAAATCTTCAATTTCTACAATTCGTGTTGACGAAAGTTTGCGAATTTTTTCAATTAATCTTTGTTCGACTATATTTGCATTCATCTTTAACTCTCTCGATCTATACTTTGACTTAGGTTAAGAGTAGGGGTAATTTATGAATTACCCCTACTCTTAACTCTAAACTATTCCTGACTATATGCATCCATCGGCAGACAAGAACAGACCAAATTTCTGTCCCCATAAGCTTGATCGATCCGACCTACTGCTGGCCAGAACTTATAATCCTGCAACCCAGCTACCGGAAACACTGCTTGCTCCCGACTGTAGGGACGATCCCAATTAGCATCGACCAGATCGACGATCGTGTGTGGGGCATTTTTCAGGGCGTTATTTTGTTTGTCCACATTGCCGATTTCGATTTCGCGGATTTCTTCACGGATGGCAATCATGGCATCGCAGAATCTGTCGAGTTCCGCTAGTGATTCGCTTTCGGTGGGTTCCACCATTACCGTTCCGGCGACTGGCCAAGATACAGTGGGGGGATGGAAACCATAATCGATTAGACGTTTGGCGATGTCATCGACTTCGATGTCGGCGGTCTTTTTGAACTCCCGCAGGTCGAGGATGCACTCGTGAGCGACGAAGCCGTTGGTGCCTTTGTAGAGGACGGCATAGTGATTTTCGAGTCGTTTGGCGATGTAGTTG